>JAFZZR010000065.1 GCA_017615635.1 Lentisphaeria bacterium
CGCCCCGGGTGCCCGCCGTGGATTCGACGGCGAAGCAGACGCCGTACTCGCCTCCGCCCAGATCCGTGATCCGGGGGTCGTACGCACGGATGATGCCGTTCCCGCTCATGGAAAAGACGGGTTCCGGATGGATATCCCAGTGCAGTCCGTCGGAGCTGACCGCAAGGCCCAGATTGTTCAGCGTGGGCGGAAGACGGTCGATCCGGCCTTCGTAGTAGTCGTCGTAGTCTTTTTTGCTGAACCCGAAGTCGTTGCGAAACAGCATGACATATCCGCCGCGCCAGCGGTTGACCCCCGCATTGAAGGTCAGGGCGCTTTCATAGGGCATGCGGTCCGGGGACAGCACTACGCCTCTGCGCCGGATGAAATTTGGTGTTTTGAAATTCGATCTCATGTTATCTTGCCCGTGTTCCGTATTTTTTCGGTAATTCCGATCAAAATCCGCTGTTTTTTTGAATTTTCCGTTTGAAATTTTATAATCCTTCTGTTACTTTATTATACTATGGAATTGGAGAAATAAAATAGACAAATTGTCCTATTATCAGCATAAAATGTCCGAAAACAAAAAAAAGCGGAAAAATTTGCCGGAAGAAGTGGAATTAAGCAGCGGGATCTATTACGCGCCGGTACACCTGCCGCTGAAGATCCAGCACCTGACTTCGCAGAACGTGCTGTGGCATCGGCACAAGGATTTTTATGAGCTGGTGATCGTGTGCGGGGGATCGGCGCGGCATGTCAATCAGGAACGGAGCGAAACAATCCATGCCGGCCATGTGTTCCTGATGCCGGAGCGGAGCGCGCATCGTTATCTGGATCAGAAGAACTTCCGCTACTACAACGTGATCTTCCATCCGTCCCTGCTGAAGACCGAGATCCCGGGCGTGCATCTGGAGACGCTGCCCGGATATCATACGCTGTTCGATTTTCAGTCCACCGGGGAGAACCGGTGCTCGCGCATGCTGACGGTGGACGAAGTCGTGCTGGCGAAGCTGGTCCCCATGCTTTCGGAACTGCGCAGCGAAATCCGGAACCGCCGTCCCGGCTGGCAGGAAGGGGCATATTTTCTTTTCATGCAGATCATGGTCTTTCTGCTTCGGAACGGATCGCCCGCGGAGAGCGCCGCGTTCCGGGACGTGTTTCCCATCGGCCACGCCATCCGTTTGATGGAACAGGACTGCGCGCAGGATTTTACGATCCGGAAGCTGGCGGAGGCATCGGGTACCTCTCCGAGCTGTTTCCGGCATAATTTCACGAGGATCACCGGACTGCCGCCGCGGGCATATCTGCTCGCGCTGCGGATCCGCCGTGCCATCCTGCTGCTGAACGGATCGGAGACCATCGGCGAAGTGGCGGTCCGGAGCGGGTTCCCGGACAGCAACTACTTTTCGCGGATCGTCCGGGACCGGCTGGGGCTTTCGCCGCGGGAGATACGTCGGAAGTACAGCACGGGGGAGCTGTCGCCGGACGCGCTGCTGGACAGGCTGAAGCCTTCGGTGTCCGGGGATCTCCGCATCGGCGCACGGGAGCGGAAGACGAAGCATGTGCGGTCTGTCCGGGCGTTCCGCGGCGGAAAAAAACTCGGTGCATGACCGGGCAAAGGTTCTTGCATTTTCGGCGGTGAAGGAATATATTACGCTCCCATCAGAGGAGTATTAGGAGAGAAAGAGAAATGGACCCTGTCCGCAAGAACGATTTAGTGGGGAAAGCCGTCGTGTTTCTGGCCGACGGCATGGCCGATGATCCGATCCCGGAGCTTGGGGGAAAGACCCCGCTGGAAGCTGCCGAAACACCGTATATGGACCTCATTGCGTCGACGGGCGCATCCGGAACATTTCTCTCTCTGCCGGAAGGATTTCCCACCTCGTCCGATGCGGCGAACATGTCCGTTCTGGGATACAGTCTGGCAAAATACTATCCGGGCCGTGGGCCCATCGAGGCCGCCAGCCGGGAGCTGAAGCTGAAGGCGGACGACGTAGCCTGGCGCTGCAATCTGGTGACGGTGGAAAACGGGATCCTGAAGGACTATTCCGCGGGGCATATCGACGGGAACCACTCCCGGATCCTGATGGAGGATCTGCAGAAACACTTCGGCTCGGAGAAGGTCTCCTTCCATCCGGGCGTCAGCTACCGGAATCTGATGATCCTCCACGGCAGCGAATTCTCCGCCGACGTGGGATACTTCAAGCCGGATTCTTCTCAGGACGAGCCGGTGGAGTCTCTGCCCTGGACGCCCCTGAAGGACACGCCCGAGGCCCGTCACACCGCGGAATTCGTGACGGATCTGGTGCGGCGGTGCGGGGAGTATCTCTCCGGTCATCCGCTGGTGCGGTCCGGCGCGGTCCGGGCCAACGGGATCTGGCCGTGGAGTCCGGGGCGCAAGCCTGCGTTTCCGGCGTTCTCCGAGAAATACGGGGGCCGGAAAGGCGCGGTGATCACGGCTGTGGATGTGATTTCGGGGATCGCCCGGTGCGCGTCCATGGATGTGATCCCCGTGGAGGGGGCTACGGGATATATCGACACCAACTATGCGGGGAAGGCCGAGGCGGCCATCCGCGCCATAGAAGATCATGATTTCGTGTATGTGCATCTGGAGGCCATCGACGAGACGAGCCATGAGGGCCGGCTCGACCGGAAACTTCAGGCCATCCGCGATTTCGATGAAAAAATCGTCCGACCGGTCATGCTTGCTTTACGGGAGCGAGGCGTCACTTTTGCAATTTTGCCGGATCATCCGGTGCCGCTCCATCTCCGGAAGCATACGCGCACTCCGGTGCCTGTCGCCGTCTGCGGACCGCATATCAAACCGGATTCGGTTATGCGGTACAGCGAAGCCGATGCACCGAAAGGATCCCTGGGGGCGCTGTCCGGAGATCAGTTCATGAAAACAGTCCTGAACATTCAGGAAAACGGGAAAGGCAAGTGAACGGAAAATGGGAAAGACCATTGCACGCAAAATCTTCGATGCGCATTGCATCAGTGAGCCGGAACCGGGCGCCGGGATCCTCCGGCTGGACCGCGTATTCTGCCACGAGATCACAACGCCGATCGCCATCAACGATCTGGTGGCGCGGGGCAAGGACCGTGTGTTCGATCCGGAAAAGATCAAGGCGGTGATCGATCACGTGTCGCCCGCGAAGGACTCCAAGACCTCCATCCAGGGCAAGACGCTCCGCGACTGGGTGCGCCGTCAGGGGATCCGTGACTTCTTCGATATCGGACGGAACGGCGTCTGCCATGCGATTTTTCCGGAAAAGGGATTTGTCCGTCCTGGGTTCACGATCATCATGGGCGATTCCCACACCTGCACACACGGCGCGTTCGGTGCGTTCGCGGCGGGCGTTGGAACAACGGATCTGGAAGTGGGCATCCTCAAGGGCGTGTTCACGGTGAAGGTCCCGAAAACGATCCGGATCCAGGTACAGGGCGTCATGCCGGAAGGCGTGTTTGCCAAGGACCTGATCCTGGAGATCATCCGCACGCTGACCGTCAACGGGGCCACCGGGTATGTCATGGAATTTGCCGGCCCCGGGATCGACGCCATGGACATGGATTCCCGCATGACCCTGTGCAACATGGCCGTGGAGGCCGGCGCCACCTGCGGGATCTGCGCGCCCGACAAGGTGACGGTGGACTATCTCTGGCCATTCATTCAGAACGAATACGAGTCGAAGGAAGCCGCGCTGGCCGACTTTGCCAAGTGGCAGTCCGATCCCGACGCCCTCTACGACCGGACATACACGTTCGATCTTTCCACTCTGGAGCCGGTAGCCACCGTGGGGTACAAGCCCGATCAGGTGAAGACCGTCCGCGAACTGGAAGGCACGAAAGTCGATCAGGTCTACATCGGTTCCTGCACCAACGGCAGGATCGGCGATCTGCGCGCCGCCGCCGCCGTCCTCAAGGGTCACGTGATCGATCCCTCGGTCCGGGCGATCGTTTCGCCCGCCACGCCCGCCATCTATTCGCAGGCGCTGGACGAGGGCCTGATCAAGATTTTCATGGATGCGGGCTTCTGCGTGACCAATCCTACCTGCGGCGCCTGCCTCGGCATGAGCAACGGGATCCTGGCGCCCGGCGAAGTCTGCGCCTCCACCACCAACCGGAATTTCAACGGGCGCATGGGCAAAGGCGGCATGGTCCATCTCATGAGTCCCGCCACGGCGGCCGCCACGGCCCTTGCCGGACACATCACCAATTCCCCGCTCTGGAAGAAATGAGGAGATGGTATGATAAATAAGATGTGAGTAGCGGCATCTGCATCTGTGGGGTAAATTATGAGGAATGATTTACTGAAGCGATGCGGACAGGACTCAGGCTGAATGTTTAGTTGGGACGCCCTGGAAAGGCAACGATC
>JAFZZR010000066.1 GCA_017615635.1 Lentisphaeria bacterium
AAGAAGAAAATGACGGTCCGTTGCGCCTGTATGCGAAAAATGCTCCTCATCCTTCGGTCCATCGTCGTTCATCAGAGACCGTTCGATAAAGATTTTCAGAAAAAAATCTCAAAATCGCTTGACTTTTGACACACCATCTTTCGCGTGGGCGTGGCTCTTTCCCGGAAAGGCATCTTTGAATCTGTCTTCGCGATTCACTGCCAAAAACATGATTTCTTTTCATTTCCGCTTGCAATATGATCTCCGCGTGATATAGTTTAAAAAAGTCGTAAAACAGATTTTTTTCTTCTGTATCATAACAACGCGAACGAATCCATATCAACTATGCGGATCATATGTCATGGCCTGACGGATGAGGATTTTCCGGTTGAGTTTCACGACCACGAAATCTCTCTGGGAAGTGCGGAATCCGACAGCATCGTAATGAAGGCGGCGGGGATTTCCGGGTGTCATGCACTATTGATGGAAGACGGGAAGGAACTGTTCATCCGGGACAACGGGAGTCCGGGCGGGACCTTCCTCAACCACAACAGGGTGCAGGACAGGCGGAAAGTCTCTTCTGGCGACATCATCCAGCTCGGCGAGTGGCAGATCCGGGTGGTATTTTCTTCCAGTGAGGCCGTGAAGCTTTTTTTCGTGTCATCCGTCGCCGAGAGCGATGTTTTCACGACTGCCGTGACCATGATGCAGGCATCCCCGTCCGCCGGAGACAAGCCTGCCGCGTCCGTCGGCGCGGAGTCCAATGATCCTTTTGTGACGATGAAGACCGTTGCCGTCCCGCAGCCCCCGCCTGCCGGAGACAAGCCTGCCGCGTCCGTCGGCGCGGAGTCCAATGATCCTTTTGTGACGATGAAGACCGTTGCCGTCCCGCAGTCCCCGTCCGCCGGGAGCGGACCGGATCTGTCTGCCGATCCGGTCGATCCGGTCGAGTCCGAATCGTCCGGGACGCCCACGCCGATCATGTCGAGGACGCAGCGCATCATTCTGGAAAAAGGCACCATCGGGAAGTATGCCGTCAAAAAAATGATCGGAAAGGGCGGGATGGGCGAAGTCTACCTGGCTATGCACAAGACGCTGGGATATCGCGTGATCAAAATCCTGCCCAAAGAGCTTCTGGAGACCAACAAGGAATTTCTGGACCGTTTTATCCGCGAGGCGAAGCTCGCCGCGGAGATCAGTCATCCCAACGTGGTCGGCGTCATGGATGTTGAGACGGATTCCGTCATCGGGCCGTATATCGTCATGGAGTATGTCGACGGGGGTAGCCTGAAGGATATTCTGAAATCCAGCAAGACCCATTCCCTGTCGGAGGAACAGGCGATCGTTGTCGTCGAGTCCATTGCGTCTGCTCTGAAGGCCGCCAAGGAAAAGGAGATCGTCCACCGCGACATCAAGCCGGACAACATCATGTTCACGAAACAGGGTGTGGTCAAACTCGCCGATCTGGGGATCGCGAAGAAGGACTCGGATCCCGGAATGACCGAGACCAATATGATGATGGGCACGCCGGCATATCTTCCCCCGGAACAGGCTCGGAATGCGAAAGGAGTCGATGCGCGGGCGGACATTTACAGCCTCGGCGCCACGTTCTTTGAAATGCTGACGGGACGGCTGCCGTATCCCGGCGGCAATCCGGTCGAAATCCTCAACAAACTGCTTTCCGCTCCGGTCCCCGATCCCCGGAAGATCAATCCCGGTATTTCCCCGGCGTCGGCGGCGATCGTCATGAAGATGCTGGCGAAGAAACCCAAAGACCGCTTCCAGAGTGCGGCCGAGCTGCTTGAAACGATGGAGCGGACCTTCCCCCGGCATACCGCCAACGAATCGGCCGAACTGATCAAAAAGGCGATAGCGGGAAATCGCGAGAACACCCCGGATTTCGATCCCGGCACCAAGAGCCCCTGGCGGTTTCAGCGCGGATATCGCTGGGCCGCGGCGGCGGTTCTGCTTGCGGGCATCTTCATCCTGGGTTCGTTCCTTCTTTTCCGGGGCGGGCAGGAGAATCCGCCCGCACAGTCGGACAACGGGACGATCCCGTCTTCCGGCGTGACGGTCGATCCCGTGCCGGAGCAGGTGAAACGGTATGAACTGCGGATCAGGACGGTCCCGGATTCGGATATTCAGCTCATTTTCCCCGGCGGCCGCAAGGAGGTCTATTCGTCCGGCCAGGATGGCGAGCTCAAAATGTCGAATCTGGAAACCGGCAGGTACGAAATCCGGATCGAGCGGAAGAACTATCATCCGGTTTCCGAAGTCGTCGAACTGGACGGTGACAAGGACCTTGATATGCGGATGGCCCCCGACCTGAAAAAACTCGTCATCAAGGCGCAGCCCGGTTCCGAGATCAGGATTTCCGGAAAGGAAAACAGGGAAAAGACCATGAAGGCTTCCGCCGACGGGGTCGCGGAGTTCACCGATCTGCTGCCGGAAGAAATGGTGTATGTCCATGTCGAACTGCAAGGTTGGGAACCTTATGAAAAAAGCTTTGTGCTGATTCGAGATCAGGAAGTGCAGGTTGCGCAGAAACGGATCGTGACGACCCTCACTGTGCGAACGGCCAGATCCGCGAAAATCGTCCTGAAGCAGAATGGAAAGGAAGTTCAGACGAAGAACGCCAATTCGGACGGGGAGGTCAAGTTCGACAACATCATCCCCGGCGAGTATTCGCTGGAAATCTCCGGCGAGGGCTATCACACCCGGGAAATGGTCTGCGACCTGAGTCGGAATCAGAATCTGGACGTGGAACTGCAGCGGATCACCTATGAACTGCGGATCGACTCGGACCCGGGCGCCATGATTGCGCTGTTCCTGAATAACCAGTCCTTGAACAAAGAATATCGTGTCCCGTCCTCCGGAAGCCTAATCCTGCCGGATATGCAGCCCGGATTGTATAACATCGACGCGAAAAAAGAAGGCATGAGAGGCAACAGCTTCAGTGTCACGCTGGACCGGGATCTGTTCGTCGACTGCCATCTTGAGGCGATCGCGATCGAACCGGATCCGGGGCCGGTTGCGGGTCCGACTAAGGGGACGGTTACGGGGGCGGGACAGGATTCCGACTCCGGCCAGACGCCTCCGGCAAAGCGCGAAGGCACGATCAGTTTCTATCTCCAGACCATTCAATCCGAACTCGGGAAATATATTCTGGAAAGAGGCCTGGAGATCAGCGTCGGCGACCGGACCTGGTCCGATATCCGGGAAAACCCATGGCATCTGACGCTGGATGCCGGAAAATATAACATCACCGTGCGGTGCGATGGGATCGAGGACATGAACTTCCGGCAGTTCACGGTGGACGCGGACAAGGAGAACGGCTGCCTGCTCAAGCCCGTTTCCCTTCCGACATTCCTGCGTTTCGTCTCCAACCGCGACGATGCGGTCATCACGTTCGAAAACACTTCCCGCAGTCCCGGGGAGATCGTCACATGCGAGCCTTTCCAGGAGTATGTGCTGACGGGGACGCACGACGGCGACAGGAGTATCTCCCGGACCGTCTGCAACAGGACGCCCGGCAAAACTCTGACGGTGGAATTCGATTTCGTCGAAATGGAAAAAACTCCGGTCCAGCTTCAGTACGAGGAAGGCCTGGCCCTTCTCGAAGAAAAAGAATTCAAGAAAGCCCTGGATACGCTTCTGCCGGCGGCCGAGGCCGGTCATAAGGATGCCATCCTGAAGGTGGCGGAGATCTATGAAAGCGGAGAAGGACTCGGCTATGACCTCGGTTTCCTGGGCACGACCAGGTCTTCCGATGCTAGGGAAGCCTGGAAGTGGTACCGGAAGGCGGCGGAACTCGGCGATCCGGAAGCCGCCCGGAAGGCCGCGGACGCCATTCGCGACCGCAGTGTCGCCGGGACTGCGAAGGAAATGCTGGATCTCTACCTGAAGGCAAGTTCCCTGAACGAAGCGGAGGTCTTCTACAGGATCTCCAATCTGTACAGGGACGGGGCCGTGGATATTCCGAAGGATGACGCGAAGGCGGTCGATTATCTCCGGAAGGCGGCGGACCTCGGCTGGGCCGATGCCATGTACGATCTCGGCGTGCGGTACGAGAAAGGAAACGGGATCCCCGCGGACAGCGAAAAGGCTATGTCGTGGTTCGAAAAGGCCGCCGCCGCCGGCCATGCCGAGGCCGGACGCCGCATCCGGAATGTCAGAAACCCGTAACCCGCGATGTTCAAATTCAATCCCCTTTCCCCCGGATCCGGGCGGGGACATCCCATTAATATTTCAACAGAAGGAGTTTTCGAGCAATATGAAAAAGACGCATCTGCCGCTGACGGCGGTTTTCGGAATCCTGTCGCTTTTCCTCGCAGGCTGCGCGAATCATCTCAACGACATCGACACGGTGTCGCAGGAAAACGAGAAGAACGTGCTGAATGTCAAATACGATCTGCGGCTTACGCCGGAGACGATCCGGGATGCGTCCTACCATGTGGAGATCGAAAAACTCGAATCCGTGGATGTCAAGAGTTACCAGGTGAGGACGGTCAAATCCATCGTCACCCCGTACGAGGGCTGGCGCGAACTCTATGAAGTCCCCGCCGGGATCGGTCTTTTCCCCGTTTCCGTCTGCTCCCATGTGCTCTTCATCTTCTCCTTCGGCATCCTGCCTTACGATATCCCGAAATCCGTCACGAACCTGTCCTTCACCGGCATGAATCCCGCGCTGAACTGGGAAAATGAAGAGCGTTCCGAGGAAAACCTGGTCCTGATCGAACGCAAGATGCAGAGCGATGTCACGGAGAATGTCAAGACTCCGGTGGCGCATCAGGAGATCACGGTCCGTTCCGACAAGCAGAGCCGGAAGTATACCACGGACGATTTCGGCGGGTTTGACCTGAACTTCCTCGCGCTGGATCCCGCCGACACGTTCTTCCCCAACGGCAGAAAGATCTCGTTCGTCGTGGAAGGAAAGCCGGAAAAGGAACTCCGGCACATCATCCTGACCCGCGATTTCCTGTCCCGCCTGCAATGGGCGCAGGCGAAGATCAACGCCTATCGCGCGAAACCGTCCGGAAAGGACCTTTTCGACACCGTGATCTTCCTGGAGAAGAACGGCTTTGACCAGCTGGCCTATTCGCTCGAGGAAAGCGAGCTGGCGAGAATGGCGAACGACAGGGCTTTCCAGGACGCGTTCAAAGCGGCGGCCCAGGAACACGAATAAGCCGTTTCCCGCGAACGGGGGGCGGCCCCCCTGACGGGACCGTTTCCGGGGGGGGGATAATTACGGATTCTTCTCCGGCGGGACGGGCGTCCCCTCGAACGCGTCCGGCGCGA
>JAFZZR010000067.1 GCA_017615635.1 Lentisphaeria bacterium
ATCCACCAGAAGCTGAGCTTCGATCCTGGTGGCGTCGTAGCCGCCCGTATTGTTGAAGTTGGAATCCCGGGGAACTCCTGGGATCTCCGCGCCCGCTGCGGTGAAAAGCGAGCACAGTACAACGGGTATCGCGGCGAGAAATTGTTTTTTCATGTCATCCGTCTCCGGTTATTTGAGTCTGGTAAGGACGCCCGCATCTTCACAGCCGGACGCCGTATTCAGGATTTCCGCCTTTACCGTGAGGTAAAGTTTCGTATGTTCCACGCTTGTGGTCGTGGTCCCGAAAAGATACTTGAGAATGGGAATGGACGAAAGGAAGGGTACGCCGATGGTCTGTTCCACCTCCTGATCCTTGTTCCAGACGGCCAGAATGTTTTCCCGGTTGAGCCGGATCGTCGCATTGCCCGTGATCCGCGTGGTCTCCGCCAGCTCCGAGCCGTACGGGTTCCGCTCCACGGCGTTGACGGCCTGCATGTCGTACCCGAAGTAGAGCGTACCCTCGGCGCCGCCGTATTCTCCCGGCTGATAGGCGGGAATGGTAAAGTCGATTTCCGGGCCGGAGTGCAGGCAGGCGACGGGTTTGATCACGGAGAGACTGATCTGACGGGCCGCTTCGTCATCCTCTCCGTCGGGCGGCTCCGAGACGGCGCTTTTCCCGACGGCGGCCCGGTCCTGTGCCGTTTCGACCAGGTTTTGCAGGGCCGGGTTGAAAAAGATCTCATAGGAGGCGGTGTCGGAGTTGGAGATGGTGAGATGGGCCGTATTGCGGATCTTCGCATCGCCGTTCTGCTCCAGGATACGCAGAAAACTGGCGTCGAACTGCGGAGCGAAGAAGAATCCGCTCATGGGGCCGGTCATGGCCTGAATGGCGGCCGAGCCGGCGGAGCTCAGGTCGAACGCCCGGAATCCCACCTGAAAAAGATCCAGGCCGGGCCCGTTCTTCCAGGCCAGATAATCGATCCCGATGTCCCGCAGGACGCTTTCGCGTACCTCGTAGACGACGGCGGTGATGGAAATCTGGGGCGCGGGACGGTCCAGAAATTCCAGAAACTGGTACATGAATTCCGTGTTGCTGGTATTGTCCTTCCAGTAGATCTGGTTGGAGTTCTGATCCCATCCGTACACGGATCCGTAGGGCCCGGCGTTGATGAATGCGTTGACGATCAGATTGACCAGGACCTGTCCGGAACGGTATTTCGGCCGGTAGACCGCCCGGGTGATCCCGGTGCCCCGGATGATTTCCCCGGGCACTTTCCCCTCGATTTCCACAGGACGATCCACCTTTTTGATGAAGTCGTCCACATAGGGCATCATGCCGACGGGGCAGGTGACCGTGAGGATCTGCTGGTTCCCGTCTCTGGGATATTCGATGCAGTTTACAACCGAGTTCATGTTGTAGCGTTTGACCATGCCGGTTACGAACGGGGTGACATCGTTGGACTGAGCGTATTTCAGGATGTAGATTTTCGATACCATGTAGTCCTGGGCGTCATCCTGCACGAAATGAAGCGTGCGAGTGTCCGGCCTGTCCTCACCCGGCGAGGCTGCGCAGAGATTCAGGCAGACCGGGAGAAGGAAGAGGAGCGAATAAAATTTCATTATGCAAGACTCCGAAAGGTCCGCGCCGGGATCCGGAAAGATCCCGGCACGGAGTGTTGAATGAAGTTCAGTGATGGAAGCACGAGGCCTTTGCCGCGGTTTTTCCGGCGGAGCACGGAGCCTTCCGGAGTTCCTCCACGGCGGACGCCATATCCTTCAGCAGGATTTCCATCAGGTCGGGCGTGACGCCGTGCCGGACAAGGACCCGCTGAATGACTTCGCTTTCGCATGCCGGCGGAAGCGAGTAGGCGGGAACGAGCCATCCGCGATACCGCAGGCGCTCCGCCAGATCGTAAAGATCGAAGGGAACGTCCGCATCCTTCCGGAGTTTCCAGCAGACGCCCGGCACGCCCTTGCTGCCGTCGGAAATGATGTCGAAGAGCTTCATCTTGCGGAGTCCTTCGGCCAGGAATCCGGCCGTGTCGGCGCAGGCTTGCTGGACCTTGGTGTAGCCTTCTCTTCCCAGGCGCAGGAAATGATAATACTGCGCGATGATCTGGCCGCCGGGGCGGGAGAAGTTGAGCGCGAAAGTGGGCATGTCGCCACCCAGATAATTGACGCGGAAGATCAGATCTTCGGGCAGATCGGCCAGTTCCCGCCAGAGTATCCACCCGGCACCCAGAGGCGCGAGCCCGAATTTGTGGCCGGAGGCATTGATGGATTTGACTCTCGGGATCCGGAAATCCCAGAGGAGTTCCTTGTGGAGGAACGGCGCCAGGAAACCGCCGCTTGCGCCGTCCACGTGGAGGGGGATATCCCATCCTTTTTCCTTCTGGAGGCGGTCCAGAGCGGCGGCCACCTGTTCCACAGGCTCGAAGTCCAGCGTAAAGGTGGTTCCCAGCGTCTGCACGACGCCGATGGTGTTTTCATCGCACCGCTTCAGCACTTCCTCCGGAGACGAGACATAGCGTCCGGGAGCCATGGGGATCTCCCGGATCTCCACGTCCCAGTAGCGCGCGAATTTGTGCCAGCAGATCTGGACGGGTCCGGTGACGATATTCGGTTTTTCGGGACCCGAGTCTTTTTTGCAGCGGCGTGCGCGCCAGCGCCACTTCATGGCGAGGCCGCCCAGCATAGCTGCTTCGCTGGAGCCCGTGGTGGAGCATCCGATGGCGGTCCGGCTTTCCGGGGCGTGCCACAGATCGGCCAGCATGTGCACGCAGCGCATTTCGATTTCGGCCGTCTGCGGATATTCGTCCTTGTCGATCATGTTCTTGCTGATGGATTCGTCCATCAGACGGTGCACCTGCCGTTCCTCGAAGGTGGAACAGAACGTGGCCAGATTCAGCCTGGCGTTCCCGTCGATCATCAGTTCATCGCGGACCAGCTGATATACCGGATCCGCCTCCTGTTCCCTTTCCGGAAAACGATATTTTTCCGCCGGCCGTTTCAGCGGCAGGGACGCGTATACGTCGTCTCTCTCTTCCGTTTCCAGTCCTTTTCTCATGTGCAGAGCCATTTTTCCCTCCTTTTGTATATTTTTTTATTGCCGTTCCGGAATCGCCGTACGGCATCGTTTCCCGTGCATGACCGCGTGGATCACCAGCGGCGCTCCCGTGAACAGGATCAGTCCGCCCGTCACCAGTCCGACGTACAGGGCCGGATTCCCCACCGGCAGGTTGGACGGCGGGAAGAACCCTACCACAAACGCGAAGCCGACGCCGGCCAGACCGATGAGCGTGATCAGCCACATGACGCCGTTCCCCCCGGGAATTTTGTAAGTCCGCGGCAGATCCGGACGCGTATACCGCAGCCGGAGCGCGGCGGCGTACATGAGCATGTACATGACCAGATAAAGCGTGACGGTCATGGCGGAAAGCACGAAGAAAGCCACGCTGACATCCTTCATAATGAAGTAGAGACTGGCCAGCACGGTCACGACGATTCCCTGGATGATGAGGATCGTTACCGGCGCGCCCGCCTCGTTCGTTTTGGCCAGAAATGCGGGAAGTTCGCCGTCCCGGGCGGTGCTGAGCAGACCCTTGCTGGGCCCGGTGATCCAGGACATGACGCCTCCGATGGCGCCGAAGGCCGTCAGAAATCCGAGGACGGGCACCATCCAGCCCAGATGGAACTTGTCGAGCATCTGGCGGAACGCTTCCATGAGGCCCGAGGTCAGACTGATATCATCGGCCGGGATCACCGCCGCTACCGAGAGCGAGCCCAGCAGGAACAGCACCACGATCACCGCCGCAGCAGCAAAGACCGACTTCGGAAACTGCCGGGCCGGATCCGCCAGCTCCTTCACATAGACGGCCTGGACCTCAACGCCTGCGAACAGAAGAATGATCCCTGCCAGAAACGCCATGCTGCCGAGCCCGTTCATATGCGGGAAAAACCGGGGATGCATGTGCAGCGCCGCATTGCCCGCCGGACCGTGCAGGAATTCCAGCGGGAATCCCCGGATCATCCAGAGGCATCCCAGGGAAATGATGAGGATCCCGGGAATGATGGTTCCCAGCAGGACCCCGTATTTCGTGATCCGGCTGACGCTTTTTGTTCCCCTGAACGCCAGGATCGTGGCCAGCCAGTAGAAAATTACGATGACTGCGCCGTTGTAGTATCCGTTGCCCGCGTACTTCGGGACCATGGCCATGTAGGCCAGCGATCCGGCGGCAAAGCCCAGAACCGTGGGATACCAGATCACATTCTGGATCCACTGGAGCCAGATGGCCGTAAATCCCCAGGCCGGACCGAAGGCTTCGCTCACCCAGGTGCAGACTCCTCCCTGCCGGTCGCTGAATGCGCTGCCCAGCTCCGCCGAGACCAGAGACGCGGGAATCAGATACATTACCGTGGCGAACAGGATGTAGAACAGCATCGTCGTTCCCTCCTTTGCCATCATCGGCAGTCCTCTCAAGCTGATCACGGACGCCACGATCATCATGGTCAGCGTGAACGCGGTCAGTTTCTTTCCTCCCTCATTCATTGTCTTTTTTCCTCCTTTTTTCTTTGATTATGCGACCCGGTCCGCCATCCCCCCGGAAAGCGGATGCCGGGATATGCATCAATATAGCATCCGGGACGTTCAGTGTCAATTGAAAAAATGCGTAATATCTTCAATTTTTTATAGTTTATGAAACATTTTTGCTGTACCTTTCCGGTTGGGGAAAACCGTTTTTAATGCCGCATATTACAGAGACAAATCTCCCTCGTCTTCTGTCCTCCGCCCGTTGTTTTCATGCAGCATTCTGTATCATATGCGCCGACGGTGCTCCGCGGTCCCGTCTTTCCGGGCCGGAGGGAAACGATACGTCTCTTTTTTTTTCTTTTCCCGCTTGACATTTTCCGTTCCGGGTGTCCATTATGACTTCGAGCTCTACAGGAAAACCAACAGCAAGGAGATGTGACCATGGAAAAGTATGTGTGCAACGTCTGCGGGTATGTGTATGACCCGGAAAAAGGCGATCCCGAGCACGGGATCCAGCCCGGAACCAAGTTCGAGGATCTGCCCGACGGCTGGGTGTGCCCCGACTGCGGTGTCGGCAAAGGCGATTTCGAAAAAATGTGATTTCGCCCGTCGTATCCGGGTGGACGCCTTTCCGGCGCTCCCGTCCGGATCTGCTAATGGTCCGCCGTTCCGGATCCCGGTTCGGCGGACTTGTTTTTTTTTAATCCGATGGCATATTACGAGGTTGGAATACGGCAGGATCGGCAGGAAAGGCGCGGGAAACGATGTCGGATACGGAACGGACGGTATTGACGGATGGGATCCTCTATGACGGGAAGGGCGGCGAGCCGTTTCCCGGGGATGTTTTTCTCTGCCGGGACCGCATCGAGGCGGTTGTCCCGCCGGGAACAAAGGTGCGCGCGGGATACCGCACGGTTTCGGTTCGCGGCTGCGCAGTGTGTCCGGGCTTCATTGACGCGCATGCGCACTCGGATCTGACGCTTCTGGCGGATCCGAAGGCGGAAGGAAAGATTTTTCAGGGAATAACCACGGAGATCTCGGGCAACTGCGGGCAGTCGTTTTTTCCCGTAACGGAACGTAATCGGGAACATTTGGAGCGGGACTGCCGGAGTCTGGGCGTTACGCCGGACTGGTCTGACGCATCCGGGTATTTCGACCGGGTGGAACTGGCCCGGCCTTCCGTGAACTGTGCGTTTCTCTGCGGACACAATACGCTCCGGGCGGCAGCGGCGGGATACGAAAAAAAGGAACTTGCGGAATCCGAGCTGCAGAACATGTCGGACCTCCTGCGCGACGCGCTGCGTGCGGGTTCGCCCGGCCTTTCCACGGGCCTGATCTATGTGCCCGGACGGTTTGCCGGACGGGAAGAACTGGCCCGGCTCTGCTCCGTGCTCCGGGAGTTCGACGCGCTGTACGCCACGCACATGCGGAGCGAAGGGGACGGACTGGAGGAGGCGCTGGAGGAAGCTCTGTATCTGGCCAGGTGCGGCTCCGGACGTCTGGAGATCAGTCATCTGAAGACGGCTCTGCCGCGGAATTGGGGAAAACTGGAGAGAGTCTTCCGGCGGATCGAAGACGCCCGTGCGGATGGGCTCCGGGTGACGGCGGACCGTTATCCCTGGGTGCACAGCCAGACCAGTCTCAGCATCGTTTTGCCCGGTGCGTACGATTCCATGACGGACGCCGAGATCCAGCGCCATCTTTCCTCCTCGGAATCCGAACGGGCCGCCGTCCTTCCCGAACTGGAGAAGCGGGCGCGGTGGGACCTCGTTCTCCTCACTTTCACGTCTCTGCCCGAATACCGGACGCTCCTTGGCCTCGCCATTCCCGAAGCGGCTGCGCGGACCGGCATGTCGCCCGGTTCGTTCGTGCTGGATGTCCTGACTCGCGACGGCGCCCGGGCCCGGGGAGCATTCGGCGGACTTTCCCCGGAGAACATGGAAAAGATCCTTCTCCGGGACTGGGTCTGCTGCGGAACGGATGAAAGCGCCCGGCCTTTCGACGAATCGCTGGGACGGAGTCATCCCCGCGGCTTTGACTCGTTCCCCCGTTTTCTGGATATAGTCCGGTCCCGCCGCGGTATGGCCGAAGCGGTCCGCAAAGTCACCTCTCTTCCGGCCTCCGTGTTCCGGCTGAAGGGCAGGGGCGTTCTGGCGCCCGGCGCCTTCGCGGATCTGACGGTTCTGGATCCGGACCGTTTTCGCGGAACGGCGGATTTCGCCTCTCCGCACAGCCCCTGCGAAGGACTCCGTCAGGTATGGGTCAACGGCATTCCGGCACTGGGGGAGGACGGGGCGGTCCGGTGCGCGGGCCGTGTCTGCCGGTAGTCCCGTCCGTCTGCCCCGTCTGACGGAAAAATTTGCATTTTTGCGTTTTTATGCTAAAGTAACGTGTGAAATAGGAACGACAGAAATTCAATGAATGACCATGGGAGGTCCTGAATGGAAAAGGCACTCAGTGTTGCACTTTATGCGATGCTCATCGTGATTTTTCTTTTTTCCATCGGTCTCGTCATCCCCGTTTATAAACGCTACCGTCAGGCGCAGCAGGAGGTTGCCGATCTTGACCGGGCGCTGATGCGTCGGAAGTCGGAGTACCTGGTGCTGCGGGATGAGGTCCACGATCTGGAACACAAGAGCTCCGCGGTGGAAAAGGTAGCCCGCGAGAAGTTCCGCTACTCCCGCGAGAGCGAGGTCGTCTATCTGTATACGGAGTGACGGAATGAAGATCCTTCCGGAATCCGAAGCAGCCGTAGAAACGGCGGCACGCATTTTGCTCGGCAGCCGGAAGGGCGGCGTTGTTCTGGCGCCCACGGAGACGGTGTACGGTCTGATCTGCGCATTCGATGACGAGGAAGCCCGCGGCCGCATCTACGATCTGAAGCATCGGCCTGCGGAAAAACTCCTGGCCGCCTTTCTTCCCGATCTTTCCTTCGTGGAACGATTCGCTCCGTTTCCCCCCGGCCCCGCCCGGCGGATCGCACGACGTTTCATGCCCGGACCCGTCACACTGGTCCTGCCGGATGGAAAGGGTTCGACTTTCGGGTTCCGGATCCCGGATCATCCGTTCATTCTGTCTCTGCTGAAACGGGTGAGGATCCCGCTGGCGTCCACCAGCGCAAACCTGTCCGGTTCGCCGGCCGCCCTGGATGTGCCCGACGCCCTGGCGTCGCTGGACGGCGAACCCGATCTTGCGGTGGACGGCGGGGCGATTTCTCCCGGCTCCCTGGCCTCGACGGTGATCCGGGTGGAGCCGTCCGGAGACTGGCGGATCCTCCGGCCCGGTCCGGTCACGGAGGAGATGCTACGCACTTTTCTGGAGGGAACGGAGGATACGGGATCATGATGGATGACAGCGAGATCGTATCGGTGCACCGCCGTCCGGATCCCGGCCGTATGCCGAATTTTCAGCGGAACTACGGGCTGTGGATCTTTCAGTTCAACAAAGGGTTCTGCGCCGCGCGGGACGGGTTTTATCATGCGCCCAACCGGTACTTCGAGTTCTACTGCCTTTCCCAGATGTATCAGGGAGCAGGACGTCTCCGTTTTTCCGACGGGACGGAATCGGAGATCCATCCGGGCGACTGTGTGGTCATAACTCCGCGGACGATCCATTGCTACGGCGGAAGTTCCGGAAGCTGTTACTGGGAGGATACCGTGACTTTCATCGGACCCGTGGCCGACATGCTGATGAATTCCGGCGTGCTGAAAAACGGACTGGTCCATGCCGGACCCGCGCGGTGTCTGCTGCCCATCATCGAGGCGGCGTCCGATCCCTCGCCGGAATCCCAGCTCCGGGCAAACATTTCCCTGCAGCGTCTGCTGGTCGATTTCTATCTGGAAAGCTGTTCGAACGATACCGAAAAGAAGCTGTTCGACGAGCTTCTGAAGGAGCTGGAACGGCATCTGGAGCGCTGGTGGACCGTGGAGGAGATGGCGGAGTACTGCAATCTTTCGGCCCGGCGTCTGCGCACCCTGTTCCGGAAGTATACGGGCGGAACGCCCAAGGCCCATCTGGATACGCTGAAAATGAAACACGCAGGGAAGCTGCTGACCGGGACGGATATGACGATCCGGGCGATCGCCGCACAGCTCGGTTATACGGATAGCTACCACTTTGCCCGGCGTTTCCGGGAAGTCATGGGGAAAGCTCCGGGCCGCTACCGCAAAAATTGAGTTCACGGAGGTCCGCTCTATGACACGTTGTCCGTCCTTGTACTTTCGTTTGACCGGGATCCTTCTCTTCTGCCTGCTTCTGTCCGGAAAAATTGCCCTTGCCGACTCCGGAGACGCGCCGGGCCGTATCGTTATCCTCCCGGAGAAAAACGGCGTTTTTTCGAGTCCCGCGGGCGGATTCATCGGGATCGACGGCGACTGGCCGGCGGAGCAGACGGAGTTTCAAGTCGCGCGGACGGAAAACGGATTTCAGGTGAAGATCGTCTGCTGCGGCAGTCCGGACACTCTTTCCGGCACGGAAAAGAAGCCGGACGACGATATGTCTCTGTTTTCCGGGGAACACGCGGAGCTCCAGCTGGCGCCGCCCGGCGAAGACGAGCTCTATTATCATTTTGCCGTGAATCCTGCGGGGTCGGTCTATCATGCGGAAAAGAAGGATGCGGATTGGACTCCTCCGTTTTTTCATTGCACGGTCTCCCGGGATGAGAATTCGTGGAGCGCGGTCTTTTCGTTCGACTGGAAAACGTTCGGACGGGAAGTTCCGGGCCGGGACGACGTCTGGCGCATGAACGTATGCCGGACTGTCCGGAAAAAGGGAATGCCGGTCCGGCACGGAAGCTGGTCGGGCGCTGTGAACTTTCACAAGATCGATACCATGGGGTTTCTCCTCTTCTCCGGAAAGATGGCGGATCGTGACGGTTTGCGGATCTTTCGTCTGGACGCCGTCCCGGGCGCGGCCGGAATCCTGGAACTGGAAGGGGAACGAGTCGTTCCGTCGGAAGACCGTGCCGTCCTGCGGATCTATTACGGAGAAACGCTTTTGTACGACCGGACGCTGCCGCCCGGAGCGGAGCCGTTCCGGATATCGTTCCCTCTGGCCGGATATATCCCGCCTGTCTCCGGAAAGAGTCTCACAATGCAGCTTACCGCGGCGGATGGACGGATCCTGTGGGAACGGACCGGGGGGATATCCTCTTTTACCGACTGTTTCCTGCAGCTCGACAAGTTCGATTATATCCGGAAGGATCCTTTCCTGACGTTCCGTTTCGATTTCGTCCCGGGTGTCCTCCGCATTACGGACGGAAAAAACATCCTTCTGTCCCGCGAGGTCCGGGAGAAGGAGATGCGGATCCCCATACCCGAATCCTGGGCGCCGGGCCGGTACACGGCGGAATACGAATGCGGAAAGATGCGGTCCAGCCGCGTCTTCTTCCTTCGGGAAAGTGCGGAGAATGAACCGCAGCCGCCCCTCCCGGAGAACGGAGAGCTCCGGATCCGGGGGGGGCGCCTCGAGTTGAACGGAGAGCCCCTGTATCTGCTGGGGATCAGTTCCACGCCCGGGACATTCTTTCCGGAACCGCCCGGCTTTACCCTGAAGACGGGGCCCGGCTGCCGGGAAAATCCGGTGCGCCTCTCCGAACGACTTCCGGGGATCCGGCTGATCCGGAATCCTGCCACAGGCTATGCGCTGGCGGCAGACTGGGAAACGCGGGCCTTGACGTATCTGGAAAAGGAGGCGAAGCCTGCGGCTCCTGTCATTTTCCGTTCGAACTACGAGGCGCAGCTGCCTGTTTTTCTCACGCAGGCGGACGGGTCGTTTCGCCGGGAGCCGGAGGGATGGAAACTGTATGAGCGCTTCTACCGCAAGGCGAAGGCCCGGCTTCCGGAAAGCATTTTCTCGATTCACCTGGACAAATTGAACGATCTTGATCGTTATGCGGATTCCTGCGATGTCTTCGAATACGCGTCCTGGCAGTCCAGTTTTCATCGCACAAACATGATCCTGAACTTCCGCAGAGACTTCGAAACCGTCCGCCGCGTCATGAAAAAACAGCCACTGATCGTCTGGCTGGGCGGCTCCATACCCGATCCCGAATGCCGGACCGCGGAGGAACTGCGGGCGGGCGTATATCTGACCATTCTCCTGGGCGGAGCGGGGAATATCGTGCACATGGGACACGGCGGCGTGCCGGAACACCGGACGAGATTCTGGTCGCTTCTGGCGCGTCTTTCACGCGAAGTCGATTCGTTTTACAGCGATCTTATAAACTGGCGTCCGGCGGCGCTGGCCCTGCCGGATGACTTTGCGGGCGCCGCCCGGCTCGGCCCCGAAGGCGAACTTCTCTGCGTGATCCTCAATCTCACTCCGGAAGAGAAAACGGGTACGTTCGAGCTGCCCGGAGAATACGGGAAGCAGACTCTGACGTTCACGCCGTTCGAGCCCCGGGTGATCCGGAAGAGTGCGAAGGAGAAATGAGGCAGGACCGCCGTCCTTTGCCGGAGAAAGTCATTACTTGAAGCCGAGATACGCGCAGGCTTCTTCCCAGTTTTCCCGGAAAGCCCCGGAGAGCAGGGCTGCGGCTTCCTCCCTGCCGCCTCCCGCCCGGAGGAGCGCCCGCGCTTTTTCCACGGCGTCCCGGTGACGCTGATTCATCTTCCGTTCGAGGGCGTCCCGCTCCGCTTCCGGGAGTTCCGCACCCGTATCCCGGCGGGCGAAGACCGCATCGCTGAACCGTCCGGCTGTCAGAGCTTCGGGTATTTCCTTCAGCAGGCAGGGCAGGGGCAGGTAGAGAGTGTACCGGGGCGGACCGAAGGCCACGTACATGGCGCTGAGATTCTCGGGAAATTCACAGTCTATTACGATGGTGGCGGCGGAGTTTGTCCGCTTGCCGCAGAGGGGATAACACGCCGGATCCTCCGGTATGATATGGATCCGGGATGCGTCTGCAATCATTTCGACGGTGACGGGTCCCGTGTACTTCGTTCCTCCGGCGAAGAGCAGATTCCGCACGGCGAATTCGCGGCGGTAGTAATTTGTCTGTCTTTCCGGCGTCAGCTGCGAGAAGGGGACCATTTCGGCGAAGTGCCAGGTATTGGCCCGGATATCGAAAGCTCCTTCCACTTTGTGCGCGGTGAAACGGACGGCGTCGTTTTCGACGATCCACGCCTCCCGGGCGTCCGCCGCGAACCAGATGGATCCTTTTTTGCCGTGACGGTAGCGTTTCGATTCCACGATCTCCCGGATTTTCTCCACGGCCTGCGCCGCCGTGGCGGACTCTTCCAGCGCGATTTTTGCGATCTCGGGGGTGAAGAATCCGGTGGTCTCGCTGGTCCCGTCGGAGGGATCTCCGCTGTTCATGACCACGGCCACGCCTTTATCGTTGATCCCCATATTGGCGGTGACGCGTTCCGCATTGCCGAGGGCCATCCAGCCGATCTTTCCCGGAAGCGCCTCACGGTAAAATTTCAGCTTCACCGCATCGGCATCCCGGTTCTTGTGGAGCATTACGCTTTTGCCTTCCGTCAGTCCGGGCAGGACGATCCAGCTGGTGCATTCGTGCCGGTCTCCATCGTCTCCGATCAGATGTTTTTTCATCTTCCCTTGAGTCCTTTCCTTTGTTTCCGGTGTATTCTGCGTATTCGTGACGGCGGTCCCCGCGTCCGCTGCGGTCCCGAGGAAAAAACAGCCGAGAGTCAGAAGCAGAATACCGGAGAATTTTTGTTTCATGACAGACCTCCTTGCCTTCGCCGTGTTGTGCATATCCCGAATATAGCGCAGAAACGGGGAAAATCCACAGCATCCTGCGTTTTTTTATCGAAAAGAAACGGCCGGCTCCTCAAAGAAAGTCGGATGGCGGTGTTTTTTTGACTGGTAATCTGCGGGAAGTATGATACATTAAGCAGACGTCTTCAGTCGGCGATCAGAGGAAGGATTTTTTGCTTTCATGGGTATGATATTGAAAATAGGCGAACTGCCGCCCTTCGAACTGGCGGCGTCCGGAAGAGTCACGGCGGATCCGGAGACGGGAAGGATCTCCGCCGCCGTGCGCCGGCAGATCCGGAAAAAATACGCGCAGTCCGCCCGCGCGTCCGACTTTCAGATCATTTCTCTGGCCGCGGTGGAGGACATGCTTGCGAAAGGCGGAGCGGATATCGTTTTCACTCCCCGGACCGCGCTCGTCGTAGCCAGCGTCCTGGGGCCGCAGGATAAAATTTCCGGATTCCAGAATGATCTGCTGGATTATCCGGAGGAGGATGTCATGGCCGGGCTCTTTTCCCATTCCGTGCATAATGCGCCTGCCGGCGGGATCTCCATGGCGTTCGGATTGACGGGTCCCTCGTTCAGCGTGACCGGCATGGACCGTCTGTTCGAGGAGGCATTCCGGCTTTCTTCCTCGCTTCTGCAGACCGGAGAGGCGGAAACGGTTCTTCTGATCACCGGGGAAATGAAGACGCCGGTGGCGGATGTTCTGCGTCCGCTGACGGACCGGATCCCGGGAGAAGATATCTGCGCGTTCTTTCTGAAAAAGGCAGCCGGGTCCGGAGACGGGATCCGGGCTGAGTTCGATGCCGCTTCGATCAAGACGAAAATTTTTACGGAAAACGTGTGAAGGTACGGATTATGGACGAAACGATCGAATCCATCACCGAACAGCTCCTGACGGAGATCCGGATCGTCACGGGCGGGCGGATCACGCCCGATCCCGCGCGTTCTCTCGCCGACAACGGGATCAACTCCATGGGATTCATGGAACTGCTCGTCTTCATCGAGCAGAAGTGGGGCGTTTCCCTGGTGGATCAGGGTATGTCCGCGCGGGACGTGGCCGATATCCGGGCTCTGGCTGCCCGGATCCTCGAGGGGATCCGTCGCGCATGAAGCAGGACTGCGGAGAAGGGAAATGGCTGGACGCGTTTGATTCCTTCGCCGCGTATCTGAACCGGTCCTGTGCGCATACGCCGGGCCGGGGCAATCACTTTCTGATCCTTCTGGAGTACGAGGAGGCCCCGGACTTCGGGATCATCACCGATTTTTTCCGGAATCTGCCTGATCTGCCCCCCATCCTGTTCGGAAAAATACGGCGGTTCCCCGGACTGGCGCCGTATCGGACCAAGGGCCGGCCCCGGATGGTCACGGTGACGGAGGCCGCACCGGACGAGACTCCGGAAGATTATGCCAACGAGCCTCTTCCGCCGGGCGTTCCCTTTGACTGCCGTCGGTTCCCCCGGGCGGTGGCGTTCCGGTTTTCCCATCTGTTTTTCGATGGCTGCGGAGCGGAGCGGTTTCTGCTGAAACTGTTTACCGAAGGAGTCGGCGCGGACGAGCCATCCGGCCTTCTCACCTCATCCCATATGAACGACTGGAAAGAGCAGGGGGCCGCCGGAACCGAATTCCGGAAGAGTCTTCTCTCGAAGGATCTGCCTCCTGTTGCCTGCCTGCTGGCGCCCCGGACGGCCCGCAATCTCTTTTTCACGGCGTCCATCCCCGCGGAACCTCTGCTCGCCCGGGCGGAACGGGAGGCCGGGCCCTTCATGGGGATCCCGTTCCTGCAGCATCGGACCGTATCGGCGCTTCTGCCGTTTCTCCGGTTGTCCGGGATCACCGGGGACATTATGATCCCCATGACGGTGGACCGCCGGGGACAGGAGGATCATCCGGCAGGCGCGCTGTTTTTCAATCACTGGTCCATGCTTCCGGTCCGTGTTGCCTGCGATTCGGGAACCGTGCCGCCTCTTCCGGCGTTCCGGAAGGCATTTTATCAGGCGAATGCGGAGAAACGGCCGAAGATGTTCCGCATGGCCTCGATGCCCGGTCGTTTCGTGCCGGGTCCGGTCATGCAGATCCTGGAGAATCATTACGGACCGAAGCTGGGCGGCACCTTCCTCTTTTCCCTTCTGGAGGAGAGCGGATTGACGGGTAAAACCGTCTTCTCCCGTCCCGTGCGGAACCTCCGGCATCTGCCGGCAATGCCGCCCCGTCCCGGGCTCGGGATCATTTTCAACCGGGCGGGAATGAACATGAATCTGACGGTTTCGCTTCGGGCCGGACTTTTTCCGGAAGACGAAGCAAAACGTTTTTTCTGTAATTTGCAAGCGGAGTTGAACAGGAATGAATCTGTATCGCAAAATCATTGAGGAAATCGGGGATTACGCAGGACCCGCGGTGTGCGACCGCGGACGTACCACAAGCTATCCGGAACTGTTCCGCAGAACGGATCTGGCGGCGGAACGGCTGCGCCGGCTCGGCATCGTGCCGGGCGCCAATGTGGCCATTCTGGCGGACGATTCGCTGGAATACATCATTCTTTCTCTGGCCGTTCTCTCACTGGACGCGGCCATTGTGCCCGTCTCCTCCCGGGCTACGGAAGAGGAAACCGAGGCTCTGCTGCGGGAGATGCGGATCAATTTTCTGATCTGCACGGAGCCGTACCGCAAGACCGGCGATGCGGATTTCCCCGGAGTGGACTGCCTGTATGACCGCTGTTTTATCCGGACTCTGGATCCGAGGATCGAGCCCGTGTCGCTTCCCGGCGGACGGATCGCCGCCTTCATCCGTTTCTCCTCGGGGACCACGGGGAAGAACAAGGGAGTGGTGCTCTCCCATGAAAGCGTGATCGGGCGGACGGATGCCTGCGAGGAACTGGGCGTGGTTCGTGGAGAAAACATCTTCTGGGTCCTGGATATGGCATTCCATTTCGTTGTGACGATTCTGCTTTTCCTGCGGAAGGGCGCGTGCATCGTGATCTGTCCTCCGCCGGTGGAAGCAAATATGGCTGCCGTGCTCCGGGAACACTCGGTCCATCTTCTGTACGCCACGCCGTATCATTACAAACTGATGACGGCTTCCGAATCGATCCTCCCCGAATATCTTTCCCGGGTGCGCCGGGCTTTCTCCACAGCCATGAAGCTGACGCCCGCGGATGCGGCGGCGTTCCGTGCGAAGTTCGGGCATCCGCTGACGCAGGCCTACGGGATCATCGAGGTGGGACTGCCCTGCGTCAATACGTCGGGCGATCCCGAAAAGGCTGCCTCCGTGGGACGCCTTCAGCCGTCCTACCGCCTGATGCTCAAGGATGCGGATCCGGAGACCGGCGCGGGCCGGATCCTGCTGCGGGGACCCGGCTTTTTCGAGGCGTATCTCTCCCCCTTCCGGACGAGGGACGAGGTGTGCGAGGATGGGTATTTCGATACGGGCGACATCGGCTTTGTGGATCCGGACGGCTACCTTTTCATTACCGCCCGGGCGAAGAACCTGATCAATTTTTCCGGCATGAAGATCTTCCCCTACGAGGTGGAAAACGTCCTGCTGGAACATCCCTGGGTCCGTGACTGCCGGGTTTCCGGAAAGCCCGCCGGATCGTTCGGCGAGGTGCCGGATGCCGAGATCGTTCTGGAAGAGGGCGTGGTCCCGCCGGAGGAGTGGACCCAGGTGCTCCGGGAGTTCTGTTATCGGAAACTGGCCGCGTACAAGGTCCCGAAATTCTTCCGGATCGTTCCCTCGCTTCCCCGGACGGCCAGCGGCAAGCTGATCCGGAAAAAGTGATGGCCTGTGCGGAAAAAATTTTCCCGTCCGGCTGGATTTTTTCGTTTTTCGTGCTAATGTAACACGCTTTCCTCCCGGAAAGACCGCAACCCTGTGGTGTAACGGTAGCACAAGTGGTTTTGGTCCACTTAGTTCAAGTTCGAATCTTGACAGGGTTGCCATCTCCTCCGTTCCGATTTTTACATGTGTTTTATCAGAGACGTCACAATGGAAATACGGTCAAAAGCGTCAGAATCGGGACCCATCCGGAATGTCGCCGTGTATCTCGGCTCCGCGGAAAGCCGGGACCCCGGATTCCGACAGGCCGCCGTGGATCTGGCCGATTATCTGGCCGGTCACGGAATGACCCTGATCTTCGGCGGAAGCAATGCCGGTATGATGAAAATCCTGGCGGACGCCATGCTTCAGAAGAAGGGACGCGTGATCGGCATTTTCGTGCGATGTCTTCCGGAAAGACTGATCCGGAACGATTTGACCGAATCGGTCATTACGGATACTCTGGCGGAACGAAAAGCGGAAATGCTGAAACGGGCGGATGCCGTCATCGCTTTTCCCGGAAGTTTCGGGACACTGGATGAACTCTTCGACGCTCTGGCGCAGAGCAAACTCGGCGCGGTCCGCTGTCCCATCGGAGTGCTGAACGTCAACGGGTTCTTCGACCCTCTTTTCGCCCTCCTTCGGAACAGTGTGGATGCCGGATTCACCTCCGCGCGGACGGCCGCTCTTCTCCGGTGCGGTGCAACTCCGGAAGAGCTTCTGGAAGATCTGGAGTCGGCGAAAAACGGGAGTCCGGGCACTCCATGGAGAGCAGAATGACCGATCGATCCGAAAAAACCGAAAAAAAATCACAGATATCCCACATTTTTTCAAAAAAAGGGGATGGACGGCATTTTTGAGTGGGAGTAGATGCCGTTTTGAAAAAGCGGTTTTGTCAGATTTTCGTTTTGCCGTTCAGATGTCGCCGAAGTCGAACTGCATTTGGACGG
>JAFZZR010000068.1 GCA_017615635.1 Lentisphaeria bacterium
GCTACATGGGAATCTATGCCGGTGCGTGGGAGGACGTCCCGGCGGAGAAAATCAAAAATCCCTACGATGTATATGTGACGCCGCAGCGGAATCTTTCCGCCTGGCGCTGGCGGACGGAAACTGCCGTGACGCCGGTCATGCACGGTCTGGGTCGGCTGGAACTGGAAAAACGGTTCGGAGAGACGCATCCGGAGTATTTTGCGCTCCGCACGGACGGGCAGCGGCAGAACAAGATCCACCGGGACAAACGTCTGCCGCATCTCTGCTTCGCCAGCGGCGTCCCGGAGGAGATCTTCAAGGACATGCAGGCTCTGGCGGCGGGAATGCCCTCCGACTCCCGCGGCATTTCCTTCTGGAATCCCATTGCGTTTCAGGAGGGATATTTCTGCGTCTCTCTGGAAGACGGTCTGTATCCCTGTCACTGCGAAGAATGCTGGAAGCATCTGGAGAAAGAGGATGCGAAGGCACGTTCGAATTATATCTGGGATTTCGGCACGAATCTGGCGGAGCGGGCCAAAGAGGCGAATCTTCCCCTTATCATCACCATGTTCGCCTATCATTACACGACGCCCGTGCCCGACTGCGAGATTCCGGACAACATGCACGTTCAGGTCTGTGTCAAAGGACCGTTCTGCGTCGGAAAGAAGGGCGGAGCCTACGGCGGACTGGATCAGATGCCGCTCATCCGCGCCTGGCATGACAAAGTGCCGTACGGCGATATTTCGCTTTACAACTACACCTCGAAATACGAGAATACGCGGTACGACGGCGTGCCGAACATGTCGCCGCGGGCATTCGGAAAGTTCTATTCGGACGCCGGACCGCTCATCAGCGGCGCGTATGTGGAGGCATCGACGGACGACTACATGTTCAATTATCTGACGTCCTACATCTTCGGGAAACTCATGTGGGACAATTCCTGCGACTGGCAGGCTCTTCTGAAGGATCACTACCGCGCCATGTTCGGTCCGGCCGCCGACACCATGGAGAAGATCTACGAGGAGACGGAGGACATCTGGCTGAAACGCATCCTGGGCAATGAGGTCTATACCAGCATGGGCCCGAAGACCATCGCTCCCTCCGAGTATGAAGTCTGGACGGAGATCTACACCCCCGCCAAACTGGAGGAACTGGGACGGCAGTACGACCTGGCCGAGCAGCAGGCCGCGAGCGATCCGGAATGCCTGGCCCGCGTGAAGTACATCCGCAAGCACTTCCTGGACGGCATGCGGAAGCAGTCCAAAGCCTATCTGGAGGCCAACAAACAGTTCGAACCCATCCGCACACCGCTGAAGGAACTGGCCGAAGGCGAGAACATCACGGTCGACGGCAAACTGGACGAGCCCGTGTGGCAGAAGACCGTGCCGCAGAAACTTCAGGCCCTGAACCGGGAAATCAATGGAAGTTATCCCGATACCTTCGTCCGGGTGACCGAGGACCGGGAGAATTTCTACGTCTCCTTCGAATGCCGGGAGCCGGATCATACGATCCTGGATAAGACGCCGGAGCGTGCGCATGACAACATGGAGATCTGGAGCGACAACACGCTGGAAGTGTTTCTGAATCCCGCGGGCGACAAGGCGAAATACTATCAGATTCTGATCAATTCCGCAGGCTCCATGAGCGATCTGGCGGCGCAGCGGATCGGTTCCGAGAGCATCGGTGACAAAGGATGGGAGAGCGGAGTGATTTTCGCCATTGGCGACACCCCCGGCACCTGGTTCCTCGAAATGGCTGTCCCAAAGAAAAATATGCCCGGGATCGATAGCGGAAACATCCGTGCGAACTTCTGCCGGACCCGTCCCGCCAGTCCGCTGGAACATTCTGTCTGGGGACCCTTCCTGAAAAAATTCAACGATCTGAAAGGATTCGGCATTCTGGTCCGCGGCGGCATGGAGGAGAACCTTCTGCGGGACGGCGATTTCTCCATGTCCGGAACGCCGGTGCTGCGTGCCGGAGGGAGCAAGATCACCGACTTCGGCGCGTGGGCCTGGCCCGGAGATCAGCCTCAAGGCAGCATCGGGTTCGATGAGATTTCATTCGTCACGGGGACGCGGAGCCTGAAACTGAAGCTGGACAAGCCGGGGATCGTCTATATCCAGAACATCGTTTCGGATCTGAAACCGGATACGCGGTACCGCATTTCCTTCTTCATGAAGACCGAGGGCGTGGTCCCGTCCGGAGCGAAACGGGGAGCCTTCATGAGAGTCACGGTGCGGACCGGAGACACCGCGTACCTCAACCGCTTTCTGCCCCTGCAGGGGATCGTCGGCACAAAAGGCTGGTTCCGACAGAATTTCGAGTTCAAGACGTCGCCTGCGCCGTGGCATAAGAATGTTTATGTGGCGCCCAGCCTTATCCATGCTTCCGGGACCGTCTGGTTCGACGATATCCGTCTGGAAGAGATCGAAGAGGAAAAGTAAGCCTCCGTTTCAAAGCCAGGCGCCGGCTTCGGCCAGGTGTTTCCGGACTTCGGCGCCGTCCAGCGCCGCGGGCTCGCAATCCTTTTTCACGCAAAGGGACGCTGCCATGCCCGCGGCCTGTCCCACGGAGCAGACAGGCGGCATGACCCGGGAGCTGCTGTGCAGTTCGTGGTCCACGGAGATCGCGCGGCATCCCATGAGGAGATTCCGGCTGTTCAGCGGGACAAGGGCGCCGTAGCGGATCTCGTACCATTCGTCCGGCGGAAGATCGAGGATCGTTGTCCCCGTGCCGGAGGGATTGTGTATGTCGATGCAGTACCGGACTTTCGCGATCCCGTCGGGAAACTTGGCGGCCCGGCGGAAATCGTCGGCGGTCTGATAGACCAGGCCCCGGATGCGTCGGCTTTCCCGTATTCCCACATGGAGGGCAATGGAGTGGATCCGAGCCTGTTCGAAGCCTGGAACGTGTTTTTTCAGGAAGGACAGGAACTGCCGGATCTGACGCCGTCCCTCGATTTCCGCCTGCGAAAGTTCATCGCCCCGGACGCCGCTCAGCTTGATGATCCTCGTGGTGTTGAAGTGAATGACATCTTCCTCCGGCGTCAGAAACCAGAGAACGTTTTCCCGCGGACACCGGATCTCTCCGGCGGCTTTCGCCTTGTCGTAAAGCTCGTTGATCCCGGCCCTGTCGGGCATCCGGGAGCGGTCGACGCCGGACAGCTTGAAGCAGGTGGTCATGGGCTGACAGAATCCGTCGGCGTTTCCGAACTCGAAGGGGCATCCGGCCAGGACCGCCAGATCGCCGTCTCCGGTGGAATCGATGAAGATCTTCGCCCGGATGGCGCTCAGGCCCGATTTGGAGTGGAACACCGCCGCGTCGATCCATCCGTCCTTCATGATCACGTCCGTCAGCGTGTGATGATAAAGCGGCGTTACGCCCGATTCCAGCAGAAGGTCTTCCATGGCCAGCATGGCTTCGTCCTTGCAGATCATGCCGCCCGCCTGTTCCTCATCGAAGGGAAACTTCCGCCGGACGTCGTCCGACCGGTACGCCTGCATGCGCCGGCACCAGTCCACATAGACGGGCCGGTCCAGCGCGCGGTTTTTCACGTGGCTTGGCATGAAGGGGGTCACTTCGCCGAAAACCGCCATGCCGCCGGGACATCCGAAGCGTTCCGCCAGCATGGTCTTCACGCCCTGCCGCGCCGCCATGACCGCCGCGCCGATCCCGCCCGGTCCGCCGCCGATCACCAGAACGTCGGTTTCCGCAGTCACCGGGATTTCCCGGTTTACTTCATACTTCATCGTCTCCATGATTTTTCTCCGTTGCCGTTATTGTTTTTTTTCGGCCATCAGATAGACCGGCACCGCGTAGGGCAGGGGGTGTTCGAGCAGGATCCCGTCCTCCGTCTTTTTCACGGGCGCCTCCTGCCAGACACCTTCGCGGTCCATGATCTTCCACCCGATGTCTTTCCGTCCGTCCGGCGGCAGATGGAGCTCCAGTTTTGCCAGAGGATCCGGACAGAGGTCGATCAGGGTCAGGACATACCGGAAATCTTCGTCTTCCGGGGCCTCATTGACGATGCAGAAGACCCTGGGCTCGTTTTTCACGAAGACCACGGAGTCCGAGCACCAGAGGATCAGTTCCTGGAACAGCTTCTGCCGCCGGTAGTTGAACAGGCTGCTGGAGGCGTTGCCGTTCACTTCCGAGGCGCAGACGACCACCCGGCCGCCGAGGCGGTTCCGGAAACGGGTCATGCCCGGCGCCATGGGCTCGCGGCGGAAGGTCACGATCTCCGTCACGGTTTCACATCCGGGCGCGGAGGGGATCAGCTTGAAAACGTCGCCGTTGCCGAGCGGAGAAAAGACGTCGCCGCGGTGCATATTCCTTCCCTTGTTTCCTTTCAGAAACTCCGGACAGATTACTTCCCGTGCCTCCAGATCGTATTTTTCCATGCCCTCGATCAGAGGAAACTGGACATCGACGCCCAGGTACTCTCCGTATCCGCGATTGCACAGCACCCTGGCCGCCGGACCGTCCAGAAAGAGTCCCTTCGAGAGACAGCTCCGGATGGTCCGGTCGTCGGCGAAGAGAAGCTGATCGCCCGAGACGAACGAGATATCCGCCTCGTCCGTGGTGTACGGGATGCCCATGGCGGAGAGGACCCCGGCCCAGGCCGGTCCCTGTTTGGGGAAGTTCACGGCGTCGAAGGGAACGAACGGCACATGCACGCCCCGCACGCGGCAATTCCGGACGGCCTTATGAAGAGTGTTGAAGCGTTTTCTCTCTTCGGCGAACATGGCGCCGTAGGCCTTTTCCTCGTTGGGATCGTCCAGGATCTGCTGCGTCTGGAAGACGGATCCCTCGTAGCCGAACGAATACGCTGCGCTCATAAAGACGCGCATGGCGGAGGCCGATACCATGAATCGGGTGTGCGGATAGGAATCGCTTTCGTGATAGAACCCGAAATCTGCCGGAATGTGCTGCTTGAAATAGAGGCAGGAAAACAGGATCGCGGGTGTCCGGGAAATCTGTTCCATGCCGTAAAGGGTTCCGCAGAACCGGGCCCACGGTCTGTGATTCTTTCCTGCCAGAGCCCGGGCCACCGCCTCCACGCTGCCGCCGTCCTTCATGCTGCATCCGGGCTGATCGTATCCGATGGAAATTTCCGGGTCCTCTCGGTCGGCGGCGGACCGGATCGCCTGTGCGAAAAGGACCAGCGAGTCTTTCTGGAGAGTCTGGAAACGCCGGAGCAGCTCCCTTGATTCCAGGGGCGAGTTTTCGAACAGATCCCGCAGTTCCTCCCGGGAGTAGAACCGGCCTTCGCGCCGGGCAAATTCCTCCAGATGACGCGGACAGAAACAGCCGGGTCCGCCGTGACAGTTCATTCCGAAATCGTCCTCCAGCAGAAGAAAGTCCGGCCTGGCAATCCTTATGACGGACGCCACGTCATCGGAAAACCTTTTGCGGTATCCCGGATCCAGCGGACAGGAGGAGAAGGGGGCCTCGGTCCCGTCCTGGCGGACTACCCGGGCGAATCCGGGCGTCGGACCCGACTTCAGGACAAGCGTGTGCCACCATCCGCAGCGGATGTGTTCGGGCAGAGCTTTTTTCACCGCCAGAAACAGCATTGCCTTTTCGAGAAAATACTCTTCCGGCGGATAGGAGACGCTTCGCCATCCCTTGCCGGGCATGGCCAGTGCGAATTTCGTAAATCCGAAGAGCTTGTTCTGTTCCAAAATGGATTCCACGATGGTTTCCCGGGATCCCCAGTCCGTTTCCAGCGCGACGGGCACGATGATGTCCAGTTCCTCTTCCTTCATCCGAAAACTCCGTATTATTTTCTTTGGATCATTTTCGTCCGGCAAAACGGTCCAGCTCGTCCAGCTGTTCCTGCGTCAGTTCGCGGACGGGACACGATCTTCCCATGAGAGTTTGCTTCGCCGCACACTCCAGAAGCTCCATTTTGTCGAATGCGGCGAGCAGCGTTTTTCCCAGCGTAATGACTCCATGATTGTCCATGAGCCCGCAATCGCACTTCTTCATGTGTTCCGCCACAAGCTCCGCCAGTTCGGGCGAGCCCATCAGCGCATAGGGGATCCGGATCACCGGACCGGCCACCGCGTACGCTTCCGCCGTCAGCTTCATATTGATGGGGATATCTGTGGCGCTGAAGAAGGTGGCCGCGGCCGGATGCGCGTGCACAATGGCATGGACATCGGGCCGGACTCGATAGACGGCCAGGTGCATGCCTGTTTCGATGCTCAGCTTCAGTTCCGGGGTCAGGTTCTTCCCGTCGGGGGTGACGATCCCCACGTTCTCCGGACTCTGCTCGGCTTTGTCGGACTGCGAGGCCGTTATGGCGATATTTCCGTCGGGCAGACGGCGCGAAACGTTGCCACCGCTGGTCGTCGTCAGAAACTGGCGGTAAAGACGCCGCATGAAGTAGGCCGTCTCCCTTCGTTCGGCTCCGTGGAACAGGACATCATCCGCTTCGGCGGACGGGTTCGGAGGATTCATCATTTTCTGTCTCCCGGTTCGTTTTTCTTCCGTATACAATACAGTAATTCATTTTTTTTGTTTTTCTATGGATTTTTTTGCCGGAAGAGTGTATATTTTACAGATGAAGGCAATTTCAAAAGTCTTATCGAGGGCTTTGAAATTCTCTTTGGAATCTCCTTCCGGGGCGTTTTCGGTGGAGACCCTGCGGGTATCCACGCTCAAACTACCGGGAATGATTTTCTCAAAGATCTTTTTCAAATCCATCCGCCATGACTTCTGAAATTACCTCGATGGAGCCGATTTATGAACAGCCGTGACGCCCTGAAAAACGCCGCCGCCGCATTCGAGACCCAGTTCTGCTGCCGTCTCTGTCTGCATGACTATACGGGCAGACTGCCCGGCGGCATCCTGCCCCGATATCACCTGAATCCCTATTGCACGTCGCTCAAGGCCGCCCGGCCCCGGCTTCACGGCATCTGCTTTGCCTTTGACCGCTTCGCCGTCCGGGAGCACTGGGAAAAGAAACTGTCGTTCACGGTGAAGCAGTGTCCCTGCGGCTTTCTGGAAGCGGTCTTCCCCGTTCTCTGCAATGGACGGATCGCGGGCTGTCTGTTCGCCGGACCGTTTGCTCCGGGCGAGCCGGGGAGCAGCGTGCATCCGGATCTTCTTTTATCCCCCGTGAAATATGAGGCACCCCGGAACATTCGGAAGGCGAATACTCCGCCGGGGATGCCGAAGGATTCCGGCGCTTTCCGTGCGTACGGCGAACTTCTTGCCTCCCAGATCGCCCTGCTGGCGAATGCGGAGTCCGTTTCGGAACCGCGGAGCGACCGCGAACGGATTCTGCAGTTTCTGGAACAGCATTACGAACGGAGCATCGGTCTCGACGACGCGGCAGAACTGCTCGACCTCTCCCCGTCCCGAGCCTCGGACCGGGTACGCCGTCTGTTCGGAAAGGGTTTCTGTGCCCTGCTGCGCGAATGCCGGATCGACGCCGCCCGGCGGCTTCTCGCTCAGTCCGGCTTTTCCGCGGAGGATATCGCCCGGCGCTGCGGATTCCGGGACGGCGCGTATTTTCACCGGGTCTTCCGCCATGAGACCGGGATCTCTCCCATGGAATACCGCAGACGTCATCAGTCGGAAAACGCCTAATCCCGCATGCCGGTCAATCCAGTCCCATGAATGCGCGGGCGTTGTCGCAGAAGACCTTTTCCAGCTGACGGTCGGTAAGACCGCAGGACATAACGCGCTGGATCTCCACGGAGGGATGGTGGAAGGGCGAATCGATCCCGAACATGACGCGGTTTTCTCCCACGTTCAGAAAGGCGTTGCGGATCTGGCAGCCCATGGGCATACCGGAGACCTCCAGAAAGAGATTGTCGTATTTTTTCGCCATGGTGATGCTGGCATCGATATAGACGCCGTGTCCGTGTCCCATGTGGATCATCACGATGGGAATGTCCGGATGCCTTTCGGCCAGAAGTCCGATCTGCCACGGCAGGGAGAAGGGCGGGTGTCCGCAATGGATGAAAACGGGTTTGCCGTATTTTCGCGCGATCTCCATGACGGGATCGACGACGGGGGAGTCGGCGGTGAATCCGTCGAAAAGAGGCTGCATCTTCACGCCGGCGAATCCGAGATCGCGAAGATAATGCTCCAGATCCTCATAGGCGGGCGTCCCGAGATTCGCGTTCACCCAGTAGAGCGGGATCACCTTGTCCGGCATGGAGCGCCAGACGGACAGCAGCTCGGCATTGAGGGTGGCCGCGGCGGGACAGAGGATGGTTTTCTCGATATTGTATTCGGCCATCTGGGAGGCCAGCATGGCGCCGTCGAAGGCGACGTCGAAGGGGCTTCCGAAGGTTCCGATGTGAGAATGAGCGTCAATTTTTTTGAATCTTGAGAAATCTGAGATCATGGGGATCCTCCTCCTTGAGATAATTACGTTCATAATATAGCATGCCGCGTCCGATTCTGCAATCCGGGGAAGGGGGGGATCCGGTCCTCTTTTCGGTGAAAAAACGGGATGGTTTTTCCATATCGTTTGAAATACGGGGAAAGATGCGGTATGTTACGCCCTGACGAAACGGAACAGAATCAGAACCGGCAATCGGAAAAAGGATATCCATGACAATGAGAACGCACAGCGCATCGGTCATCGTACCGGTACCCTCGAATATCCGTCTTACGAATGAAAAATTCCCCCTGGATCATCTTCGGCACTGGTATCTGGACCCGGATTTCGCCGTGCTGGCTCCGGATCTGGAAAGACTCTTCCGCACGCTGGATATCTCCTGCACCCCCTCGGCCGAAAACGAGGCGGACTTCATCTTGAGGATGGGATCGGATCCCGTTCCTGACGTCTGGCGCATGACCGTATCTTCTTCGGGCATAACTGCCGAGGCCGGGGAGCGGGGCGGCGCCCGTTACGCCGTCGACGCGCTGACCCAGATGCTGTTTGCTTCTGTTCTTACGGCGGGCCGGGCCTCCGCTTTGCTGGACGGCGCGGAGATCCAGGACGCTCCGCGTTTTTCGTGGCGCGGATTCCATCTGGACAGCGCCCGTCACTTTCAGGATACGGCCACGATCAAGCGGGTCCTGCGTGTGCTCGCCCACTTCCGGATCAACGTGTTCCACTGGCATCTCACGGACAATCAGGGCTGGCGGTTCGCCGGAAAAACGGTTCCCCTTCTGGATGGAGAGGGAACGTGGTCCTGCGGTCAATACACGCCCGACGACCTGCGCGAGATCGCCGGGTACGCCCGGGATCTGGGGATCCGGATCGTGCCGGAAGTCGATGTCCCCGGTCACTCCGCCCGGCTGCTTGCGAAGTATCCGCAGTTCGCCTGCGATCCTGCGGCGCCGGGCAGCGAATGGTGTCTGGGCAATCCGGATTCGCTGGAATTCCTGAAGCGGATCCTTTCGGAACTGATGGACCTTTTTCCCGATTCTCCCGTGATCCACATCGGCGGTGATGAAGCGGAAACCGACCACTGGGAGAAGTGTCCCATGTGTCAGGCCGCCATGCGGGAACGGAATCTGCACTCCATGCGGGAACTGGAGAACGACTTCATGGTCCGGCTCTCCCGCTTCGTCGCGGAACGGGGACGTTCTCCCATGATTTGGGGGACCTGTTCCGGTCAGGTCTATCCGCCGGACACCATCATACAGGTATGGCTGGATATCCGGGAGCCGCTGAAGATCGCGGCCCACGGAAACAAGATGGTCTATTCGGTGCACAATTCCCTGTACTTCGATTATCCGGCGAATCTCAGCGAGTCCTGGGAGCCCTGGATGTTCGAGCTTTCCGAACGAGGCGTCTACATGACCGACCCCTACATAATCTGGCCGGAAAAGGTGAAGGATTTCATGCTGGGAACGGAAGCGTGTCTCTGGACGGAAGCCGTTCAGCAGCATCGCGTCATGTCGAAGATATTCCCCCGGATCTTCGCGTATTCGGAGTGCGCCTGGAGTCAGCCGGAAAGAAAATCCTATGCGGATCTCGTCCGTCGGCGGGAACTGCTGGAGGCATCCGGCCTGACCGATTATCTGAAGGGCCTCTGAACCGAATCGAAACACTCAACCATTTCAGGAGATAAACACAGATGGCATTCCATCCTCCGCATCCTTACAGCAGCGAATTTCCCCAGGCATACTGGCTGAAACTGCCCGAGCCCCTCCGCGATCTCCGCGACCGCCGTTTTCAATTCCGCAAAACCTTCGAAATTAAGGAAGTTCCGGCGCATGCGGAACTGCATGTCACGGCCGACGCCAAATACTGTCTCTATATCAACGGCAAGTTCGTCCACTTCGGACCCGCCCGCGGTTTCCAGAGTCACTGGCCCTTCGACCGCATCGATGCGGCGCCGTATCTCCGGCCCGGACGCAATGTGATCGCCGCCCTCCTTTACACCTTCGGGATCGGCAACTACACCTATTCCTGCGCCGGCGAATACGGTTTTCTGCTGAGCGGATCGGCGGGGGATGCGGATCTCTCCACCAACGAGACCTGGAAAGGCAGGATCGCCCCCGGCTATCTCTTCGCCGTGGCCCGCGGATCCGGACAGTACGGATTTCAGGAATTCTTCGATTTCCGGCAGGCTCAGGACAACTGGTTCGCGCCGGAGTATGACGATTCCGACTGGACTGAAGATCTTTCTCCCTACATGCGGATCGCCGGCGCCATGCCCTGGCACCGCTTCGAAGAACGGAATCTGCCCCTCCTGACAAACTATGTGATCCCTGCAAAAGAACGCAGTTCGGTCTCGTGCCATCAGCCCGCTGCCGACGGCTGGCAGCCGATCCGGCACATCTACTACAGCTACCACGCGGACCGCTTCCTCTGGAAATCCGCCCCCGAAACCGGGGACACCGTCGTGTTCCGGGACGGCATTGCGGGGCAGACCGTGGATTTCGGCGAGGAGGTGACGGGCACTCTCCGGTTCGAAATCGATCACGCGGAAGAGGGCATGATCCTGGACTACTTCACCTTCGAATGCCTGAAGGACGGACGGCCCGACATCCCGGAGAAGGAGACGCATCCGCTGACCTTCTACGGCGGACGCCTGATCCTGCGGGCCGGACGGAACGAACTGGAACTTTCCGTCCCCTGGGGCTTCCGTCATGTGGCGCTCTGGATCCACGGCGAAGGAAACGGTTTGAGCGTGAAGCTTTCCGCCCGGGTCCTGCGGTATCCTTTCGATCTCCGCGGAAAGTTCGATTCGTCCGATCCGGCTTTTGCGGATATCTGGCAGATGTGCGTTCGCACCCAGCTCTGCTGCTCCGTCGATTCCTACATCGACTGCCCCTGGCGCGAAAACGCGCAGTGGTGGGGCGATGCCCTGGTGCAGTCGCAGAATACGTTCCGTCTGGCGGCGGACGACCGGCTGCTGGCTCGGGGACTGCGCCTGATCGGCGAACAGCGCACGCCCAACGGCCTGACGTATGCCATGGCGCCCACCGTGGGCCACACCTGCGTTCTTCCGGACTACTCCGCCATGTATCTTGTCACGCTCTGGGCGCACTATTTCCAGACCGGCAGAACGGATCTTTACGAAGAGCTGGCGGATTCCGTGGATTCCATCCTGGACTATTTTCGCACCGAGGCCGACCTCAATGGCGGCCTGGCTCCCTACGATCCCCGGTACTGGCTTTTCCTCGACTGGTGCAATACCCTTTTCAAGCAGGGAACGCCCACGCTGCTGAACCTGATCTGGCTCTGGGGACTGAAGCAGGTCCGGATCGTTGCCGGGGCCGCCGGGGACCTCGCACGGATGGCCCGGCTCGACTCCGAAATCGAAAAACTCTCCGGCGCCATCATCTCCAAATTGTACGATCCCGAAACCCGGCTTCTGTACGACGGACTCCGTCCCGACGGGACGCCCGTGGACACCCATTCCCCGCACGCCGCGGCCCTCGCTGTTATTCTGGATCTTCTGCCCGAAGCGCATGATGTCTGGACGGAACAGATCCTGCTGCCGCTGGTGCGGAGCAACAGGGGAAATCCAATCCAGCCCAGTTCCTACTTCATGCACTACATTTTCCAGGCTCTGAAGCTCAAGGGATTCCGGCGGGACGTCGCAGACTGCATCCGCCGCTGGTGGGGCGAGTTCGTACAGTCCGGCTGTTCCACCGCGCCCGAACTCTTTCTGGAACATTCCACGCCCGGTTCCACGAGTTTCTGCCATGCATGGAGCGCACACCCGATCCTGCATCTCTCCGAGATCCTTCTCGGAGTCCGGCAGCTGGAGACCGGATGGAAGAAAATCTCCTTCGAGCCTTTCCTCATTCCCGGTCTTGACGTCTCCGGCGTTGTCCCGACGCCGCTGGGCGATATCCGCGTCGGCGTCGCATGGCATGACGGCCGGGCGGAAACCCGCTGCGAGGTCCCCAAGGGCGTTGTCTGCGAACAGGGGACCCGGGAGAGCCGATAAGAATCCGGACAGGAACGCAAAAGGATCATCGCAAAATGAAAATCGTTCTGGCAGTTCTCACTTTACTTTCTTCGTTTCCCGCGTTCGCTCAGGCGGAGATCCGTCTGACGAAGCCAGTCTACAAGAAATGCTTTTTCCCGGGGCAGGACTCCTCCGAGATCCGGGGCGAGCTGCTTCTGACTCTTTCGCCGGAAGAGAGGAAGTCCGCCGAGGCGGAAGTGACTCTCACGATCGAAGGTCAGGACGCAAAGACTTTGAAACTCAAGGCGGATGCGGAGAAAATCCCGTTCTCCTTCGAGAGCGGGAAACTTCAACCGGGCGGCAAGGCCCTCCTGACCGTGACGCTCCGTGCGGACGGAA
>JAFZZR010000069.1 GCA_017615635.1 Lentisphaeria bacterium
CCCCATTTTTTCCAGGACAGGCAGAATGCATTCGTTCATGTTGCAGGATCCTTAGTTCTTGAGTTCTTGAACTGTTCGGCCGCTGATAATATGCCTCTTTTTTTCAAAATATCAAGGGATGAATCTTGAAAAACAACGGATCCGGTTCATATTACCGGAAACGAGGAAAAAGAGAAAGTCCTGCCACAGATGAACTTCTCGCAGTTTGCCACATTCGATTTCCAGATTTCGGAAATCGTTTCCCGCACGGGACGGTCCTTGCCGCAGACTCTGTCCTGTCTGCATGAAGCAGGATATACGCATATCAGCGCGAATATCGCCACGGCTTCGGCGGATTGGATCAAAACCGTGCGCGAAGCCGGATTCGGTCTTTTTCAGCTGTACGCCGCAGCCGATTACCGTGATCCGGCCGGGCGGAAAGAGCTGACCGACCGCATAGCGTCTGCTGCCGAAGCGCTTCTTCCCGAATCGCTCATGCTCATTCCCGCGGAATATCCGGATCTGCCGTTCGAAATCATTGCCGAAAATATGAACGAGCTTGGCCGCCGTCTTTCCGCCTCGGGCGTGCAGATGGAAATGGAGGATTTCGATTGCGGCAATCCGCCAAGAAGCTATGCTTCCTCTTCCGGACTCCTGCGCTACATGGATGCCGTTCCTTCTCTCCGCTGCTGCTTCGATACCGGCAATTTTATCCGGTCCGGCGAATGTTACCGGGCTGTATACGCCAAACTCAAACACCTGGTGACTCACGTCCATCTGAAGGATCGGCTCAATACCGATCTCTACGGGCCGGAGCAAATTCGATCCGCCTCGGGGATGCCGTTCATGCCGGCCCCCGTCGGCAGTGGGAATCTGAAGCTGAACGAATTCCTGAACGAGCTGTGGACGGATGGATTCCGCGGTGTTCTGGCTCTGGAGTACGGAGGCTGCCGTGATCCGCTGGCCGCGGCCCGCGCATCCATTGATTTTGTGAGATCGATACAGGATCGCTCTTCCTGACGAGTTTTTTGTGAAATATCGGAAGAGAAATCTTGAAAAACAACGGATCCGGTTCATATTACCGGAAACAAAATTTTTCAGGGAGTGCGCGTAAATATGAACAGGATCCTTCGCTTTCTTCTTTTGTCCTGCATTTTTTCCGGCTGCGGCTGCCTTCTTGCCGCACAGGAGACCGCCGAACGTTTTTTCATCGATATGGTCGAGACGTACGGCGTGCCGGAGGGCGTGGGCGAACTGACCGGACCTCAGGCGAAAAAGCAGAATCATTATCGTTTTCAGTACGACAAGGCGGGCCGGGTCGTCCGTGTGGAATCGCGGGATCCCGCGGGCCGCATCCATCCCGATTTCTTCCATGTGCGCACTCTTACCTTCGAATACGGCGAAGACGGATCGCTTCTGCGCCGTGTCTGGCGGTCCCCGGAAGACGCGGTGGATCTGGTCTGGCGTTACGACGGGCGTGACCGCATCATTTTCGAGGATGCGTTTCTCGGAGAACTGCCGCCCCTGGATTTCATGCCGTTCCGGGACGGCCTTCTTCAGGATCTTTCCCACTGCATCCCCGGTCTGACGGCATGCGGAAATCTGGCGGGCCTCTCGCTCTCCCGGGATGAAAAAGGCCGGGTCGTCCGTGTGGATTTTCTGCGTGCCGACGGGGCGCAGGGATTCGACTCTCTGGAAACCGGCGGACATCGGTACGAACGGGATGAGCTGGGCCGTTTTACCCGGGCCGTGCTTCTGAACGGAAAAGGACAGCCTCATGCAGACTATTTCGGCGTTTCGGAATACCGGCTCCGGTACGAGGGTAATTATCTGGCTGAGCTCGGCTGTTACGGAATCGACGGAAAACCCGTGAACAACAACCGCGGATTTGCATTCCTCCGTCAGGAATTTCCCGAACCCGAGCTGTGCAGGACCTCTTTTTTCGGAGTCCGGGGCGAACCTGTGACCGACCGGCAGGACGGTTATTCTTTCAGCATTCTCCGGACCCGCTTCGACGGACGGGACGAGTCCATTTCCTTCTTCGGACCCGACGGCCTTCCCTGCGCCGGTCTTTACGGGGCGGCACGGGTGGATTTCTTCTATCCCGACAAAAACACGGAGGAGATCCGCAAGACTCCCGCCGGCGGGGCCGCAGTCCGCGGCTTCCCCAGGATCCGGATCATCCGGAATGACTGCGGACGTGTAGTCCGAATGGATTTCTTTGCCGATGAATCCGACCGTCCGAGAGAGGTATGGATCGACTCCCTTTCGGATCGCGGACTGCTGACGGAGCGGGAGATCCGGAAGGCGGGTGCCGGACTCGTGCAGCGCATCCGGGAGCTCCGTCGGGATGACGGGGCGCTTTCCGCCCGGATCGTCACGGATGCAGAAGGGCGTGTCGAACGGGAAGAACATTTTGAGTACGACCGGCTGGGAAATACGCTGAAGTATTACGATACTTCGTTCGGCGGCATCCGGCAGGAGCAGGATGAACACGGACGCTTCGTGAAGGAGATCATCCTGGACAAGGACGGAAAGGATACGAAGCAAATCACCTCCGTGACATTCGACGGATCCGGACGGCCCGAAACAAAGACCGTCGTCTCGGAAGATCCTGATTCTCCTCCTTCCCCGGCCCGGAAAACCGTTTTTACCCGGGACGCGCAGGGCAATCCGGTTCGCGAGGCATACTTTGGCGAAGACGGAAAACCTCTGAAGGACGGACTCGCCGTCATTCTTCGGGAATTTGACGACCGCGGAAATGAAACGCTGGTCCGGGGCCTGACTTCGGCAGGCGCACCCGCCCTTCTGCCCGATGAATCCTATGCGGAGCGGAAGCAGACGTTCGATCAGCGGGACAACGTAAGTGCCGTGATCTGGCTGGACTGCGATCTCGTTCCCGTCTTTCAGCCTTTTCCCGCAGAGCATCCTTTCCTGGACAGTTTTTGGGCCGCCATCGCACGTATGCAGTACGATTCGGCCAATGAGCTGATCCGGGCCGAACTCTTCCCCGAGGACGAGACCGGGTTCCCCAGTTTGCCCGGGACGGCATCGGTCCGCGTTTCACGCTCGCTCCTTCCCCGCGGCGAGGAGCTCCATGTGGAGTTCTTCGATCTTTCCGGCGGCCGGGCCTGTCCCTACGGCGGAAGCGCCTCCGTGCTCCGGCTGCGGGAAGAAGTCGGAAAGCTTCAGATCACTCTTCTGGACGGGAATATGGAAAAAACCATGGCGCCCGAATTGGGATATGCGGAAGAAATTTTCGATCCCTCCGAGGGCGACAGTCCCCGGTATTATGACGCGGAAGGGAATCCGGTGACGCCGCCTTCAGACGAAGAGGACAGCGAAGAGGACGCGGACGGCGAAGAAAACGAAGAGCCTGAAAAAGCCGAAACCGGGTCCCCCGAACCCGCTGCTTCGGAGGAGAATGAGGGGCCCGCCCGGTAAGAGCTTCCTTTTCAGTCTTCCTTGGAAACGATGTCCACCAGAGCCATTTTCAGTTCGCCCTTGAGCACGGGCGACTGCTCGATGCCTTCGGCGATCTTTCCCTCGTCGCACATCTTGAGGAAAACGGGATCCAGCGGCAGACGGGCTATGAGATCGACGTTCGCGGCTTCCGCCAGCTTCGCGCCGCCGCCCGAAAGAAACAGCTCGTGCTTTTTGGAGCAGTCGGGACAGACAAAATAGCTCATGTTTTCCACAATGCCCGCCACCGGTACATTCACCTGACGGCAGAAATCCACGCATTTGCGGCAGTCGGCAAGTGCCACTTCCTGCGGGGTCGTGACGATCACCGCCATCTTTTCCCCGGGCACCGTCTGACAGGCGGAAAGGACTTCATCGCCCGTTCCCGGAGGGAAGTCCATGACCAGGTATTCCGTGTCGGACCAGTCCACTTCCTCGAACAGCTGATTCAGCACGCCGATCTTGGCGGGACCGCGCCAGATAACGGCGGAATCCGCATTGTCCATCAGCAGTCCGATGGAGACGACCCGGACTCCGTATTTTTCCACGGGAAAGAGACCGGAATCGGAGCCTTCCATCCGGACATCCTTCAGTCCGAAGAGAGTAGGCTGGCTGGGACCGTGGAAGTCCACGTCCAGAAGGGCAACTTTCTTTCCCGCTTTGGCCAGCATGACCGAAAGCGCCGCCGCCACGGTGCTTTTTCCCACGCCGCCTTTTCCCGAAAGAACAAAAATTTTATGTTTGATACCTGCCAGCGGCGAAACATGACATTGCTCTTCATGCCCTTTGTGTCCGCAGCTTTCACAGTTTCCGGTGCATCCGCTCATCGATTTCTCTCCGATTTATGGGTAAACAGTCATTTTGCGCAGAAACTCCCTGCCGCAGTCCGACGGTCGGCAAACCGTCTTCTCCGCAGCGGGGAGTTTCCTTTTTTTCTGCAGCCAAAGCTGATAAGGGATACCCCTTCTTACTTGGCGGGCGCCGCTTCCGGTGCCGCAGGAGCGGCCGCGGGCGCAGCGGGAACAGCTTCGGCGGCCTTGGGCTCGGGCACGGTCACAAAGACCTTGACGCCCAGATCCTTTCTTCCCTGCTCCAGCGCGGCGTGGACAGCCTTGTCGATCTTCTCGCCGGCCAGCTGCGCGCGGATTTCATCCTTGACCTTGGCAAAGGGAACATATTCCTGGGTTTTCTTTTCCTCAAGACGGATGATGTGATATCCGAAGGGAGTCTTGACCACATCGGAGATCTCGCCGGCCTTCTGCAGGCTGACCGCCGCCTTGGTGAAAGTGGGTTCCATCATCTGACCGTTGGCCATTCTTCCCTTCTCGGTGAAAGCGGGCAGCTTGCCCTTGCTCTGCTTGCCGGAGGGACATTCGCTTTCCTGTTCCGCCAGATACTCGAATCTTTCGCCCTGCTTGAGTCTGGCATAGATGCCGTCGATCTTGGCCTTCGCTGCTTTGTCTTTTTCAGCCAGGGCTTCCTCCGTCAGCGGTTTTCCCGAATCGTCGACTTCGGGGACCAGCGCCAGAATGTGGGACACCGTCACGACGGGCAATTCGAAGAGGACCTGGTTTTCCCGATAGAATTTCTCGGCGTCGGCATCGGTGACGGAATTCTTTTCCTTGTCCACGACGGCGGACTTCAGATACGAGGTGCAGGCCCAGTATTTCTGAGCGTCGGGATTCTTTGCGATCTCATCGCGGTAATCCCCGTAGGTCTTTCCGTTGGCCTTGAGATTTTTGTCGAGTTCTGCCTTCTGAGCCTCGCCCATGCTGTTGTAGATCTTGTCCATTTCGTCCCGGACCAGTTTTTCGGAGGGCTCCACACCCGCCTTTTTCGCCAGCGCCAGACAGACAGCCTGATCCACCATTTCCTGGATCTGCTGGACAAGCAGGCCCTTGACGACTTCCTGCGGGAGCTGTGCCAGCATTTCGGGGGCAACCTGTCCCATGGAAAGCTGCTTGATCAGCTGTTCCTTCGTGATTTTCTCGCCGCCGACTTCCGCCAGCACGTCGGGCAGGAAAGACAGCGCCGATTCCAGCGTCACCGCGGGTTTGGCCGCTTCCTTGGCTTCCGGAGCTTCCTTCACCGCCGGAATATCTTCCGCCGCAACGGGAAACGCGAGTGCCGCCGCGAGGATGGCCAGAATACTCTTCACTGTTGTCTGTTTCTTCATTTTTCGTTCCTTTCTGTTGTTGTTTCCATATTGTTTGGTTTTGTTTCCGTGAGACTTGAAGCCTCTCCTTTTTTATTGTGGCAAATTCAGAAGTCCTCAAAATTTCTTGAAAAGTCCCGTCGCGATCGGTAAAGGGAGCATTTGAGGTGGCACGCTCAAGTTACCCTTCACCGCTCATCAAAACGGTATTTTTTCAATCTGCTTTTGACAGACTTTTGAAATTACCTCTATTGTTTTTTCGTGCCTTTCCCTTCCTCCGGTCCATGGAATGTGTAAAGATCGTTTTCGGTCAGTCTGGCGACTTCGAACGGGAAATTGCCTTCCGCCGCCAGCAGGGCGTAAAGCGGCATCGCTACGGAAAGATTTCCGGCGTCGAACTCATCTCTGGCATCGGCATAGATAAGGAATCCGGCATAATCGTATTCCAGTTTCCGCATGATCACGCTGTTGCTGAGCTTCTGCCGCGCAAAATCCACAATGCTCTGATCCCCCGTGCGCTGTCCGTCCGCCAGCAGTTTCCGGGAAAGATCGGCCATGACGGCGCCGGTGCAGGGCCGGCGGAGCGCCCGGATCCGGTTGCGGATCTCCAGCACGGTCGTACATTGCTCCCGTCCCTTGACGAGGCCGGAGAGATTCCCATACTTTGCCATGGCCTCATCGATTCTGCGGACAGCGCCCTCCAGATCTCCGGACGAGGCCAGTTTTCCGGCTTCGGAAAGAACCATATTGGATACGGCGATGTTGCGCAGTTCACCGAGAAAGGCGTTGGTTTCATCCAGTTCCTGGTAGCGTTCGATTTTCGGAAGCGCGGCACGGTAATCCTTCATATCCATGAGGCGCAGGATTTCCAGAAGCGCTTCAGACCGGAAAGACGGGACCGGCGGAGGCTGCGGCTTGCCGCATGCGGAAAGCGCGAACACGCCCGCCAGGCAGGCGCAGACAAGAAAGACTCTTCCGAATGCAGCGATCTTCGACATAAAACGAACTCCGTACAGCCTCGCGTTTTTTTACACAAAACAACACGCCTTAAATTATCCCGGAATATGCCTTTTTTCAAATGAAAAATGAAACTATTCCTGAAAAAAAAACGATCCGGAAAGCAGGTGAAGCTCAAACACCGGATTTTCCTTCGTCTCCCGGATTTCCTCCCGGCTGCCGGGAGAATCCGGGACACGGTCAATTCCGGCGGTGATGATACATCAGCGTGCCGCCGATAACCAGTCCCGGGATGAGAAATATCGGCAGGACCGGCACGAGAAACATCAGAAAGGCCGCGCTGCCGAAACCGTAAAGCAGTCCGCTCCGGCCCTGGAAAAGGATGGGGACGTCACTCAGCTTGCGGCCGGAATTGAAAACCGCCTCCGAGGTGTAGATCACGGCATAGCGGTATCCGATAAAGGGAATTGTCGCCAGCGGTGCGGCCACAGGCAGGAAAAAACCCGCGATGAACAACGCGAAATAAAGGACCAGAGTCGCCGTGGAAAAAACACCGCACGCCAGCAGATTTGAGAATTCTCTGGCCGGCGAAAGCTTTTCGATTTTGCAATGAAGGATGTTTGTCTCGTAATCCCGCACCATGTGCGAGAAGCACAATCCGCCCAGCAATTCGAAGATGTTTCCGGACGTGAAGGCCGTCACCAGCACCAGGAACAGATAAAAGCTCGCCGTGATAAGCCATTCCGTCCACCGGTAAAGGAACTCAAACCAGCTGCCGGCAAAAAAATTCCGTACGGAGGACTGCAGCGGCGGAAGCCATACCGCAAGAGCCATGTAAAAAAGCCAGAAGTAAATCGCCAGCACCAGTACCAGGGGCACGACTACAAAACGCCACAGGCGAGGGTGCCGGAAAAATTCTCCGATCCCCCGGAATGCCCAAGCGATACCCTGTTCGAAATCATTCATGATGTTTGCGCATGGGAAGTAAGGAACCCTGGATCACGATGCCGGAGAGGATCATCACGGCCATGTCATCCAGTACACCGACAAACGGCAGACTGTCCGGAATCAGGTCGAAAGGCATGATTATCCAGAGCAGAGAAAAGAGTGTCACGAACATGACCCGGGGCACGAGGGCCACAGAGCACAGGAGATTGTCATCGTGATAGAGCAGGGGATCCGGGAAAAGGAAAATGCCCTCGTTGTCATTGCGGAGAGAGACCAGATCGTAGCTGTAAATCATCCGCTTCGCCATTTCGTTGGAAATCATATTCAGTTCCTGATCGTTGTACGCATGATTCACCGTATAGCTATCCTTGACGATCTGGCGGAAATTCCCCTCGGAAAGTCTCTTTTTGCGCGCCAGCTGTTCCATGACCCGCAAGATAGTCCGTACTTCTTCGTCGCCCAGCGTACTGCTGCGCTTCAAACGCTTGATGATGTTTTCATAGTACGAAACCAGATCGTAACGGGAGAACATGAAAAACAGGGCCGTGGTCAGCAGCAGCGTACCCGCGACCAGATAGACAAGAGTGCCTTCGCGGTTGAACTGCCGGAAAAAAAGCAGCATCAGAATCAGTATGATGGCGCCTGTCCGCAGCTGTATGCGGCGCAGACAGAGGATTCCCAGCACGAGCAGAAAAAGCAGGGTGATATGCCAGTTGGAAAACAGATCCCGGATCCATGCCGGGATCATTTCCAGCAGACCGGTAAGCGCCGATCCCACAAAATCCCAGAAACCGGGAAATTTCAGTCTGGTTATCTCCTGAGAACTTTTTCCATCGGCAGCGCAGAGTCGGGCCATCAGCAAAGAGAATGGAACAATGCTGAAACTCTGGAGCAGAAGATTGGCCCCGGCCGGCTTGCCGAAAATCGGCGTCTCCCACAAGAAAGCGGCGGCAATGGTCAGCGCCATCAGAAGAACGATCATTCCCTGCTTGTAGGCAAATTCCCCCTCCGTAATGAAATACGGGTCGCGTATCAGACAGAAAATGCTGCCGGCCAGCAGGAGCGCGGCCAGATAAAACCGCCAGTCGCGGAAACTTTTGATGCCGCGCTGATCCGGCAGTTCCGTTGCGGATCTCAGCTCTTTACTCATTGTTTTTCCCCATCTTCGCGATTTCTTGTTTGATTTGATCCAGAACAGGTTTCAGCCGGGAGTTGAGATAGTATCTTTCCCCGTCGAAAACGTAGTACCCTTTTGGGTCGTCCTTGATCAGCTGATCAACCAGATAGAGCCGGACAATCCCAAATTTTTTGTCTCTCGGATAACGCGCGGCGATTTTCCATACCTCTTCGCGGTCCTTCATGCCGCGTTCGTCATCCGGCACAGGGTGATTCAGGCGCCTCCACACCTTCAGTCCGAAATAACACTTGTACAGATCCAGCTGCCGGGTCAGTTCCGGCTTTTCGGCCAGACGCCTGCGCAGATCATCGATCTTGCCCATGACCTCGTACAGCGAATCCACCGAGGCATGTTCAGACAATCTGCCCAGTCTTTCGCCGCCCATCCTCCACAGCTGATATTGAATCTCGAAAAGTTTCCACCGGTAATCGGTATTGAGCTTGATCAGATGGTTCAGACGGGTTCCTGCTTCATCATCCCACTGCAGCCTGCTGAAAAGGGCGAAATAGGAGTAGAAAATCAACTCGTTTTCAGCCTCCGTTTCCTTTCGTTCAAGAAGCTGATCAATGATCCGTTCGAGATGTTTCCGGGCTTCTTCGGGTTTCTCGGATTTCACCAGTTCCATCGCCTTCTTGAATTCTCTGGAAAATTCCCCGCTGTAACGGGTGTTTTCCGGCGGCGGCACATCCATGGAAGTGGTTTCCAGACGCACCTGCGGACGTAAATAGAAAAGGCCGGCGATCAGCATCCCGAAAAACAGCATGATCAGGATGATCGCACTGGCGGAGTACCCCCGGGGACGGCGAAGCGCCTCTTCCGAGAGGGATGGCGCATAGTCGGGCAGGACTTCCGCGACAATGGCGGCGAATTCCGTATCTCCGGGGCGGAACCGTCTGGAATCCGGCAGATATATTTCACTTCCGCAGACGGTGAGTTCCCGTTTCCCCTCCGGATGCGGAGCGGACGGCAGATCGGCTTGAACCTCAGACAGCTGATTCATCTGGTGCGACTCCATCCTTCATCCCTTTCGATAAATGCTCAAAACAGTACAGAATCTTTCCGACAATGAGCCTGAACGGCGAAATTTCATTTTTCCTCGCGCCCGGCGGGACTGCCGGGTTCCGCCAGCTTCGTCCGGACGGCATCGTCTTTCCGAAGCTCCACGACCTGATATTCCTTATGACCCAAGTTTCCCCGGGCACGGAAAAGAACCTTTCTCCCGCAGTTCGCGGCATCCTCTTCCAGCTTGCCGGCATCCTTGCTTTTTATCACGAGGAGGTCGCCCGGATTCATGTCGGCGAGTCCTTCGATCTCTCTGCGCCGATACATCTTTCTGTATTTGTCGTCCGGATCCGGAGACGGCGTCAGATACACGGCATCGGCCCGTTCTTCCGGGGTCAGGAACTGAAGATATTTCAAATCCTCGTGATCCACGCCGATCCGATAGAAGTAAAGCCGTCCGGTCCGATACTGTTCGGCCGTGCGGACGAAATCCTCGGAGAGCTCCCGGAAGGTGGACGCGGGGAAGATGAACACGCATCCAAGGATCCCCAGGACGATCCCGGTCCGCAGAATGTCCCGAATGAGCCCCGTCTTTTTCCGGAAGACCAGGCCGGCCGCCGGAAAGAGGATCAGGAGTCCGCACCGGGCGAGCCGCAGGTCCAGGATTCCGGCCATGGCGGCCATGACGATCGTGACGGAAAGTCCGATGCACAGGGCGGCGATCCACGCATATTGCGCCAGGAAGCGGAAGACTGCGCGGAGGATCCTGCGGCAGCGGGGAAAGACAAACGATTTGCGTACCCCCCAGGCGCCGATCAGAGCGAACGCCGGAACGGTGATCATCATGTAGCGCAGGTGTTTGCATCCGGGAATGCTGAGCAGCACCAGCGGGAGCAGGAGAAATCCGAAAAGAGGGAGCACAATCCCTGCTCCGCGCGGCCTCTTCCAGAGGACCGTCAGAAGGACTGCGATCCCGAACGCCGTGGAAGGAGAAAACACCACGGGCCCGTCGAAAAGATAGAAGAAGAGATCATCCGCCGCCATCCGGCTGGAGATCTGCCAGGAGAAAAATTCCTTGTACAGTTCCTGTCCGCCCGCCGCATGGATCAGGTAATATCCGCCGCCCAGGCAGATCAGCGAGGCAGCCGCCCCAATCATTCCCCAGATCACGGTCTGTTTCCATTGCCGGGCGAAAAGAAGCCATCCGCCTGCCGCCGCTCCGGCCAGGAAAAGCCCCATGGGTCCGCGGATCAGGAAGGCGAAAACGAGAAGAAGGAAAAAGAAAACGCCCGATTTCCAGATCCCGGCCCGGACGGTGAGGCAGTACAAAATCAGCGCTCCGGCGGCCATGACGGGGACATCGATCCCGAAGCTCATGATCGTCGTGTTGAATTCCAGCGTCATGAAAAGAAGCGAGGCGGCGATAACGCCCGTGCCCCGCTTTATCCTTTCGCCCGTCAGCCAGGTGAGCGCAACGGTCAGCGAGCCGCAGAGAATGGAAAAAAGCGACAGAGTCCACTGATTCACAAAACGTCCCGCCGCCGAAAACAGCCAGGCGAACAGGATCATGGTGACCGGATAGTCCGGGTAGGGCTCTCCGTTGATGGTGGGGAAGACCGACAGCGCGTACCGCGTCATATCCTGGATGAAAATGGCGAACCGGACATCGAGCCGGACAATTTCCACTCCTGCCGTCCCCAGGGAAAAGAGAAGAAAGCTGAAAAGAAAAACACGCAGAAAACCGGAGGAAAAGGAAGAGGAATCCGCGGATCGGTGTTCTCTCATGCCGGCCTCCTCAAAATGAGAAAAATGGTGAGCCGGCGGGGGCTCGAACCCCGGACCACCGCCTTAAAAGGGCGATGCTCTACCGACTGAGCTACCGGCCCGTTTCCACATCTGAAACGATTCGATACTATACAGCCTTTTTCCGACAAGTCAAGGCGGTCCTGTCGTTTTTTTTTCACAAAAAAGCGTTTGTTTCCGATTGTTTCCGATCGTTTTCGATCATGGACGGGCTCTTCCCCCAGCGGGAACGGGGCCAGACGGTAATTATTTTGATTCTCAAAAAATCATTGCCGAAAAAATATTTTGTTTGAAAAACTCTTTTTCCCGTGTATATTATGTCTTCCGCAGAAATCTGCCGAAAGGAACCTGACATGAGTTCGGAATCAAGAGAAACAAAGTTATGCAAGGCCCTGATCCATTTGTCCGAGTGGCTTCGGGAATCCGCCGCGCCCCGGCAGGAGTCTTCGGGTCATTTTGACGATCTGAGCCTGCGTCACCTGGACGTCATACGCGTGGTCTGGACGCTGCAGGAAGAGAATCCGGAAGGAACGACTCTGAAACGTCTGGCGGAAGAACTGAAGCTGACGCCGGGAACGGTATCCGGCCTGGTGGATACTCTGGTGAAAAAAGGTACGCTTTCCCGGGTCCAGGGGAAGGACGACCGCCGGAAGGTGAATATATCGCTGACGGAGGAAAGTCTCCGCGTGATCGACCGGATCATTGCGCGGATGAACGAGACGGCGAAGAAGCTGTTTTCCTGTCTGGACGAGGAGGAGAAAAATACGCTTGAGGCGGGATTCGAGAAACTGAACAGAAGAATCAAAGAAATAAAAAACGATAAGGAAGAGAAAAAATGATTCGCAAAGCAAGCATAACGGCCGCGGCCGCCGTCACTTTTTTCGCGGGATGTGCGACACTTTCCGCGCAGGGCATGCAGGGGCCGGCTCCCACGGTCCCGGTGGCGAAAACGGTTCTGGTAAGCGAGCAGGGCACGAAACAGTATATCGGAAAACTGGTATCGACCCACGCAGTCGATCTGAAAGCACGGGTCTCCGGGTATCTGGTGGATGTTTACAGCAAGGAAGGAGACATGGTCAAGGAAGGCGATCTGGTGATGCAGATCGAGGATACGCTGTACGTGGCGAAAGTCAAGTCGGCGGAGGCGAAAGTCAAGCAGAAGAACGCGGAGCTGGAATATGCGCGGTCGAACTTTGCAAGACAGAAGGAACTGGCCGGGATCAGCGCGAAGAGCGAAATGGATGAAGCGAACCGTCTTCTGAAGCTCCGTGAGGCGGAACTGGCCGAATGCGAGGCGGCGCTGACGGAGGCGCAGACCAATCTTTCCTATACGAAGATCATTTCGCCCATAACGGGTCGTTTCGGCAAGGCGACCTATTCCCCCGGCAACTACATCACGACTTCCAGCGACGCGCTGGGCAGCGTCGCCAAAATTTCTCCCATCTACGTGAAAATGGCCATCAGCGAACCGGACTACATCCGTATGTTCGGGACTCCGGAACGGATCCTCAAGGACGCGGTGATCCGGATCCGCACGGCGGACCGAAAGATGTTCGATGAGGAGGGACATGTGAAGCTGGCGGACAACAAGATCGATCCGCGGACGGGTACACTGATGCTCTGGTGCATCTTTGAAAACAAGTCGGGACGCCTGATCCCCGGCGGCGTGGTGGATGCGTTCATCAGCCGGAAAGTCACGGAGAAGTTCCCGGCCATCCAGATCTCGGCGATCATGCAGAGCAAGCAGGGACAGTTCGTGTATGTCCTGGACGGCGAAAACAAGGCGCAGTACCGCCCGGTGACCACCGGCGAGATCGTCGGCAGCCGGCAGATCATTCTCAGCGGCCTCAAGGAAGGGGAGACCGTCATTGTGGACGGCACCCACAAGGTCATGCCCGGTCAGGTGGTGAATCCGGTTTTCGTGAAGGCGCCCGGCGAGTCCGCTGCCAAACCTGCTGCTGCACCTGCCAAATCTGCCGCGCCTGCCGCGGCCGGGAAGTAACCCGCAGGAGAGGAAGGACAGCCGATGTTTTCGAAGATATTCATAGACAGGCCGAAGCTGGCGATCGTCATCTCCATTGTGATGGTGTTTGCCGGTGCGCTGTGCATCAAGTTCATTCCCATTGCGGAGTATCCCGAGATCGCGCCGCCGACGATCATGGTCATAGCCAGTTACCCGGGCGCGAGCTCGGAGGAGATCGCCGATACCATCGCCTCACCCATCGAGCAGGAGATCAACGGACTGGAGAGCATGCAGTATTTCTCCTCGGAGTCCAATGACGACGGATCCTATGCCCTGACGATCACATTCAAATCCGGGACCGACGACGATATCGCGCTGGTCAACGTGCAGAATGCGGTCCGGCGTGCGGAGGCGAAGCTGCCTGCGGAAACCACGGCCATCGGGATCCGGATCATCAAACGGACGTCGGACATGCTGGGCGTGTACGCATTCTTCCGCGATCCGAAGAAGTCGCACATCAGTCTTCAGGAACTGGGCAACTTCCTCCGCACCACGGTGCGCGATGAGATCGCACGAATCGACGGCATCAGTCAGGCCGAGATCATGGGCGCTTCGGATTACTCCATGCGCATCTGGCTCGATCCGATGAAGCTTTCCGCCCTCGGCATCTCCCCCGCCGAGGTGAGCGAAGCCATCCGTCAGCAGAACGTGCAGGCGGCGGCGGGCGCGGTGGGCGCCGAGAACAGCAGCGACTTCCTTCAGCTGAAGGTCAATGCGCTGGGCCGCCTCAAGAACAAGAAGGAGTTCGAAGACATCATCGTCCGTGTCTCCTCGGACGGGCGCATGGTCAAGCTGGGCGACGTGGCCCGCGTGGAGCTGGGCGCGGAGGATTATTCGTGGAGCGCGCAGGGCACCGTGTACCCCAAGGATCCCCTGGCCACGGACATCGCGCTGTCGGAAAAGGACATCACGCCTCTCGTTTCCATGAGCATTTACCGGAATTCGGATGCCAATGCGATCCAGGTGGTGGACGAGGCCAACAAGCGGCTCAAGGAACTGGAAAAATTCTTCCCGGAAGGCGTGATATGCCGTCTGATGTACGACCCCACGGAATACATCCGGACGAGCATGGAGGAAATTTTCTGGACCCTGCTTCTTACTCTGGGCCTGGTGGTGGCGATCACCTACCTCTTCCTTCAGAACTGGCGGGCCACACTGATTCCCGCTCTGACGATTCCCGTATCCATCTTCGCCACCTTTGCCGTGCTCTATCCACTGGGATTCACGCTGAATTTGCTGACCATGTTCGCGCTGATCCTGGTCATAGGTTCGCTGGTGGACGATGCCATCGTGGTGACGGAAAACGTTATCCGCCTCATGGATGAGGAAGGATTGTCGCCGTACGACGCGGCGGTGAAGGGCATGCAGCAGATCACCGGAGCGGTCATTGCCACAACGCTGGTCATTGTGGCGATTTACGCGCCGATCGGGTTCTACGGCGGCATGGTGGGTACGATCTACCTTCAGTTTTCCGTGACCATGTGTGTGGCTCTCTGCTTCTCCACGGTCAACGCGCTGACGCTCTCCCCCGCTCTCTGCGCCCTCATTCTGAAGCCGACGCCCAAAAAACGCTTCTCCCTGTTCGCTCCCTTCAACTGGGCGCTGAACGGATCCAGAAACATTTATCTGGCCTGTACCGGCTTCCTGGTGCGCTACTGGTTTGTCACCGTGATCCTCTTCGGCGGCGTCCTCTGGCTCAACTATCACTTCTTCATGAAGCTGAACTCCTCCTTCCTGCCCGGGGAAGACAAAGGCGCTCTCCTGGTGGCGATCGAACTGCCGCCGGGTGCGACGCTGAACCGGACACGGGAAGCGACGAAGCAGTTTTTTGAGCTGGTCAAGGATCTGCCGGGCGCGGAAGACGTGCTGATCGTGGAAGGATTCAGCTTCATCGGCGGAAAAGGCGAGAATCAGGGATTGGGCATCATCAAGCTGCGCGACTGGGACAGCCGGACGACTCCGGAGCTTCAGATCGACGCCATCCGACAGGAGGTCCAGAAGCGTGTGAGCACCATTCCCTCCGCCCGCGTGGTGGTCATGCAGCCGCCGGCCATCATGGGCCTGGGCGCCAGCAACGACGTTTCCTTTATGCTTCAGGCCCGCGAAGGCCAGTCTCCGGCGGAACTGGAGATGGCGACCCGGATGCTGATGATGAAGCTGAACGACAAGAGCATTGCGCCTCATATTGCCATGGGGTACTCTCAGTACAACGCCAGTTCGCCGCAGCTGTATCTGGATATCGACCGTGAAAGAGCGGAGATGATGGGCATTCCCATCAGCCGCATTTTCACCACGCTGCAGTCCAAGCTGGCTTCGGTTTACGTCAACGACTTCAACCTGAACGGATTCTCCTTCAAGGTGAAGATCCAGTCCGATCAGTCGGATCGGCGGACCGTTTCCGACGTGGAGCATATCAACGTCCAGAACAACGACGGCGACATGGTCCCGCTCAGTTCCTTCGCGGAGCTCCGTTATGTGGTCGGTCCCCGGACCCTCACGCGGTTCACCCAGAATATCAGTGCGAAGTTCTTCGTGAGCGGTATTCCGGGCGCCAGTTCGGGACAGGTCATGCGCGAGATCCAGGACGTGGTGACGAAAGACTTCAAGGGATACAGCGTGTCGTGGGTGGACCTGAGCTATCAGGAACAGGGAAACGAAGGCAAGATCGTCATTCTGATGAGCCTGGCCCTGATTTTCGCCTACCTGTTCCTGGTTGGACAGTATGAAAGCTGGACCATGCCGCTTTCCGTGATCTTTTCCGTGGCTTTCGCCACGCTGGGCGCACTGATCGGCCTTCTCTGGTGCGGCATGTCCCTCTCCATTTATGCGCAGCTGGGACTCATCATGCTGGTGGGGCTGGCCGGCAAGAATGCGATCCTGATGGCGGAGTTTTCCAAACAGGCGCGGGAGAGCGGCGCATCCATCTACGACGCGGCGCAGGACGGGGCGAGAGTCCGTTACCGCGCCGTGCTGATGACGGCCTACTCCTTCGTTATAGGCGTGGTGCCCATGGTGATCGCCACAGGCGCCGGTGCAGGAAGCCGCCGCGCCATCGGGATCACCACGTTCTCCGGCATGGTGCTGGCTTCGGTCCTGGGCATCATCTTCGTGCCGCCGCTTTACGCTCTGTTCCAGCGGATGCGTGAACTGGTCAATCCCATGAAGCCGAAGAAGGCGGACAAGGCGTCCTGACGGTTTTTCCCCGGCAAAAAGAAGGGAACAAATCCCTTGACAGCCGGGAAAAGCCGTGCTAGATTCCGTACCTGTCTACCGATTGAGTGTGGAGATCATGCGGAAGAATTCTCTTTACAAACTGTATTTGAAGGTCGTCAAAGCGGAAGGGACTCCGGAGTGCATCGCCCGCGGGGTGGCCGTGGGGCTGACCGTGGGCCTGATTCTGCCCATTGGCTTTCAGACACTTCCCGCGCTGGCTCTGGCGTTCCTCCTCAAGGCCAATAAAGTCCTTTCCTGGACGTTTACCTGCGTTTCCAATCCGGCCTCCGTCTTCATCCTTTATCCCATCCAGTGCTGGGTCGGAAGCTATCTTGTCTTCCGTCCTCTTTCCCTGAATTCCTTTTCCTCCCGGTTTTCCTCTTTGACCGAAGCCTCCTCCCTTTCGGAAACCTTTCGGGCTCTCGGCGAACTGGGCGCGGATGTCATGATCCCGTTCTTCGCGGGCGGCGTGTTTTTCGCACTGGTCAGCGCGCCCATCGGGTATGTGGTGAGCCGGCGTCTGGTCCTGGCCTACCTGCGGAGGAAGGAGCGTCTCCGTCAGAAACGGCAGCAGAAGATGCTGCAGGGAAAGCCGTCCGACGGCGAAGGGCCGGCCGGATCATAAGCGGATGTTCAGCAGGGACTCCGCATTCCGGTAGAAGATCTTCTCGTTGTCTTCCGGAGAAAGGCCCAGACTCAGGACCTGTTCCACGGCCTTTCCGTGGTGTACGGCGGGATAGTCGCTGCCGAAAAGGACTTTATCCGTGCCGTGGGCGAGCACGAGTTCCCGCGCTTTTTCCGGGGAAAGCATGGGCATGGTGCTGGAGATATCCATCCAGAGGTCTTTGCCGATAAGTTCCCAGGAGTTCTCCCATTCGGAGTACCCGCCCATGTGTGCGGCGACGATTTTCAGACCCGGCAGGAGCTTCAGCACGTTGGCGAGCCGGCGCGGCGAAGAGAAATCCGTCCGCTTGTCGCCGATATGGAAGAGGAGGATCAGGCTGTCTCCCGCTTCCTCGTAGATGCGGAGCATCCGAGGGTCGTCCACATGGAACTGCTGGAAGTCCGGATGGAATTTCATTCCCTTCATTCCAAGATCCCGGATCTTCCGGATCTCCGCGCGGTAGTCGGTGAAATCCGGGTGCATGGTGCCGAACCCGATAAATTTGTCGGGATGCTGAAGCATCTGCGTATGAATATAGTTGTGAATAGCCGGAACTTGTGACGGCTTTGTGGCGGATGAAAAAATGACACTCCGGTCGATCCCCGCTGATTCGAGACTTTCCAGAAGATCGTCCGGTTCGCCGGTCCCGTCCCATTTGCAGCCGTAATAGGTTTCCAGCTGGTGAATGACTTTCCCCGCGATGTTCGAGGGAAAAATATGAGAGTGTATGTCCAGATATTTCATTTCGCTGTCCGCTCTTTGTTGAAAAACGGCGGGTAATATACTCCGCTCCCCGCGTTTTTTCAATGCGGCGGAAAAAACATTCGAAAAACTGGATTTTTTTCCGGGATGTGCTACTTTATACGCCGTGTATGAAATGCATAAAAAGAAGGAAAACTCCGCACCAGGTGTCTGCTTCGCCTACGAAAGTCTGATATTCCGGTCCCCACCATAAAATATCGGACCGGCAAAACAGACAACGCTGTGTGAGGAGTCCTTCCAGAAGAGAATACACGGGATCCGGCCCTTTTCTTACACCGAAAGGAAAAAAATGCACTCTTTTTTTTATGACGACCTGAAAACAGTCCGACCCGGCGATGCCGTAACCCTTCCGCGTGAAGAAGAAAAACACCTTTTCCGGATCCTCCGGGCTGCGGACGGAGACCGGGTCATGCTTCTGGACGGGCACGGCGAGACGGCGGAAGCCGAAGTATCCGGCAAAAAGCTGGTCATTCTTACCCGGAAGACGGAACCGGTCCCGGATCTTCGGCTCCATCTGTATCTGGCGCCGCCGCGCCGCCAGAAAATGGAACAGCTTTTGAAACAGGCGGCGGAACTGGGGGTTTACAGAGTCGTCACTTTCTTCAGTGAACGATCCGTGGCGCTGCCCGCCGGAGAGAATGCCCGGAGCCGTCAGGAGACGCTTCTGGCGGAGGCTTGCAAGCAGTCCGGCAATCCTTTTCTTCCTGTATGTGACGGACCCGTCAAATTTGACGATGCAGTGACGGATGCCCGGAACCGCTGTTCATTCTGCTTTTTCGGCGCGCCGGCGGAGTCCGGAACTATTTGTCCGGAGGAACTTACGGGCGACTGTGCATTTTTCGTGGGACCCGAGGGCGGTTTCACGGTGTCGGAAGAGACAGTCATGACAGCGGCGGGCTTTCGTCCGCTCCGGATCGGACGCCGCATCCTGCGGGTGGAGACCGCCGCCGTGGCAGGACTGGCCGTTCTGGCCGCCGCGGAAAGACAAAAGGAGCGTCAACCGTAAAGACGGCACAGGCGTCAGGGAAGGCCGGTAAAAAGAAAGAAAGCAGCGGAGAATCAGGGGAGGCGGAGCGGCGAATTATTACTTGTCGTCGTATTCGTCCAACTCGTCATCGAAATCTTCGAATTTCCCGTCCTCGCGATCGTCCTCGTCATCGAATTCATCCGCGAATTCGTCTTCGTCTTCCTCGGAGATGACCGTACTGGCCGTGACAAGAGCGCCGCACTCGGGGCAGCATCCATCTTCCTGTTCGATGAGCGTCTCGTTGATTTCGATGTCGCAATACGGGCAGATCAGCACCATGGTAAACTCCTTTCCAGTGAAATCCGGTAAATAATAAGTGTTTTTTGTCAAAAGTCAAACGAGAAGTTGAAAAAAAATGAAAAAACATTGAAGAAACCGGAGAAAAGGTCCTGTTTTTTCCGATTTGCGGGTTGCCGATTCACCGGATCGTGATATATTTCATTTCAAAGTTTCGTTCTTTCTGTTTCGGAGGTCTTTTCTGATGCTTTCTTATATCCTTCGCCGGTCCGGGTATTCGATCCTGATCATTTTCGGCGTTCTGATCGTGACCTTTCTTCTTTTCCGTGTGGCGGCGGGGGATCCGGCGGCTGCTGTGCTGGGAAAGAATCCGTCTCCGGAAGAGGTGGAGCTCATGCGCGAGAAGCTGGGGAGCGACAAGCCGCTGTTCTGGGGCCGCTGGAAGACAAGTCTGATCTATCAGGATGCCGATTTCCGGACCGGACGGACGGTTTTTCCTCATGTCGAACGGTCGGAACCCTCCGGGCGGATCCTCTTTCACCGGAATTTTCTTCCGGCAGGCGGCGCCCGCGTCCGGATAGAAATCGAGGGCGCGGCGGCGGAGCTGTATTCCCCGTCAGGGGAGAAGCTGCCGGAGACGGAACCCGGTGTGTGGATCCTGGACGAAGCGCCGGACCGGCTGGAAGTGAATGTGCCGTCCGGGAAAGACGTTGCGGTGAAGTTTTTCCGGCCGACGAAACATCTGTTCGATTCGCAGGCGCTTGCATCGCTGACGGAGGTCGTGCATTTTCAGTCCGCTTTTCCTTATGTAAGTTTTTTTGATTTCGGGGAAACGCTTCTGACGCGGGAATCCATCCGCGGGCGGCTGTGGCGGGGCATGTGGCCTTCGCTGTTTCTCATGATCCCCATTTTCTTCGGGGAACTGCTCTGCGGGATCGTGCTGGCCATGCTTTCCTGCGTCTGGCACGGACGCTGGCCGGACAGAGTCATCATGATTTTTTCGGTGGCGGGCATGAGCATCAGTTATCTGGCCCTCATCATCTTCGGACAGTGGTTTTTCGGCTACTGGCTGAACCTGTTCCCCGTCTGGGGATGGGGCAGCCCCAGATTCCTTATCCTGCCGGTGATCATCGGCATTGTCAGCGGGACGGGCGGCGGCGCCCGGTTCTACCGGACCGTGTTTCTGAACGAGGCGGGCCGGGAATATCTTCGGACGGCGAAGGCGAAAGGGCTCTCCCCCTTCAAGGTCTATTTTGTGCACATGCTGAAAAATTCGCTGGTGCCGATCATTACGAGGGCCTCGACGATCCTGCCGTTCCTTTTCACGGGCAGTCTTCTTCTGGAGAGCTTTTTCGGGATCCCGGGGCTGGGTTACGAAGGAATCAACGCTTTGAACGATTCCGATCTGCAGATGCTCAAGGCGCTGGTCATTCTGGGCGCCCTGCTCTTCGTCGTCATCAATCTCCTGACCGATGTGGCGTATGCGTGGGTGGATCCCCGGATGCGGCCGAGGTCCGGCGGAGACAAGTGAAGGAAAAATCAGGACAATGGGCTGGAAAAACCGTATTTTCATGCTACTTTACGGGGGGATCCGCCCAATGAGTCAACACAGTATGGGACACACGGGATCATGAAAAAGAATACCGTAAAATCCGGGACCGCGGCAAAGATCCGGAAGATCCGCGACATCCTGTTTTCCGTATACGGACCGCAAAGATGCTTTCTGGACCATGCCTCGCCTTTTGAACTTCTGGTTGCGACCGTGCTTTCCGCACAGTGTACGGACAAGACGGTGAATACGGTCACGCCGGCTTTGTTCCGGCGGTTTCCCGATGCCGCTTCATTGGCCTCGGCCGACGAACGGGAGCTTGAGTCGCTGATCCATCCGTGCGGATTTTTCCGGGCCAAGGGCAAACATCTGCGGGCCCTGGCCTCCGAACTCGTTGCCCGCTTTCACGGGGAGGTCCCCCGCACCATGGAAGAATTGACTTCGCTGCCCGGGGTCGGCCGCAAGACCGCCAATGTGGTGCTCAGCGAAGTGTTCGACATCCCGGGCCTTCCGGTGGATACTCACGTTCTCCGCCTTTCCGGCCGGATCGGGCTGGACGATTCGGGCGATCCGGTCCATGTGGAAAGCGTGCTCTGTGCAGCGCTGGAGCCGGAACACTGGAGGGACTTTTCCCATCATCTGATTTTGCACGGCCGTCTGCGCTGTCCCGCACGGAAACCGGACTGTGCGTCGTGTGAAATAGCCTCCCTGTGCAAATCGTGCGGGAAGATGGGAGAGAAGAAGAAATGACTCTGAAAGAACGATTCCGTCAAGTCAAGAAACTGCCCACCTGGCTGTTCTGGCTGCCCTGCCGGATCCTTCTGGGCATGCGGTACGTCATGCGGCATGACATGGTCGACCGGTACGGCCTGCTGGAAAAATACATGAAGGACGATTCCCTGGTGGCCGTCACCGTGACCTGGCACAACCGCCTTCTGATGTTTCCTTCCATGTTTCCCAAGGTCATGCGGAAACGCACCGTGGCGGTCATCAGCGCCTCCCGGGACGGCCAGTACATTGCCGATCTGGTTTCCTTTTTCGGCGTCCGCAGCGTGCGCGGATCCACCTCGCGCCGGGCGGCCCAGGTCCTTCGGGATGCGGTCCGCACCCTGAAGGGCGGATGCCTGATCAGCTTCACGCCGGACGGTCCCCGCGGGCCGAAATATCACATGAGCCGGGGGCCGATCATTCTGGCGTCGAAGCTGAACGTGCCCGTGGTGCCGCTCGCCATCAACTATTCCTCCTACTGGTCGCTGAAAAGCTGGGATGGATTCCGGATCCCGAAGCCCTGGGCGAAGATCACGCTGGTCATCGGTCCCGAGATCCGCATTCCGGATGAACTGACGGAGGAGGAGATGGAGACATGGCGTGTCCGGGTGGAACGGGAACTGAATGAAGTCTCCGTGGACTGAGAAGAGGGGGAAAGATGCTGAAGATCGCTGTCATCTGTATCGGGGACGAGCTCCTCAAGGGCTCCACGGTCAACACGAATCTCACGTTCATCGGCGAACGTCTGACACGGGAGGGCGCTCCGCCCGTCTTCGCCCAGGAGGTACCCGACACCGAAGCGGGCATTTCCGGAGCGCTGGATCGGGCTCTGGCCGAGGCTGACTGCATCATCACCACCGGCGGACTCGGCCCCACGGCCGACGATGTGACCAAGGAATACATTGCGCGGCGCCTGGGACTCCGTCTGGAAGAGGACAGCGAGACCGCGATCCGGATCCGTCAGTTCTGGAAAATGAGACATCACACCGAGGAGATCCCCTCCCGCGTATTCAATCAGGCTCTGGTGCCCGTCGGAGCTCAGGTCGTTCCCAATGAATTCGGGACTGCGCCGGGGCTGATCCTGCAGGGGCCCGGAGGCAGGAAGATCATTCTCCTGCCCGGCCCGCCCGGCGAACTGGAACCCATGTTCGAATCCGGCGTTCTGCCTGTCCTGCGGGAGGAAATCCAGTCGGCCGGACAGGTCTTCACGAAGCTGTTCCGCCTGGCGGGCGCGGGAGAGACGGATGTGGAGGACCGGACGCTGGAGATCCTGGGAAAACGGCATCCGCTGACGGCGGCGTACTGTGCGGAGCCCGGACTTGTGCGTCTGTTTCTGAATTCGCCCGATCCGTTTGTGCTGAATGAGGCGGCGGCCGACGTGCAGACCGTGTTCCCGAAGGAGCTGATCGATCCGGGCTCCGCCACCCTGGCCGAAGAACTGATCCGGCTCCTCCGGCAGGAAAAGGCCGTTATGGCCACGGCGGAATCCTGCACCGGCGGACTGGTCGCCAAACTCCTGACGGATATCCCCGGCTCCTCGGATGTTTTCCTCGGCGGCGTGGTGTCCTATGCCAATGAGATCAAAACCGGACTGCTCGGCGTTGATCCCGAAACTCTCCGCAAGTACGGCGCGGTCAGTCCTCAGACGGCCGTCGAGATGGTGCAGGGCCTGGCCGAACGGTTCCGCTGCGATGGCGCCGTTTCCCTTACCGGAGTGGCAGGTCCGGGCGGCGGAACACCGGAAAAGCCCGTCGGTCTGGTATATGCCGGTATTTTCTGGCGCGGCGAAACGGAGGTCCACGAGCTTCGGCTGAGGCGGAGCCGTGCACAGATCCGGGCATGGGCCGCCGCTTCGGCAATGAATCTTCTCCGTCTGAAAATCCTTGCGAAATGACTCTGAAGAAACACAATTTCTATCCGGGCGACATCCCGGTAAAGCCCGGATGCTATCTGTACCGCGACCGGTTCGGCGAAGTCATCTATGTGGGGAAGGCGTCGAACCTCCGGCGCCGCATGTCCCAGTATTTTCAGCCGTCCCGGGAACGCAGGGCCGATCCCAAGCTCCGGTCTCTGGTGAATTCCATCGAAACGTGGGAGTTCATCACGGTGCGGAACGAGGAGGAATCCCTGATCCTGGAATCCCGTCTCATCAAGGAGTTCGCGCCCCGCTACAACATCCTCATGCGCGATGACAAGCGCCACCTCATGCTGAAGCTGGATCCGGCGGAAACCTATCCGAGGATCCGCCTTGCCAGACTCCGCAAGGATGATTCCTGTCTCTACTACGGGCCGTTTCCCAACGGCGCCGCTCTCAAACGGACGGCGGAATATCTCGCCCGCAGGCTCAAACTCCGAACCTGCAAATGCGCCTGCCCCGGGGCCGAAGACCGGGCGCACTGCATGACGGGCGCCGTGAAGGACTGCTGCGAGCCCTGCGTGGGGAAGGAATCGGCGGAGGGGTATGCGGCCCGTGTGGAACGGCTGAAGGAAATTCTGGAAGGCGACACGAAGGAGCTGGTGGCGGAGCTTCATCTTCAGATGTCCGAGGCGGCGCAGGCTCAACGGTTCGAGAAGGCGGCGGAGCTTCGCGACATCGCGTCTTCCATCGAAGCGGTCTGCGGCGGAAAACGCCGCCGGTTCCTGACCGCCGCCAAGGATTACGGGACCGATCCCGGCCCCGGCGCCGTGGAGGATCTGAGGCAGGCTCTCAAGCTGGACGATCCGCCCGTGAGTATCGAGTGCTTCGATATCTCCAATATTTCCGGCACGCTGGCCGTGGCCTCCATGGTCCATTTCACCAACGGCCGGCCCGACCGCGCCAAGTATCGCCGGTTCCGGATCCGCACCGTGGAGGGTCCCAACGATTTCGCCATGATGAAGGAGGCCGTTTCCCGCCGTTTCGCCCGAGTGGCCGCCGGCGAAGAGGAAGCGCCGTCCCTGCTGATGGTGGATGGCGGCGCGGGCCAGCTTTCCTCGGCCATCGATATCCTGGCGGCTTTGGACATTCCTCCGTTTCCCGTGATCGGTCTGGCGAAAAAACATGAGGAAATTTACATTCCCGGAGTCCGGACTCCGATCCGTCTCTCGCTGGAACGGCCCGCCGTCCATCTGCTTCAGGCCGTTCGCGACGAGGCGCACCGTTTCGCCATCACGTACCACCGGGAACTCCGCCTGAACGCGATCCGGAACTCGCTTCTGGATGAGATCGAAGGGATCGGTGAAGCCCGGAAAACCGCGCTGCTGAAGGAATTCGGGTCCGTCCGCGCCCTCCGGAGGGCGCCCGCCTCCGAGATCGCCCGGCGGGTGCCCGGGATCGGGATGGAATTCGCAACGCAGATCGCCGCCTACCTCGCCGCCCACAAATCCGACGGTTCCCTGGATGTACTGTAAAAGATCATATCACCGGAGGTTTCCCTTATGACCGAATATCTGATGCCCGTTCTCCGGGGCGCCGGGTTTTCCTTTCTCTTTCCCGCCGCTCTGGTTTTCGCGCTCTGGGGCATGGGCGGCGCTCTCCTCCGGATCACCCGGACGGACGGCGGCAAGGCTTCTCCTTTTCTCTCCTTCACCGCCGGACTGGACCTGGCCGCACTCCTCGTCCTCGCCGGAATGACTCTCTTTCCCGGGCCGTCCGCTCCCGGGGCTCTGGCCGTGCTGCTCCTTCTCCTCGGGCTGCCCTGCTGCTTCTTTGCCCGGAAACCTGCGTTCTCCTGTATCTTCCGGCGGAAGAATCTGGTGTTCCTGCTGCCCGGCGCCATCCTGCTGGCCTACGCCGGTTTTACCTTCACCTATCCCGGCGGTTGGGATGAATGCGTCTATCAGTTCGCGGTGCCGCGCCGGTGGGCGGAGTCCGGAAACCTGTCCGTTCTGGGCGACATTCCGTATTCCGGATTTCCCTCGCTTCCTCAGATCCTTTACGTGCCGATCTTCTCCGCGGGCGGCGTCATGGGGATCCGTCTGTTCACCTTTTTCTGCCAGTGCATCCTGGCCGCCGGTACGATCCCGCTGTTCCGCGGACGGCGCATCGAGGCCGCCTTCGTCCTCTCCGCATTCCTTCTTGCGCCCGTGACGGTGTCGGGTTTCTGTCACTCGTACGCCGAGCTTTTCCTTTCCCTGAATCTCCTGGCCGGACTCCGCTGTTTCCCCGTGTCCGGAGACCGACGCGCCTCCCTTCTCTCCGGCTTTTTTGCGGGCGCCATGGCCGCCGTGAAGCTTTCCGGCGTACTGCCGGCCGGCTGTCTGCTTCTCTGGCGTCTTCTCCGGACGCCCCGGGGGGAGAGGCTCCGCGGATGCATCCCGTTTCTGGCGGCGGGAGCGCTTTTCGCTCTTGTATTCTACGCACGGCCTCTGGCGGAAACGGGAAATCCGTGTCATCCGTATCTGGCCGGGATCTTCTCTCCGGAACACGCGGCCATGTCGGAATACCATCACCGGCTGGGACGCGACCGTTTCGGATACGACAACGCCGGGATCGGCTTCCTGCGTTCCTTTGCCGATCTTTCCCGTCCGAACAGCTCCAAAGTCTTCGACGGAACGTTCGGTCTTCCGTTCCTTCTCTGGCTTGCCGCGCTGGCGGGACTTCTTCTCCGGCTCCTGCGGCACCGGCATTCCCGGACGTGGATCCCACTGTTTTTTTTCCCGCTTTTCCTCTTCTACGCAGGATGGTATCTCTCTTCGCCTCAAACCCGGTTCCTGGTTCCCGGTGCACTCCTGGCGGTTCCCTCATGCCTCCTTCTCCTGAGGATCCTTCCCCGGCGACGGCGTTTCCGCTTCCTTTGCCTGCTCCTTCTTTGCGCACTGGTCTCGGTCCCCCTCAAAACATTCGGATATCTGGGGAAGAACTGGAGACAGGCCGTATCCGGCAGTGAACAGAATCAGCTGGATCTTCTCTTCGGGCGGACCGGGGACGACTATCTGCCCGCCTGTGCCATGCTTCGAGGCCAAAACGAGGGTGTACTCCTGCTCCTTTTCGAGCAGCGGACACTGTATATGCCCTCCTGCGCCCGCGTAGGCACGCCCCTCTTTCAGGACCGATATCTGACCGGCGGTCTCTCCGCGGACGAACTGTACGGGGAATTCGTACGCAGCGGCGTCCGGACCGTGTATTTCCGTCTTCCCGTGAACGATCCGGATCTTCTGCCTTCCATGCTGAAGCTGTATCCGGTCGTCCGCGCCTCCCTTTTCGAGCTTGTGGAACAGAAAAAACTGGTATTTCTGGGCCGGGTCGGGGAAACGGATGCGTTCCTGTTTTCGGTAAACGGCGGCGGAGTCCGTTAATTTTTTCCATTAAAAAGGGATGAAAAATCCATTTTTTTTCTGTTTTCGGGGGATACAATAAAGGCAGGAAAGAGAAAAACGCTTTCCGCTGCAAACAAAACCGAAAGGCAGAAAAACAAATGAAAATCGGAATGATCGTGGAGCTTCTCAAGAAGCCGTTGTTCGAGGGAATCGCGCATGCCGCCAAGATCGGGGCGCAGGGGATCCAGCTGAACGTCAAGCACAAAGAAGGCGAAATTGATCTTTCGAACTGCACCGATGCGGAACTGGCCGAGCTGAAGGCCGTCTGCGATAAGAACGGGTTGGAAATTTCCGCCATTTGCGGCGAACTGAAGGGTTCTTTCCAGATTGAACCTCAGTGCTGGGATCGCGTGAAACTGATGGAGAAAGTGTTCGACAGTGCCGCCAAACTGGGCGTGAAGGTCGTGACTACCCATATCGGCTGCATTCCCGAATGCCCCGCCGATCCGATCTACGCCACCATGGTGGCCTCGGTGGGCAAGGCCGCCCGCTACGCTGAGAGCAAGGGCTGCTATTTCGCCATCGAGACGGGTCCCGAGCTCGCCGGCGTTCTGAAGCGCTTCATCGAAGACGTGAACTGTCCCGCGCTCAAGATCAATCTGGATCCCGCCAATCTGCGCGGCGTCGCCTGCGAGGATCCCGTCTATGCCGTCGTCACCCTGGCGAAATACATCGTCCACACCCATGCGAAGGACTCCGTGAACCTGTATGTGGGAAGTCCCGCCAAGTTCTACGGCATGCCCAATCCGGACGGTACGCCCCGGGAGATTTCCGCCCGCGCATCCGGCTTCAAGGAAGTTCCGCTGGGACAGGGCATGGTCCCCTGGCACGCCTATCTGGCCGCCCTGAAGGCGTCCGGCTACGACGGTTACCTGACCATCGAACGCGAATGCGGCGAGGATCAGGCAAAGGATATGGCCGAGGCCGTCCGGTTCCTCCGCGAACAGCTGAAATGCCTGGCGTAAGAGACGGGGAGATTTCAGCGAATGGGTAAGAAACTGAAAGCCGCCATCCTCGGATTCGGCGGCATGGGGCACGTTCATGCTGCCGCCTACGCCGGCCAGAAGGATGTGGAACTGGTCGCCTGCTGCGATATCGATCCGGCCCAGTTCGAACGGAAGAACGTGGAACTGAATTTCGGCAGCAGCGGAAACTCCGACGCCAAAGTGCTGAAGAAGTATCTCTGCTACGAGGATATGGTCCGCGAGGAAGCCGGAAATCTGGATTTCGTGGATATCGCACTTCCCTCCGACCTGCACTGCGAGTATGCGATCCGGGCCATGGAGGATGGTTTCAACGTCCTCTGCGAAAAGCCTATGGCCCTGACGAGCCGGGACGCGAAAAAGATGATCGCGGCCTCGAAAAGGACCGGCAAGCTTCTGATGATCGCCCAGTGTCTGCGGTTCAACGAAACGTTCCTTGCCGTCAAGAAGGTCTGCGATTCCGGCAAGTACGGAAAACTCCTTCGTCTCTGCGCTCACCGCGTCAGCAAGCAGCCCGGCGGATGGTTCCGGGACGTCGCGCGCTCCGGCGGCGCACTCATGGATCTTCACCTTCATGACATCGACTTCATTCAGTTCATGCTGGGCGTTCCCGACGAGCTCGTCTGCTTCGGCGTCCCGGTCAGCAGCGGCGGGATCGACGATTCCGTGACCACCTACATCTACCGGAACGGACCCGTGGTCACCGCCGAGGGGTCCTGGGCCCGGTGCGGCTGGTCCTGCGGCATGACGGTCATTTTCGAGAAGGCGACCCTGGAAATGAAGGGGGACGATCTGTTCCTCTACGACCATAAGACGGGGAAAACCGGCCCGCTGAAGTACCGGAAGCCCAAGCACAATCACTACTTCAACGAGATCGCCGCCTTCGCCGCCGGCGTGAAGAAGGGCGTGACGCCTCCCTCGGCGACGCCCGAATCCACCTGCGAATCGATCCGCCTCATCGAGACCGAGCTGAAATCGGCTCTGGCCGGAGGAAAGCGCGTGAAGCTCTGACGCCTCTTCCGTTTTCGTCCATAACGCGTCTGACCGTTTTTCGGCGGCCGGACGCGCTTTTTTTTCGGGAAAAAGATTGCATTTTTCAAAATGCGCGGTACTGTATGGGTGATCGTCATTGTCAGTTCAACGAAAGGAGTATGACAGCATGAAAGTCGATCTTACCGGAAAAGTCGCCGTCGTTACGGGCGGTGGCGGTATCCTCTGCGGTGAAATGTCCCGCGCTCTCGCAGCGGCCGGGGCGAAAGTCGCAATCCTCGACCTCAAAAAAGAAGCAGCCGACCGTGTGGCGGCCGGGATCCGTGAAAAAGGCGGCGAAGCCATGGGCGTCGCGGCGAACGTTCTGGATCAGGCCAGTCTGGCGGAAGCGGAGAAAATCGTCCGTGACGCGTACGGCGTCTGCGATATTCTCGTGAACGGCGCCGGCGGAAACAATCCCAAGGGAACGACCTCCAAAGAGTATCTTTTCCCGGAAGACCTGACCAATGCGGATCCCTCCGTCAAAACCTTCTTCGACCTGGATCCCAAGGGCGTCGGCTTTGTGTTCGATCTGAACTTCCTGGGCGCTCTCCTCACCACCCAGGCCTTCTGCCGCGGCATGGCTGAGCGGAAGAGCGGATGCGTCATCAACGTCTCCAGCATGAACGCATTCACGCCCCTGACCAAGATCCCCGCCTATTCCGGCGCCAAGGCTGCCGTCAGCAACTTCACCCGCTGGCTCGCCGTCCACTTCTCCAAGGTCAATATCCGGGTCAACGCCATCGCGCCCGGCTTCTTCCTCACGGAGCAGAACCGGACTCTTCTGACCAATCCCGACGGATCTCTTACCGCCCGCGGCAAGACTATCCTCGCTCACACGCCCCAGGGACGCTTCGGCACTCCGGAAGACCTTTCCGGCGCCCTGCTTTTCCTCACGGACGACACGGCATCTTCCTTCATCAACGGTGTCGTGCTTCCTGTGGACGGCGCGTTCTCCTCCTTCAGCGGAGTCTGATCACCCGTTCGACAAACGGAAAAATCCGGCCTGCTCTTCTTCACGGAAGGGCAGGTCTTTTTTTTTGATGCGTCTTCCGTAGAATGTTTTTTCCTCGAAACCAAGTTAAAAAGTAAAATAAGTCAGCAAGGCATTACCTACCCATGTAGGGAACAGAGCCAATGGAAAAAGAGCATCTTGGATAAAGAAGCGGGATGATCCTGAAGACCCGTTCTTCTTTCCTGAAAACAAGCCTGAAGATTTCCATCCGGACGATGTTGAAATACAATAAACCCGCTGTATAGTACCGAAGGAAGAAACAGGATGGTTTGAACATGGCTTTTCATTTCCGTATTTTCCCCCCGAAGCGAACTTTGATTCTCTTCGCCGTCCTGTTTTTGCCTTTCTTGGCGGATTCGATTTGGTCGACCTGGAAAAATTTTCAATGGTCCCGGTCATCTGCTCTTTCCCTGTACAGTCTGGGGTATATGCACTGTCCTCGGGAGTTGTCCGTACGTTCGGGCGATAACCGTCTTTCATGGGAGGATGCGATCCGGATTCCCGCGGAAACGAATCTGGGATACGGCAGTACGCTGGAATACCGTAAGGACTCGGCGGAGATTCAATTCCGTGTGTTTCATGTGTCCCCGTCTTTTTTCTTCCCACGGAAAATCTCGTCGTGCTTCCGCGTTTCCGATCCGGCACAGGAAAAAGAGGTTTGTCGATTTATCCTGGAACATGAAAAGGAGTTGACAGACAGTGATTTTCAGGGAGCGATACGAGATTTCCTCGCCAGACACAAACACGAATTGAGAAAAGTTGGGAACGGGAGTTTTCACCTTGGGCTGGAACGGGCCGGTGTGGCGGAATGGATCAAGGCCGGCAAGGATCCCGAGGCGGAATGGCGGAAGAAATTTCCCGAGGAGACGGAAAAAGAAGGGATCCGCGTCCTGTTCTCCGATATTGCAAAAGACTGCCCGGGCTCGGTAACATTCGACAATTATCCTGGGTTTCGCGACTGGTATCGTTTCCCTGTACGTTATCCGTATCATTTCCTGATGATCGACACGCTGGATTCCGGAACGCTCGAGAAGTATGACGGCGGAGATATCCGGGATCCGAACTCTTCCTCCGTGACCGTGGATGGATGTACGGATATCATCAAGCTGGGCTGGAACAGTGAATTTTTGATTTTCGAGCGTGCGGATCATCGGTTCGGCCTTTTTCATTTTGCCTCCGGGCAATGCAGGTTTTTCGGCTCACGGGCGGAACGGGACCGCGGGCTCGCGCATCCTCTCCCGGAGGAGAAAACACCTTCGGTTTATTTTGAAAAATTCCGGCAATGAAGTATTCGGTTTTCGCCATCCTGCTTTGTGTTTTCTGCTGCTTTTTTTCGGCCGGATGTGTCTCCGTCATGCAGACCTCGGCCATGCTGCTGGAAGATCGGGAATACGAAATTTTTCCTGTTCCGGAGAAAGCGGCGGAAGCCCGGTGGCTGGATGGTGTTCTTTATCTGAAATGCCCCGTCCGGAAATATGTCCGGAAGCATACCCTCGTGCGGATGGCGATCACCCCGTCCTGCCTCGGCGGATTTCAATATAAGCCTGCCGGGCCTTCGGAAGACCGGTTTGTCTGGATCAAGGCGGCTTCTGAACTCCCGTTGTTTCCTGATCCGTGGACATTCGAATACGATCCGGATCAGGATGCGTTGAAAAAACGTCTGGCCTCGGCAAAGCATGCCGAGATTCCTGCGGATCTTTGCTTCTGCATCTTTTTCTATGGCTTTGACAGGGAACCGGACCGCATGAATACGATCCTGCCGCTGGTGGAGGCCAGATCGGAAAATTCCATTCCCCGTATCATTCTGGCGTATGCAGATGGATTCTTTGTCGATTTCCCGGTATCGTTGTTCATGACTCTTACCGGCAGTTTCTGGTATTTGCCTTTGACAGAATATGCAGAGAAGTAATTTCGGGACATCATGACAAAGCTCGGCTACGGCGATCCGTATGTGGGGCTGGAGCGGGCCGGTGTGGCGGAATGGATCAAGGCCGGCAAGGATCCCGAGGCGGAATGGCGGAAGAAATTCTCTTTTTCAGGAAAAAAATAGTTTGATCGTGCAATAATTCGAAAATCAAATCGTTTTATGGTCAGAAAGCGCCGATGGAGCGCTGGAAACCATAAAAACAGGAGATGAAAAATGAAGAACACGATCCTTAAAACCACCGTCTGCGCCGCAGCCGTCGTCATCGGAACTTCCGCCTTTGCGGGAGAACATCATCATGAACACCACAAGGGAAATGACGGAGTCCGTCTGGCCGCGAGCATCGTGAATCTCGTGGGGAACGTTCTGGGAGGTCCGTCCGTCGCGGTGTATCACGAACCCCCGGCGCCCGTGTATGCCAGACCCGTGCACTGTCCCCCGCCGCCGCCTCCGGCCCCGCACCATCATCATCATGACCGCAGACCCGGCGGACACGGCCCCGG
>JAFZZR010000070.1 GCA_017615635.1 Lentisphaeria bacterium
AAAAAACGGCATCCTCCGGCAATTAGCCTCGAATTGCCGGAGGATGATACCGATAAAATAGCACAGATTCAAAGGGAATCAAGTTTTTTTTGGGAAAAATTTTCTCTCACGGGAGATCAAGTTGTTTCAATAAGACAGATGCCCGTGACAAGGCCGGAAGAAAAAAACGGCATTCCCCGGCAATTAAGCACGAATTGCCGGGGAATGATACCGATAAAATAGCATAGATTCAAGGGAAATCAAGAATTTTTTCGAGAAAAAGCAGTGAATCTTCAAGGGGAATCAAGTCTTTTTTTAGAGAAAGAATTCTCACAAGAGATCAGGCAGTATCGGGAAAATCAGTTATATGCCGAACTTGCAAAACGGCTTATCAACGGTATATTGCGGAGAGAAAATAACCGGACAGGAAAGGAATCCCATCATGGAAATACAGGCGATCTGCGGAGATATCACAAAACTCGAGGCGGATGCCATCGTCAATGCCGCCAATAAAACCCTGCTGGGCGGAGGCGGCGTGGATGGAGCCATTCACCGGGCAGCAGGACCGGAACTGCTGGAAGCCTGCCGCGCATTTCACGGATGCGAAACCGGAGAGGCCCGCATAACGCCCGGGTTCCGTCTTCCTGCCCGATACGTTATCCACACGCCCGGCCCGGTGTGGCGGGGCGGATCCCGCGGGGAAGCGGGGCTTCTCCGATCCTGCTACGAGAATTCTCTCCGTCTGGGGGAAGAATACGGATGCCGGAGCATGGCGTTTCCGTGCATCAGTGCGGGAGTGTACGGATATCCGCCTGCACAGGCGGCGGAAATCGCGGTCGGGACGGTGCTTTCCTGGAGCGGGCGCTGCCCGGAACGGGTGATCTTCTGCTGTTACACGGAAGATATGCTGGCGGTGTACCGGAAAATTCTTGCAGACCGGGGATTCTGATCGGAACTCAGGGTTTCTGCTTGTATCCCCATTCGAGGAGGCTGCGTGTGAAGGTATCGCGTCCCTTGAGGTCGGGGAACCCGGTTATGATGGCCAGCAGATTCCGTCCATCCCGGGAACAGGAGACGGCGAGGCAAAAACCTGCGCGGTTGGTGAATCCGGTTTTAAGGCCGGTAACGCCTTTCGTACCGAATTTGGCGCCGGGCAGCAAATTATTGTGGTTGTAAAGTTTCATGTAGCCCTTGTCGCTCGGTTTGCGGAAATCGGCGGACCGGATAGCCGTCAGATCGCAGAGCGCTTTATGGCGCATGAATTCGGAACAGAGCAGGACCATATCGGCCGCCGAACTGCGGTTGTCTTTGGACTTGACAGCGCCCGGGAGGCCGTTCGGGTTGAAGAAAACGGTGTTTTTCATGCCGAGTTCGGCAGCCCGCTTGTTCATCATGTTCACGAAGGTATCGATCTTGCCGCCGCCGATGTATTGTCCGATGAGCCAGGCGGCGTCATTGGCGCTTTTGACGGCGGAGGCGGTCATGAGTTCCCGGAGAGTGAAGGTCTCGCCGACCATGAGGTAAACGCAGCTGGGCGGTATCTGGGCGGCTTCCCGGGTCACGCTGATTTTTGTGTCGAGGCCGTCCGGCAGCGAACCGTCGGAGGCTTTTTCGTATGCGATCAGCATGGTCATGAGCTTGGACATGGAAGCGATAGGATGGGCCTGGGCAGAATTTTTCTCCCACAGCACGCGATTGGTGTTCAGGTCCACCAGGATACCGGAAGCCGAATCCGCCAGACCGGAAATACCGGGGATCTTTCCATGGACGGCACGGGAGTAATCCAGCGCGATGTTCTTCTTCGGCTGCGGACTGCCGCTGCGGACAGAGGGAATACCGGGCCGCACATCGGCGTTTTCGGATCCGGCGGGAGTCTTGCTTTGTCCGGGATCATCCGCCGTATCAATTTCTCCGGAGGGGATGCCGGAAAGGAAATCGTCGCTTTTCTCCTCCTTCTGCTGCTGTTCCGCGATGGCCTTCTTTTCGGCGGAGGCGGCGGCCATGGAATCGGTCCTCAGGATAAGATGGATGAGGACCGCATGGGCCAGGAGAATGGCAGCAACGAGGATAGCGACCAGGCGGATATTCATCCCTTATTACTCCGTTCCATGCGGATGGAAAGATTGATGGCGGAGAAGAGGGCGAGAATGGCAGCCTGATCGATATTGGAATGCTTCCCCGCGCCGTAGACCAGCTGATTATCCGAATTTCTGCGGATCCCGACGAAAGCCATTGCTTCGGCGTCGGCGTTGGTGCCCATGGAGCGTTCGGAAAAATCCTCCAGCACAAAGGAGTAGAGTCCGGCGTTGTCGCGGATGGCGTGGACGGTGGCGGAGATGGGGCCGTTTCCTTCGCCGGATATCTCCATCTCCTTTCCGTCGTAGCGGAGGAGGAGTTTGACCTGGACTCTGGCCTTGGGATCGGATTCATCGGTATGCGACACGCCGTCGGGGAAGATCCGGCTGAATTTCAGGAGCTCGAAGGATCCGGAGAGATTGACGAACGCTTCGCTGAAGATGCGGATCAGGTTGGATGAGTCCAGTTCCCCCTCGTGAGCATCGGCAAATTTCTGGACTTCCGCGCCGATGAAGGGATGCATGCCCTTGGGCGGGAAGATCCCGAAGTCGTGCTCCAGAACATAGGCGACGCCGCCCTTGCCCGACTGACTGTTGATCCGGATGAGTTTCTCGTACTTGCGTCCGACGTCCGCGGGATCCAGATGCAGATACGGCACTTTCCAGCCCACGCGGAACATCTCCTTCGCCTGTTCCAGATTCTCCAGTCCTTTCCGGATGGCGTCCTGGTGAGAGCCGGAGAAGGCGGTGAACGCCAGCTGTCCGGCATAGGGATGGCGTTCGTGGACGTCGATCCCGGTGGCGTTTTCGATAGTGCGGATGATATGCTGGATGTCGGAGAAATCCAGTTTGGGATCGATCCCTCTGGATTTCAGGTTCAGCGCGAGGATCAGGATATCCAGATTGCCCGTGCGTTCGCCGTGTCCGAGAAGCGTTCCCTCCACACGCTCGGCGCCGGCCAGAAGCGTCATTTCCGTGGAAGCGACGGCACATCCCTGATCGTTGTGGGAGTGGACGCTGACGGTGGTTTCATCCATGTACGGATAACGTTCGATGAAGTATTCGATCATATCCGCGTAATGATAGGGCGGGCGGCGCTCCACCGTCTGAGGCAGGTTGACGATGAAATCCGCTTTTTTCGAGGGGCCCCAGGTTTCCTTGACGGCCTTGCAGATGTCAATGACGAAATCCATATCGCTGTCGGTATACTCTTCCGGGGAGAATTCGTAGCCGATCTTTCCCCAGAGTCCGGCTTCCTTGAGGTACCGGATGACGAGTTTGGTTCCTTCCACGGCCATCTGCTTGACTTCCTCCCGGGTCTTTCCGAAAACGATCCGGCTGTGCAGATCGCTGGTGGCCACGTAGAGATGGAGGATCCCGCGGTCCAGCCCTTTCAGGGATTCCACGGTGCGGCGGATGAGGTTTTCGCGGGCCTGAGTCAGGACGGAGATGCGGACATCCTGCGGGATTTCATTTCCATCGATGAGTTTGCGGACAAAGTCGAAATCATCCTGCGAAGCGGAGGGAAAAGAGACCTCGATTTCCTTGAAGCCTACGGCGCAAAGGAGCTTGAAATACTCCAGCTTTTTCTCCGGATTCATGGGCATGGGGAGTGCCTGATTTCCATCGCGCAGGTCGACGGAGCACCAGACCGGCGCGGAGGTCAGCTCGCGGTCGATCCAGTTATGCTTGCCGACCCGGACCGGTTTGACTTTCGCGTACTTCGGATAATTTGCGTTCATAGTGTCGTTTTCGGAACGGTTACCATTCCGTCCTTTCAAGGGTTGAAAAAAATCGAATCACGGGTAATATACAGCTTCTCTGTGAGAAAAACAATCTGTCCGGCTCGTTTTTCCGGGGAAAAATCCGCCTTTTTCCGGCTTTTGATTTGCATTTTCCCGTTTTCCGATGCAAATTATACCCTGTTTACCATCGTTGAGAGTTTTACGGACAGGCAGGAACAAATGCGGAAGCGGACCTTCGGGCGGATCATCAGCCTTATCTTCTGGGCGGCGTTTTCCGCCGGACTCGTTTGCCTGGCGCTTTCTTCTTTCGCTCTGAAAAATTTCTGGCTCCCCTGGACCGCACAGGCATTCGGATACGCGCTCACGGTGGATTCAGCCTCCTTCTCGCCTCTGCGTCAGGGACCGAATCTGACGCTGCGGGGTTTGACTCTTCAGGATCCCGATGGAAACGAGGCGAATTTTGATTTCTGTGAGGCCAGACTCAAGTCTCTTTCCCTGCTGGCGGGAATCGTGGATGCCGATGCGGTTCGCCTGAACGGAGTCCGTCTGCAGCTCTCCCGGGAGGCAAAGTTCACCGGTTTCGATACGTCCTTGAAGTCCCGGAACCTGAAGATCGGAGCGGTGGATCTTTCCGATATCCGGATCGCCGTGCCTCTTCCCGACGGGTCCGTCTGTGAGGCATGGTCCTCCTCCGCCTCCATATCGGGGCTCATACCCGAAACGGACAACACCCTGACCGGCACGTTCCGTGTGTATCCCGCCGGCATGGCGCCGGATGCGCCGGGCATCGATCTTCGTGCGGAGATGCGCTTTTCCCTTGACCGGCAGTTCCGTCCGGTCTCTCTTCTCGGATCCCTTGCCGCGTCCAACGGGTCCGGTCTCTGGCACGACCGCGCGCTGAGCGGGACCGACGGTCTTCTTCTTCTGCAGGCGGAAAAAAGACCCGCGGACAATATGCTTCACTGGAAGGCGGATCTGGACGTTTCCGGGATCGACTGCACGGATCTGATCCACGCGGAAGGGAAAGGGTGCCTGGATTACGAAGGAACGTCCGGATCCATGAACTGGGCCGTGTCCGTCCGCTTTTCCGATGCCCGGTTTCAGGAACGGTATCTGCCCGACCGCATATCTCCGGAAAATCTCCGTCTGAAAGAGGGCGTGTTCTCCCTGGAATGGGATCCGCAGACCGTTCACTGGACTTCGGATGGAGAGATCGCGCTGGACAAACTGTGGATCCGGGAAACCGAGTCCGTTTCTGACGGATCGTTCCGCGTCCGGCAGGACATCTCGTATTCCCGGGAGACGAAGGAACTTTCGGTTCAGGAGCTGAAAGGGGACCTGCAGATGGGCGACGCGTCCGTTTCGTGCCGGAACGAGGGCGTTTTCATCTTTTCGCGGGACGAAGCCGGCTATCATGTGCGGGCCAACAACTCCTCGCTTCTGCTGAATGTCCGGGCGCTTCCGGCGGATCTTCTCAATCCGTTTCTTCCGGTGAGCATTTCCGGCGGCAGATTTTCACTGGATTACCGGATAACCGCCGATTCCGGGAAACAGGAACTGACCGGCGGACTGACCTGTCTTCTGAAGGGAGCCTCCCTGAGCGGGGAAAACCGGGAGGAGATCGTCCGCGAGCACGACATGAAGGCGAAAATCACGTTTCACAGCCGCGGACTGGAAAACATCCGGGGTGTGATCGTGGACGAGTGTTCCGCGGAAGTCACCGGGGAACAACCGGACCGGAAAATCATGTGTGTCGATCTTTCGGGCAGCTGGAATCCGCGCGACGGGGGATTGACGCTTTCGGGCCGCATGGATCTGAACCCGTACGACGTTATAGGCCGGTTCGTGAATCCTCCGGCCGAGGATCTGAGAGAGATCCTCCGGCGGCACGATGCGGAAAACGTGTGGTATCACTGTTCGCTGAACACGGATTTCGATCCGGTCCGTTCCAGCGATCTTTTCTTCGGGATCCGGACCTCTTTCGACACCCTCGCCTTTCTGGAGTCCGGAATCAAAACGCCGCTGGAGCTGAACATCGAAGGCAAGGTTTCCCGGGAGAGAGCCAGCAGCGGTGTGGATCTTCATACTATCCGGCTGGATGCGGGCGATCTGGCATCGGTTTCCGCCCGGGGACACCTCTCGCTGTCCGACGGACAGTCGAATTTCGATGTGGAAGTGGAACGGATCTCGCCGGTCATTCCGCGGGGCCTCATGCGGTTCTTCTTCCGGGACACTCTGACCGAGGCGCAGATCTCTCTATTCCGCTTCAAATCCCTTTCCGGGGAAGCCTCCTTCCGCTTCGATCCCGCCGACCAGTCCCTCCGCGTGTTTCCCTTCCGCGCGGTCATGATCCCCACGGAAGACGATGCCCGGTCGGCGGTTACGCTCACTCTGGACAAGGATTATCTCTGTTTTCTTTCCGAGCCGGAAAAAAGTGAAGCGGCCATGTCTCTGGTAGTGGAGAATCTGCCGGTGAAATGGTTCGATTTCCTGCTGCCCGACGACACCCCGTTCCAGTTCCTTTCCGGAATGGTTCAGGGTTCCGCGGAAGTGACGGTCCGGAACAACGGAGCCGACATCTTCCTGGATCATGACGCCATTGCGGAAGACTTCTCCTTCGCCGTGAAGGAGGCCGTCTGGGAAACCGGAGACTGCCGGGCGACGGGCAAGACCTGCTTCCGAGATATTTTCACCTCGTACGATTTGGGAAAGGTCCAGTTCCGCTGCATGGACGGGACTCAGGAATACCTTCTGCTTACGGCGGACGGATCCGTTGCGCTTACGCCCGAGGGACTGACCTGGCTCAATTTCGAGGTGCTGAAGACATCCGAGCTTCTGCCGGTCAAACTGTTCGGCGATCTTTCCTCGCATCTGGCCGTCCGTTCCTTCGATGCAGCGGGGAAAGCCCGATTTGACGGAAACGAGGATTATTCCCGCAACAAATTCACCTGCGGGATCGATATCCGGCTGCTGGAATGGGAGCCCGACGAAAAGGATGGGACCGCCTTCGAACCGCTCGAAGGCAAGGCAAGGATCGATCTCGCCACAGAGCCTGATCTGCTCCGGTTTCATGATTCCGGAGTCCGGCTCGCCGACCGGAACGGTCATTTGATTTTCCATCTGGCGGCGGACGGCGATTTCTCTTCCGATATGGCGGAGACCGGACCCGTCCGGTGCAGCATCCGGTCGGATGGAGTCGATGGCGAGTCCCTCTACAGGATCTTTTCACGGAAGACAGGACCTCGTCCCCGCCGGTCACCGGAGAGGCGGGTGGTCCGGCCGCCGCAGCGCCCCGTTTCCCCGGTGCAGCCTCGAAAGGCCCCGGAGGTATCGGCAGATCCCGTACAGACGGACGAAGAACCGGAAGAACCTGCTGTCGCTGCGGCGCCCCCGGTTCTTCCGCGCGGAGACGAGGATTCCGCAGTCTGGCCGTTTCGCGGCGAGCCGCCGACGTTCCGGATCTACGGCTACAAGACGGAACTGGTGACGGATCTGCGGAATCTGACGCTCACGGATCATGTAAAAGCCTCGTTATCCGGGAAGTTTTCCGCCAGTGATGAAACGCTTGAGGCGAAAGATGTTCTTCTCCGGATCAACGAATCGGCGGCCCGGTGTTCGGGCAGAGTCCGGACGGCCGGGAAAAACGGCTTCGAATACAACGGGCGGCTGTCTCTTTCCGAATTGGATATGTCCGGTCTGATACAGGCGGCGGCCCAACTGAAGGGCGAAACGCTGGCGATATCCGATTTGCGCGGCGTGATCCGGGATCTGAATCTGGAGGTCCGCGGAAGGGGCCTTTCCCTGCGGAGTCTGGACCGGTATCTGAAAGTCAAACTTAATGCCGAAGTGGAAAATCTTTCCATTCCCTACGATGCCGGCACGGCAGTGGTCATGCTTCGGCTTCTGCTTCTTCCCATTCAGCAGATCCCGAAACTGGTCAAACTGCTTCCGCCCTCGCCTTTGCGCCGTACGCTGCTTCGCATGACCGGAGACGGCGGCGGCTCCGTTTCGCCGGAAGGATACCGCTGCGCGGAGTTCACGAAAGGAGTCGTGGAACTGGAATCGTCGGGAACCGATCTTGTCGTCAAAAGGATGTATTTCACGGGGCCCCAGATCAAGACCCGGATGATCCGCGGCGGATTCAATCCGTTCTACAACGTCATACGGGCGGATCTTCTCACCAGTTTTTCGGGCGTCAACTGCCCGGTCCGGCTTGTCGGTGCGCTGGACAATCCGGAAGTGGACAAGATGTATTTTCTCACGGAGTTTTTCAAGAAAAACACCTCCGCGGCCGGGGAAAACACCCTCAATGTTCTTTCGCTGGGGCTGACCGGAAAGGACGATGACGAAGTCTGGTCCGTGCCCGCGGAGCCTCTGCCGCCGGTTTCGCAGAAGGGAATCAGACCCGGCGGTCAAGCGCCCGGTAGCCGATAGCCTCGAAAACGTGGTCGCGGGAAATGTTTTCCTCGCCGGCCAGGTCGGCGATGGTCCGGGCGACCCGGAGAATTTTGTCGTAGGCGCGGGCACTGAATCCGAATTCCACAATGGAGTGACGGAGCAGTCCCTGAAGAGTCCGGTCCAGCGGACAGTATTTTATCAGGTGCGAGGGCCCCATCTGCGCATTGCAGGTGATCCCGGACGCCCGGTAACGTTCCTCCTGGATTTTGCGCGCCCGGATGACCCGGGCACGGATCTCCGCGCTGGTCTCGCCCGCGGGGGCGGCCGTCAGTTCCATATCCGAGAGCGCGGGCACTTCGATATGCAGATCGATCCGGTCCAGAAGCGGTCCGGAGAGCCTCGCTCTGTACTGCTGGATCTGCAGACTGCGGCACCGGCAGCGGTGCCGGGTGTCGCCCAGATGCCCGCAGGGACACGGGTTCATGGCGGCCATGAGGATGAAGCGTGCGGGAAAAAGGAAACTGCCGGATGCCCGGCTCACGGTGACATTGCCGTTTTCCAGAGGCTGACGAAGGACTTCGAGCACGTTTCTCTTGAATTCGGGCAGTTCGTCCAGAAACAGTACGCCGTTGTGCGCCAGACTGATCTCGCCCGGCTGCGGATTGCTTCCGCCTCCCAGCAGTCCGGCATCGCTGATGGTGTGATGGGGCGACCGGAAGGGGCGCGTCTTCAGGATCGGTTTGTCCGGTCCCAGCAGCCCGAGGATCGAATGGATCCGGCTGGTCTCCAGCGTTTCCTCCACGGTCATGGGCGGGAGAATCCCGGGCATCCGCTTGGCCAGCATGCTTTTACCGGATCCCGGAGGACCGGAAAGAAGTACGTTGTGGCCGCCCGCCGCCGCGATCTCCAGAGCCCGTTTGGCGCCGGTCTGCCCTTTCACTTCCGAGAAATCGGGCAGGCCCGACCAGTCCGGTTCGGAAAAGGAAATGCCGTTTTCGCGGGGAAGCGGGGCTGTTTCACCGGACAGCACGGCAAATACGTCCCTCAGCGAATTCACCGGATACACGTTCAGCGCATCGGCGGCCACGGCGGCCTCCCGGACATTCCGCGCGGGCACCACCAGGGAGCGGATCTCCTTTTTCGTACGGGCCATCAGGGCGACGGGGAGAACGCCCTTCACGGGACGGATCGAACCGTCCAGCGCCAGTTCACCGGCAAAGAGAAAGCCTTCCAGCCGGGCGGGGTCCACGATACCGCTGGCGGCCAGGATGCAGAGAGCGATGGAAAGATCGGAAATGGCTCCCTCTTTCCGCAGATCGGCGGGCGCCAGATTGATGAGCGTGGCGCCCTGCGGGAACGGGAAGCCGCAGGAGGCGATGGCGCTCCGGACCCGTTCGCGGCTTTCCTTCACGGCCGTATCCGGAAGTCCCACGATCATGGTCGCAGGGACATCCGCATTGGGCGTGATATGGACTTCGACCTCCACCGGGATCGCGTCGATTCCGGCCAGCGTGGCGGAAAGCGTTTTCGCAAACATGATTTATTCCCTCATTTTCCGTGTGCGGACGAACCGTTTTCGATCAGCTGCACATTCAGGGGATCGGAAACATTCAGAACCCGCAGGCCCCGTCCCCGTTCGTATACGTAGGCAAAGCGGTCTTTCAGCGTGATTCCCATACAGAACCGGCCCGTCAGCCCGGCACATTCCGAGGCGAAACGGATCCTGGCCGGAGCCGTCAGATCCACCGTCAGCACTCCGCTTCCGCCTGCCGCCAGAAGCAGATATCCTGCCGGCTGTTCCGTAAATGCCATGCCGCAGACAAAGGAGTCGGGACGTGCGAAACGTCCGAGCGGCCCGGATTCGTGAAGAACGAGCGAGGCTGGCTCCCAGCTGAATCCGCCGCCCTTGTGCCAGACGGCCCGCCGGAAGGTCCCGGTGTTTTTCCGGACCGAGCCGGGTTCCCAGACGGAACAGAGATCGGCCGCATCCCGCAGGATGGAGAGGCCGTGGAATCCCATGGCCATATAAAGATCGCCGCCGCGGAACATCATGGAAACGGGCGTTCCTCTGGCGACCGGGATCGAAAGAGCGTCTGCGGAGGAATCCGCCGAACTCACGATGCGGGGCCCTGCGGCGAAAAGACGGTTCTCCGGAGATTTCGCCAGGCAGCGCGCATAGAAACCGGCAACCGGATCGTCATTGAGGAAAACGCCTGCAGCCCGGCGGGCCAGACAGACATCCCCTTCCCCCAGCACCACGGAGACCGGACCGGACAGCGGATCCCCGGAGATTTTTTTCCGGGAAACAAGTTTCAGCGTTCCCGGATCGGCAATGTCGAATACATACAGTTCCCGGGTATCCACCGCATACAGACGCGTTCCTTCCACGTCCAGAGAACAGGGCGCGCCCGATGCCTGGAACACCGCCGTCTGCTTCGGTGCGGCAGGATCGGTCAGATCGTAGGCGGTGATGGTTCCGGTATCCGGGGCGGCCGCATACAGTGTTTTCCCGTGGGTCAGAAGCGAGGCGGGAAGAATCTCGCCGGTTTCGGCTCCGTCCGCATGGAGGATCGGGAAAAGACACAGGAGAAGAAGCGTGAAACGGAGGAGGAAGCTGTCAGCGGCCGTCGTCATCATGATTGTCTCCTTCCTCCCAGTCGTCCCACACGTCCAGGAATCCCTGTTTTCGGCCGATCAGGAGCGTGCCGCAGACTTCCAGATCGGTGTAGTTCGTCCGGCTGACATCTTTTCCCCGGAAGTTTTCCCTCCAGACGGGTTTTTCCGGATTGGAAATATCGAAGCGTCCGATCCGGTAGCCGCCTGCGACGAACAGGGAGTTTCCGGAAAGGGCGGCATCGGTGACGCCATAGGGGAGAAGTCCGCCGATCTCGTTTCGAATGAAGGGTTTTTCCGGATCCCGGATATCCGCGACCCGCCAGATATTTTCCGGATCTTCGGGCGACGGCAGAATATGAAGGAAAGATCCGTTCCGGATAAGCCGTGAGGCCCGTGCGTTTGCCGGAGCCGGGATCTCGGAGATCTTTTTTCCCGTGGACATGTCGCAGCAGACGATCCGTCCGTCCGGAGAAAGAAGCCAGAGATCCTCTCCGGCCGCGGCGGAATCCACGAACCCGGAGGGATCTTCTATCTCGGAGACCTTCCGTATGACGGGAAGCTCGGAGATATCGTATACGACGGCGCCGGGACCATTCCCCTTCTCCCGTTTCGCATACGTCATGATGACACGGCGTCCGGATTCATCCGGATGGACGGAGCCGGCCGGAGCACCCAGGGGACAGACCAGTTCGGGACCGGTCCAGGAGAGCCGGATCAGTGCGCCCGGCACGAACAGGAAATCGCCGACGGCCAGGGCGGAATTTGCGGAAGGAACATACTTTTCATCCACGCTCTCCGGCGGGAGTTCGTAGGAGAAAAGAAAATCGTAGGGTGTTCCGTCCCGGGGCGGCAGACGGTGATCCATGCCGTACAGCAAGAAATGACGTCCATCGTGCCCGGAAACACCGTACGTCATGGAGCCGCGCGAACAGACCGGCCCCTCCAGATCGATGACGGGTACGGAGCTTTTGATTTCGGCAATCTGATTCCGGCTGTTCAGCACTCCGAAATGGAGCGTGTGGTCGTGCAGGGCGGCAAAGAGATCGCCGTCCGTGTGGAAAGCCCGGCAGCCTTTCAGGACGGCGGGGAGCCGCCAGACGGATTTGGATCCGGCGTTTTCGCGATGGAAGAATTCGTTTTCATGGTCTCCGGCGACCCAGGAGGAAACGTTGTTTTCCAGGGCAAACTGTCCCGCCTGAGGAAGGATTTCATTGCCGTTTTCGTCCAGAAGACGGTCCGATTCCGTCAGGACCAGAAATTTACCCTCTTTCTCGAACAGATCTTTCACCTTCTCCTGATAGGTCCTCGTTCCGCCGTCCGGCAGATGCACCAGATTCAGGTTCGAGGAATCCAGACGGACGATCCCGCCGTCCGGCAGGACGCAGAACGCCGCCGTCGCCTCCTGCGTTTCCGGCGGACCGCTCTTTACCGCGGGATCGAATCCGGAGAGGACGGGCCGCGAGGGAAGGGAGATGTCGAACGTCCGGAGTCCGTCGTCGGCCAAAACGAAGAGCTCCCTGCGGGATTCGGAGACCCGGACGAGGCGGGGAACGCCGGGGAACGGAATGAATTCGAAGAACTCCAGGGAATCGGTCAGGGCGCCGACGACCAGAAGTCCTTCTTTCACAGGGAAGTAACCGTAGTATGCCAGAAAGGCGGGCGAGCCCGTGATCTCTCCGAAGCAGGGAATCCCGCGCATGAATTTCGGATCGCCCGGATCCTGCAGATCGAAGCGGAAGACACCGTATCCGCCGGTTGTGCCCGCCACCGCGCAGCTGCCGGAGACGTGCGGTGCGGTAAGGGAGGCCGCCGCGGGAAACGCGATTCTCCGCATGCCGTGATCCGGATGGAAGACCGATTGAACGGCACGGCAGGAGGAAAGGAGTGAAACCGAGGCGAATGCGGCAAGGAACAGAGTGAATGTTCTTGCGGAGAACAGACGGACGGAAAAAGCAGGATCCTCCGTGCAGGAGGGAGAGCGGCGGGCCTCAGAACGGCCGCCATGCGCATCGTCGGGAAAATGACCGGTCCGTTTGTGCTGCACGGTCTTACTTCCGGATTCCGCCCGCGCGGAAACAGTCGGCCACATCATCAATGATCCTGACCAGCGGGATCTCGGCTTCCCAGCCGTAGCGGGCTTTGATTTTGGAGCAGTCCGGGGCACGGTGAAGCATATCTTCGAAACCGGCCTCATACGCCTGGGAGTACGGGATCTGGACGATCCGGCTGGAACTGCCGAGTCTCCGGATCACGAGTTCCGCGAGTCCGCGGATGGAAATGCTTTCGGAACTGCCGATATTGAACACTTCCCCGGCGGCCGAAGGATCGGCCATCAGCTTCAGAAGGGCGCGGACCGTATCGGACACATGGCAGAAGCACCGGGTCTGTTCGCCGGTGCCGAACACGCGGAGATCTTCCCCTTTCAGAGCCGCGCTGACGAAACGGGGAAGGACCATGCCGTAGCGTCCGGTCTGGCGGGGGCCCACCGTATTGAAGAAGCGGGTGACCGTACCGGGCAGACCGTTGTTCCGCCAGTACGCCATGAGCATGAATTCATCGAGGAGCTTGCTGCAGGCATAGGACCAGCGGGAATGTGTGGAGGGTCCGATCAGCAGATCGTCGTTTTCGGAGAAAGTGGATCTCGTCGATTTCCCGTAGACTTCGCTGGTGGACGCCAGAATGCACCGTTTTTTCGCCTGTGCGGCGATCGAGAGGACCCGCTCCGATCCCTTGACGTTGGTCATGATGGTGCGGACCGGATCCTTCACCACCAGATCCACACCCACGGCTGCGGCCAGATGGATCAGGCAGTCCGCATCCAGGATCTCCTTTTCGAGAGCGCCGGAGACCATGATGTCGTCCTGCAGGAAGCGGAAACCCGGGCGATTCATGCAGCGGGCGAGATTGTCCACGGAACCCGTGGAAAGGTCATCCATGACGGATACGGAGTGTCCGGCATCCAGAAGGGCTTCCGACAGCCAGGATCCGATGAAACCGGCGCCGCCTGTAATGAGAACTTTCACTTTTCCGGCTCCTTTTGTTCTTCTTCGGACTTAGCCGGCCCGGGAGCAGTTGATTTGACGAGGCCCGATTTGCCTGCCAGAAACGCCAGCGGACCCCAGAAGATATACGCATTGATGAGGATCACCGGCACCACCAGCGGATTGCAGACGAAGGAGGATCCGAACCAGATCGACAGAGTCAGGATAAGGATGAAAAGGCGCTTCTTGTTCCGTTTGGTGGAAATGATCCATTTTGCTCCGTGCACATACGGAATGCTGCTGACCATGAGAAATCCGAGAAACGCCGCATATGCCGGGAGATACTGGATCAGACGATCCACTTTCCCGTCCCGGATCGCCGTGAAGAGGACCAGCGAGCAGATGGCGGCCGCGGCGCCGGGCGAGGGAAGTCCGGAGAAATTTTCACCGCTTTTCTTTTCCAGGATGGCGTGGACGTTGTAGGTAGCCAGGCGGAGTGCGGCGCATCCCAGATATATCGCGCAGAGGATGCAGACCGGGATATACTGCCGGAACGTATCCAGATGTCTCATGCTGTGAGTCATGACCGCCACCAGGGTCGCGGGCGCCACGCCGAACGTGACCATATCGGAAAGCGAGTCCATCTGAAGGCCGTGCATGCTGGCGGCGTTGAGAATCCGGGCGGCGAAACCGTCCAGGGCATCAAACACCATGGCGAAGAGGATCATGCCGGCGCTCCAGGCGAAAACGGAGGCCACGGCGGCATTGTCGCCCGTGTATTTATAGGCTTGAAGGGTAATCAGGATCGAGGCGAAACCGCAAAGAGAGTTGCAAAGGGTCAGAGAGTTGGGAACTGCTTTGATCCACTTGTTCTGTTCAATGAGGGCCTTGAACTTCCGTTTCATACCGGCGGAGTCTCCTCCTTTTCGGATGCCGCTGCAGCATCTACGATCTGCGTCTGCCGGATTTTTTCCACGGCGGCCGGATAGATGTGCGCCAGAGGCGTGATCCCCGCCGTCACCGTTTGCCCGACCGTTACCGCCAGCTCGAATTTCATGCCGGCGGGCAGATACAGCTCCGTCCGGGATCCGAATTTGATCATGCCGTACCGTTCACCCTGCCCGAACAGATCTCCCTCCTTCACGGGACAGACGATCCGGCGCGCGATGGCTCCGGAAATCTGTTTTACGGCCAGAGGAAAGCGGATATCATCGCAGCAGACGCCTTCCGCGCCCACGAGCATGGATTCGTTTTCCCGGGAAGCGCGACCGTCCCGGGCATCATGGAACGCTCCTTCCTTGTATTCGCGGAACGCCACCTTCATTTTGACGGGCGCCCGATTCAGATGAACGTTGAACACGGAAAGGAAAATGCCGATCCGGAGCATGTCGCGTCCCTGAAACAGTTCCTTCAGTTTTTCGGAGTTTGCAGTCTCTCCCTTGATCAGTTCGATGTCGTTCACCGTTCCGTCCGCGGGGGAAAGGACCACGGAGAGATTCACCGGGACTTTGCGGTCGGGATCCCGGAAAAAGGCGGCGATGCAGATCCAGACGAGGAAGATAAGAGCGGAAACGATAATGGCCGGAGACCAGCGCATGGCGGGTATGACGACGGCCAAACCGCAAACGGCGAGGATGGCGAGGACGGCCAGTATCAGGGAGC
>JAFZZR010000071.1 GCA_017615635.1 Lentisphaeria bacterium
GCTTCCGGCATGACGCCCTCCCTGCACGCGTACTCCTCCGTCAGGGCTTCCTTGATCTTTGCCGATTCATAATCATAGTTCACCTCGTAGTCGAACAGGTGCATCTCCAGGTCGAACAGAGGCACCGGGGCGATATAGAAGCGCTCAAACTCCAGGATCTTGGAGACCAGAACGAACCAGTTCCGGCCTTTTTCATCCGTGACCATGATCTCCGCGAACGTGCTTCCCTCGCCCATTCCGCACGCGCAGTCATCGCCTTCGTATCCCCATCGCATTCCCCGGACAAGCATGTGGCGCACCTCCCATAGAAACTGACTTTACCGTAGCATAGCATGGATGGAATTGCAATGCCGGCGGAGACGGCGCACACTGCCCGTCCATGCCCGTCGGACAAAAAAACAGCACGGCCGTGTCACGACCGTGCAGCGATGGGAATAAGCTCAGCCTTTGATCGGGATGATCAACTTCCAGCCGATCTTGATCAGGTTTTTGTCTTTGATTTTGTCGCGGTTCAGGTTATAGATCGCGTCAACCGTTGTGCCGAAGCGCTTTGCGAGTTTGGTCAGGTTATCGCCTTTCTTTACGGTGTAGACGTAGTATTTTGTGCCTGCTCCGCCGGATACGCCCGCGAGTTCTTCGGAAGTTGCTTCTACGAGATCTTCAAACATGATGTTTCCCTCCTCATCGATGAATTCATTGCTTTCGGGCGGTCTTCACCCTGCGATTCCATTGTATGATTCGGGCAGGCGGGTTTTCTACTGCTGATACGGTGAAAAACACCGCGGATTTGATGAAAACCGGCGGGACGGGAGGATCTGTTTATTCCGGATCCTTCCCGACGGAGAAGAGGCGCTCCGGGATGTGGCAGTAGCCTCCCGGATTCTTTTCGAGATATTTCTGGTGGTATTCTTCGGCGTCGCAGTAATTCTCCAGTTTTCCGACCTCCACGGCAAGAGGAAGCGCGTATTCTTTCCGCTTTTCAGCCATGAAAGCCTCAATTTCCGGCAGCAGGTCCCCGTCGGTGAAATAGATCCCCGTCCGGTACTGGATGCCGGCATCCCCGCCCTGCCGGTTGACGGAGGTGGGATCGATCGCCATGAAGTAGTATTCGAGAAGGTCCGCAAGGGAGAGCTTCTGTTCATCGAAATCGATTCTGACGGTCTCCGCGTGTCCGCTTCCGAGGCATACGTCCCGGTAGCAGGGATTATCCGTTCCGCCGTTCGCGTATCCGACGGACGTACTGATCACGCCCGCGAACTGGTCAAAGAATTTCTGGGTCCCCCAGAAACAACCCCCGGCAAGGTAGATCGTTTTCATGCTCACTGGTCCTTTCCCTGGCCGATTTTTTCAGAACCCTGCTGTTTGCCGATGATCATCTGGACGAGATCCAGCACGGCCCGCTGGATTTCCTTTTTGTCGGACGAACCGCTCAGCTTCTCGAGGATCGGTTTCGCTTTTCCGAGCACGGAGTCGCTGATCCGGGCGTCCATGAGTTTTTTGATCCAGTCGGTATCCTCCATGGATTTCTTTCCGAGGAAGACCTGTTCGAACGCGTAGATGGAGCTTTCGCCGATCACCGCGACGATCACACCCGCGATGATCGCGTTGAGCACGCTCGCCGCGATATTGATGCCCGGGACGGCTTTCAGCGCCGCGATGATCGATTTGGCGACCAGACCGACCGTGCCCGCCTCGATGATGGAACTCAGGAAGCGCTTGCTTCCGTCCTTCCGGTCGATCCCGTAGATTCTGGCGAGGCTGTTGACCTCCATGATTTCCGTCGGCGTCAGGATCGCGCCGTCCGGAATGGGGAGGGGAACGGCGCCGACTACGACGGCGCCCGCTGTTGCGGCGCCGACGACGGACTGCGCGAGCACTCTTTTCCGGCCGAGGACAAACTGCGCGAGGTCATGCGCCGAAGCCCTGCTGCCCTCCGGCATGAGCGCGTTGGTCGCGTCGATCAGCTGCGGGATTCCTTCCGGTGCCGCATAGGCGTTATCGTTGATCGTATAGATCTGCGCAACGACCGGAATGACCTCCTTCAGATTGTCCCGGAACGGTTTCTGCCGGTCAAACGCCGTGCGCACCATTTCGATGTTTTTTTCGCGGTCCGGAACGGAATAGGATTTGGTGATCACCGTGATGACCGGAACGGATTTCCACATGGCGACGGCCCGTGTCATCCGGCGGATGTCCTCCGGAAACAGTTTGGACCGGGTTCCGTCCACGCAGAACCAGATCACGTCGATGCGGTTGTTTTCCCCGCCTTTTTTGGCGCAGTCCCGGGACCATTTTTTGACGGCGTTGATCGCCCTTCGCTCCTTCAGGTAGTTCGGTTCGAATCCGATCGTGTCGATCACGCGGAACGGGACCTGACCGTCTTTTGATTCATAAATCTCCAGCCTGGTCGTGGTTCCGTGCGTGCCCCAGTCGGTCCTGGCGGCTTCTTCGCCCAGAACGGAATTGATCAGCGTGGATTTTCCGACGCCGGAATTGCCGATAACGAGTACGTTTCCTTTTTCCATCTTCATGCCTCCTCATTGTTTTGCCCTGTCATAAGACGGGGTTTCTGAACAGGAGATGTAGTTTTTGCGGGAACGGAATGACATCCGGATGATCATGGGAGCGCGATGCCCGGGAACACATCCCGGAAACGTTCCGCGGATCAATTTGATTCGGAATAAGCAAGCGCGATGATGCCCCAGATGACGACGGTGATGATCAGTTTATAGACGGTTGAAAGCTTTTTGCTTTTCCAGACGGTGATCGTTCCCATAATGGGAAGAAAGTAGATCCAGAGCAGGACGAGGCCGAACGTGGCCCAGCCGCTCCGCTTTTTTTTCGGCGTTTCAGCCGGAACGGTCACGACGCGGACGGTGGATTCCTCCGGCCGCTGCCGGGTATATCCGCAGTTCGGACAGGCGTTGGTATAATATGCGGTCCCGCATTTCGGACAGATCTGTCTGACGGACCCGATCCGGACCCCGCACCGGGAGCAGTACTGCCCTTTTTCGATCTCGCTGCCGCAGTTGTCGCAGATGAACACGAAATCGCTTGCAGAACATGCCTTGCAGCTGGATGCGGGATTGTCATTCAGTGTTCCGCAGTATTTGCATTTTTTCACCGCTGTATGTCCCTCCTGTGAAAGACGGAATCTGACGGAGCGTCCGCTTTCCTGTTCCTATCATAATCGTTTTTCCGCGGTTTGCATATGGGGAATACCGTTCCGGACCCGGAACGGGGAGGAAGAGGGAAGATATCGGGACGGGAAGACAGGCGTTTCGGGGTCGTGAGGAGCATTTTCCGTTGTGAAGGAACGGGAGCGATGATAAAATGATTTCACAGCCGCTTCAATTGCAAAGCGGCAATGAAAGCCGGATGGCAGAGGGACCGCGGCACGGATGCGAAAAGACCGGACACGGCCCCGGAAGGGAAGAATATGAAGGGAATCACGATGGATCAGCTGGAACGGTTCCGGAACCGTGAAAGCGGAAGGAAGGAGATCCGGACCCTGCAGGCGGCACTTGCGAAAACGGAGATCAAGGATCTTGCCTTTGTGCCGTCAGAAGCGGCAAAACTGAACGGAGATTTTTCCGTCGAACTGAAGACGAACGGGATCACCTGGCAGCAGCAGAGCGGAAGATGCTGGCTGTATGCCGTCATGAACATCCTGCGCGAACGGGTGGCGGAGAAATGCGGACTCGAGCATTTCGAACTGTCGGGGAATTATCTTTCATTTTACGATAAGCTGGAAAAGGCGAACAATGTGCTGGAAATGGTGATCGACAACGCGGACAAGCCCCTGAATGACCGCATGATGGAATTCATCCTGGAAGGCATGTCGGACGGAGGCTACTGGACCATGGCGGCCGATCTTGTGAAGAAATACGGCGTCGTCCCGGCGGATGTCATGCCGGAGACCTGGCAGTCCACGCATACGGAAAAGTTTCTGAAGCTTTATAACAGCCTCCTCCGCAAGGACGCTGCCAGGCTGCGCGCGCTGGCGGCGGAGGGCGCCGATCTGGAAGCCGCCAAGGAGGAAATGCTCGAGGAATTCTACAGGATGGAATGCATCGCCTTCGGAGAGCCGCCCGTCTCGTTCTCGTTTGAATACCGGGACAAGGACAACGCGTTCCATGCGGAACACGGACTGACCGGCAGATCCTTCTACGAAAAATACGCCGGGACCGTACTGGAGGATTATGTCACGGTGACCAATCATCCGACAAGCGGTCTTCCGATGAACTGCCATTACATATTCCATTATTCGGGCTCCATGGCCGACAGCGACATCACATGCCTCAATCTGACCATGGACGAACTGGAGACGCTGATCATCCGGCAGCTGGAGGACGGCGAACCGGTCTGGTTCGGCTGCGATTCCGGCGCTTACGGTGACAGGGACAAGGGGATCTGGGATCCGGACAGCCTCGACTTTGAGGGGCTGATGGGCGGGATCGATTTCTTTATGGAAAAGGGCGAGCGTCTGCAGTACCATGACAGCTTCGCCACGCATGCCATGATCTTTGTCGGGGTGAATTTCGATGAAACAGGCGTGCCGAACCGCTGGAAGATCGAGAACAGCTGGGGCGAATCGGCCGGGAAGAAGGGCTATTTCGTATGCAGCGAGAAGTATTTCCGGGAATATGTGTACGAAGCGATCATCAACCGGAAACATCTGAGCGAAGCCCAGAAAGCTTTCCTCAATCAGGATCCCGTCCGGATCAATCCCTGGGAGAGTGACTCCCTGTGAGCGGAACCGTATGGTATGAAAAGGTAAAAGAGCGTCTCATGCGCTATGCCCGCGTGGACACGCAGTCCCTGCCGTTCAGAGGATCCTGGCC
>JAFZZR010000072.1 GCA_017615635.1 Lentisphaeria bacterium
CATCCGGAACCGGGTGAATATGCCTGTGGAGAAAAGCCGTGCGGAACTGGTTGCCGACGTCTCTTCGAAGATCCGGGCGCAGGCCTGATCCTTTCTGAAAACAACTGACGTTTGTTTTGCCGGGAATACTAGGAAAAAGCGCGGCAACCAATGTTTTGCGCGAGGCCGCCCCAGGCCATCCAGTCCCCCCAGTCCCCCCAGTCCCCCCAGTACTCCTGGTTTCGCGGGCAGTCTCTTTTCAGCGCTTTTTTTGCCAAAAAAGAAATTGATGACTTGACTTTTTCCCTTTTTCAGAGTATAATTCTATGATTGTATTTTCATCTGTTCAACAGGAGAGGCGAAAACAATGGAGGCATTGCCGAGAGGCACGGAAACGATCCTGATCGTCGACGATCAGGAGACAGTCTGGGATTTCCTGATCGAAGCCCTTCAAAGTCTGGGCTACTCCGTCCTTCTGGCTGAAAACGGAGAGGACGCCGTCTCCATCTACCGGGAGAATCCCCATCAGATCGATCTGGTTCTGCTGGATATGATCATGCCGAAACAAGGCGGACATACCACCTTCTACCAGCTGAAAGCCATCGATCCCGATGTCCGTGTTCTCCTTTCCAGCGGATACGTCTCCGCCGATTCGCTCAAGGATCTTCTGGATAACGGAGCCGCGGGATTTCTGGAAAAACCGCACCGGATCAGCACGCTTACCAGAAAGATCCGCGAGATTCTCGATGCGGCGCCGAAAACGGAGAGCTCGGGGAAATAATATCGGGAACTCCTTTCATGAAACCGCTTTTTCGATCGTTCTCTCTGCTTTTCCCGGCCGCCCTTTTTTTGAGTTTCGCCGCATCTGCGCAGGAACCGCCTCGCGAAAATATCTTTGACCGGATCGGGAAGGCCACCGGCAAGGCCGTCTCCGAAGCCTCGTTTCAGATCCATGACAAACTGGATTTCACTGCAGACGACAGGACCCGGGCGGCCATCGAAGAGGCAAACGAACTCCGGATCCTGCGGGCTTCCGCGGCCGGTCGGTTCGTGAATGAACATTTTACCAATAAGATCGTTGTCCCCGTCTTCTTCAACTGTCAGGGTGATCCGCTGGAGGAAAAGGAGCTGGAGGCGTTCATGGATCAGGCTCTGTCCGTCAAAATGGCCGGACCCGTCTACATCACGCCCCCGGACGGCGCCCTGCCCCTGCCCGACGAGCGGCCGACAGCCGCACAGCTCAACGAGGCTCTGCTCCGGTCCATGGAACTCCGGGCGGACGCCGTTGTCGTCTTCACGGGGCTGCCGGACCGGAGAAAGGAAAAGGCAAAACTTGTCTTCCACCAATGGAGCGAGAACGCCCCCCGTCTCATTCTCACGGAAGTGACGGATTCCTTTTTTCTGAAGCGCTCCATGTTCCCCTGCCCCATAGCCGCGGCCATTCTTCCCCGGACCATCCCGCCGGATCCGGAGACGCAGCCGCGTCCCTGGTACGATCGTCTGTTTTCCTCGCAGGACGCGCCCGCGGAGCCCGATCCGTTCGATCTCCGGTACATTCTTCTCTGCGATGAAAATGCGGACGGGCTGACCGCGGACGGGACCGTGTTCCTTTATGCGGAGAAGAAGGAAAACGGCAAAAACGATCTTTCCCGGCTTCCTTGGCTGAACTGGATCCCGGAGACAGGAAAACAGGAAGATTTTCTGCACAGGTCGTCCGCCGGAAAGGATATGCCGTCCGTCATATTCCCGGACGACGTCGATCAGGCATACCGCGATCTTTTCCGTCGCAGCGGCCTGAATTTTGTCAAAACAACCCCTGCTGTCGAGGAAATAAAATGATGATCCGGAAGAAAAAAATGTTATGCTCCGTTTCCGCCGCCGTGATTCTCGGAACGGTCCTCTCCGCCTGCTCGTCCTGGGACTATCAGGGCGAAGAACTGGATGCCCTGGATCCGGATTCCGAAGTTGCCTTTTTCTCCGACCGGGAGAATGTTCCCTCCGACTTCCGGACGCTGGGACGGTTCACCTACGTCTCGCCCGCCGCAGCCGGAGCGGACTCCGTCAGTTTCCGCAAGGAGCTGCGGAAGAGAGCTTTGGAAAACGGAGCCAACGGGGTCCTGCTTCTGCGGGTCCGCCGGATCGCCGACGGCGAAGCCCGTCAGGATCAGCTCAGCAACACGCAGGCGCCCGGCTGGAACACGGAAGACAATTCCGCCACAGCCTATTCCTACACGGTGAATTCGATCCAGCTGGCCGGGGAAAACAGGGATCTGGAGAAGAAGCTCTATAAGACCGAAGTGGAAGGAGAACTTCTGCGGGGTCCGGACATCGTCACCGAAAAGCCCTGACGCGGAATTATCCGCATCTTATTTCGGGTTCTTCCTGCCCTTCATCATCCGGGCAGGCGCATTGTGTGAAGAGAGAGAATCCCTCGCATCCAGCGCAAAAATCCATCCTTCCAGCCGGTTGCTGTCGTCGGGAGACATGACCTTGTACTTCAGCCGCCAGCCGTTCTGCTGCAGAAAGGCGGCATGCTGGAACCGGGGATACAGAAGCACGGCATAGCGGCAGCCGAACACCCGTTTCATCAGAGAACTGGCCGGGGGGATCTTGTCGATCGTCCGGGTCGAATTCATGAGGTGCGTTTTTTCCGGCTGAACCGCCAGAGAGAAAACGGGATCCAATCCCCACTGATACCGGTGATCGGGACTGGCGTAGAAAAGCATGGGAAAATCGCTCCAGTCCAGATTGATCACGGCTTCGTTCGGCTCCAGGTTCTCCTTCATCCACATGGCGATCCCCCGCGGCACGTGATTGATGGCTTTGCGTCCGTCCAGGATCGTTTTGGTCATGACAAAGCCGCCCAGCGAGAGGGAAAGCAGAAACAGAACGGTCAGCTGCACTTTCACGCCCGTCCGGCGGAACGGATTCAGCAGATCCTCCTCCTGCGCCCGGGCAAGAAGGATCAGGAAAAGCAGAACGGTCAGGGGCGCCGCGTACTCCATGGACCGCATGGCCAGGAAAATGCCGCCGGTGAATCCCCAGGCCAGAAACGCCAGAGCGAACAGAGAAGGCGAGATATTCCGCCATCCCTTCCGTTCCGTCAGGCGGATCATATAGAGCACAGTCACATAGGTCATGAGGAAAAGAGGCAACGCATAAACGCCCCAGATGAAGGAAGGAGGAAGCATTTCCGTGGGTTTGGAGATCAGGTGATCGGCCAGAAGCGGGGAAAGCAGCGCGTCCCACGACTGCAGTTTCCAGATCTTGAAGGAATTGGGAAATTGCGGGTGCGCCAGAAGCCCCAGCAAAACCGACACCAGCGACACCAGAGGCAGCAGCAGGATCCGGACGCCGTCACGTGCCAGGGCAAAAAGCGAAAACACCAGGACCGGGATCACGATGAAATGCGGGTTGGAATAGGTCCAGGAATAGAGGAATGAGATCACCGCCACCTGGATGAACCTCGCTTTCAGCGAACCCCGCTCCAGAAGTCCGCAGATCAGCAGGAAAAAGGCAATGGAAACGATGAGCGGCCGCATCATGGCCATGCGGTAGGTCCAGGTCGGAGTGAGCAGAGTGAACAGAAGAGACCCGGCGCACAGCAGGGCCGGAGGAACACGGAAGCGGATACCGGCAAAGACAAAAGATCCGCAGAGCAGCATCAGGAAAAATGCCGCTGCGAAATGGAAGGGCGGTTCCGCCGTGACGCCGAAAAGAGCCTGTATCCGGAAGATCGCCCACAGCGACAGATGATACAGCATTTCCTTGTCCGCAAACGCCGTTTTCCAGATGGACGAATCCAGCCAGGGAAACTCTCCGCCCGTGATCACGGAGGGGCCCAGCTTCGCGATCCCGGCGTGATACATGGCATCGTATCCGACTTCCCCCCAGGAATGCGCCATGAGAAGCCGGATGGCCACGATGGCGCAGAACGGCAGGAGAAACGCCGCCAGAAGAAACAGCCGGTCCCGAAGACGTTCTTTCTTTTCCGGTTCCCCGTTCATGGAATCATTTCCCCGTGGAGCCGAAGCCGCCTTCCGCCCGTTCACTGGCGGACAGCTCGTCCGTTTCCACCAGCTCCACATCGGGAAGACGGGCTATGACCATCTGCGCGATCCGGTCGCCCCGCCGGACCTCGTAGGGCTTTTCCGCCGTGTTGAAGAGGATGCACGCCACCTCGCCCCGGTATCCGGCATCGATGGTCCCCGGCGTGTTGAGCAACGTGATGCCCGATTTTGCCGCCAGCCCGCTCCGGGGCCGTATCTGCGCTTCGAAGCCGACCGGAAGTTCCAGCTTCAGACCAGTGGGAACCAGCGTCGGGATCCGGGAGGGAACGGTCAGATCCGTCCTCGCTCGGAGATCCCATGCCGCATCATCCGCATGGGCCTTCCGGGGCTTCAGATCGTCCGATCCCGGCATCATGGTGAATCGTACTGTCGTTTTCATCGTCTTGACCCTTTCATTCTTTTCTGTTCGGGATCCGCAGAAAGCGTCCGGAACGGCCGACGGATCCGCCGCCGGGCGTCCAGGCAAGTTCTCCGGAGACCCAGACGGCCTCGATCCCGGGCACGGGCCGGACGGGATCCGCATAATCTTCCGGCGCCTGGAACCGTTGTTCGTCGAAGAGGACCAGATCCGCTATGTATCCCGGGGCGATCCGGCCCCGTCCTTTCAGATGGAAAACATCGGCGGCCAGGGACGTCATGCGCCTGACGGCTTCCTCGGGAGACGTCAGGCCGGCGGTCATGCGGAAGAACCGGCCCATGGTACCGAACTTGCGGGGATGGGCGCTTTTTACCTGGAAGGATGCGAGCCCGGCATCGGAGCCCGGCATGACGGAATCCTGTTTCAGGATCGTTTCCAGATTTTCGCCGCAAAGCAGTCCCGACATGGCGAACGGGTTCAGCTCATCCGCCAGAAGCCGGACACAGAACTCCGCCGGATCCACTCCTTCCGCCGAGGCGGACTGAAGGATCGTTTTTCCCAGATATTTTTCATGAGCCGGAACATCCGTGCCGGCCAGAAGGATCCGGTCCCAGGAACATCCGGAAGGTCCGGTCTTTTTCAATTCGGCCGCAAGTTTCTCCCGGTCCTCTTCCGACTGCAGAAGCGAATGGATCCGTTCGGGCGTCATGGCCGACCAGGGAGCGGGCAGACACATCCGGAGGCCCGTTCCTGCGTAAAGATACGGATAGCGGTCCAACGTGATCCGGAGACCCGTTTTCCGTTCCTCCTCGATGACCGACAATGCCCCGGCGAGCTTTCCCCAGTTCGTGCTGCCCCAGGTCTTGAAATGACTGATCTGGAGAAGTCCGCTTCCCGCACGGGCAATGGCACAGGCCTCCCGGATCGATTCGATCAGCGTATCGCCCTCGCTCCGGAGGTGCGTCGCATAGACTTTCCCCGTTCCTCGCAGAGCCGACGCCAGCGAGCAGACCTCTTCCTGATCCGCAAAGATCCCCGGCGAATACCAGAGTCCGCTGGAAAGGCCCGCGGCGCCCCGGGCCAGAGCTTCCGCCGCCAGACGGCGCATCTTCTCCGCCTCGTGGGGATACGCGGGACGGGCGGTCTCTCCCATCACGAGGGTACGCAGCGTATTGTGCCCGACCAGGCACGCCAGATTGATCGCTGGCTTTGCCGCATCCACTTCCCTGGCATAGGATTCGAATCCGCCGTCATTGCGTTCCAGAAAATCGGAAAAACCGCAGTTGCCGGCAATCTCCGTGGTAATGCCCTGGGAGATCTTGCTGTCCGCTCCCGGCAATTCCAGAATATCGCTGTCGGAATGACCGTGCACGTCGATGAACCCGGGCGCCAGACACAGCCCGTCTCCATTGATCTCCTTCAGCCCCGAATGAGAGACCGCGCCACCCGGGGTGATGCCTGCGATCACGCCGTTGGATACGGCCACGTCCGCCGTCTGCGGCGGTGCGCCGGTGCCGTCATACAGTTTCACATGCGAGATCAGAAATCCGGGCATGGCGTATCCTCTCCGGGCTGTGCGGGGATCAGAGCTTCTTCGCTTTCGGCCCGGACGGAGTATCCGTCACGGTCCAGCCCAGCTGCTTCAATTCATCGCGCACGGCGTCGGCCGTTGCGAAATCCTTTGCCTTCTTGGCCTCAGTCCGTTTGGCGATCAGAGCCCGGATCTCCGCCGGAACATCTTCCTCCGCATCCGCCTCCGGCTTCGCCGCCAGCGCTGCATCCACATCCAGACACCCGATGATCCGGTCAAAATCCCGATACTGTTCCAGGATCCGCTTTGCCGCGGTCCCGGCAATCTGCTTTTTCGCCATCAGGCCGTTGACGTCACGGGTGAACCGGAAGACTTCGGCGATCCCGGCCGCGGCGTTCAGGTCGTTGGCGTATGCGGCGCCGAAGGCCTCTTTGGCACGGGCGCAAAGGGCTTCCGTCTCGGCGATCCCGGCCTCGCCTTCAGGCAGCGCGGCCAGACGCACGAAGCAGTCACGGAATTTCCGCAGTGCGGCACGGGCCTGATCCAGCGAAGAGAAATCGAAGTTCAGCTTGGAACGGTAATGGGTGCCCGTCAGTGCCCAGCGAATCTCCGCACCCGTATATCCTTTGTTGAGAAGATCGCGCAGGGTGTAGAAATTCCCGAGGGATTTGGACATCTTCTGTTTTCCCACCGTCAGATGCTCGCAATGCAGCCAGTAGTTGACGAACCGGCATCCGTTGGCGGACTCGCTCTGCGCGATTTCGTCTTCGTGATGCGGGAACATGTTGTCGATCCCGCCCGTGTGCAGGTCGAACGTATTGCCCAGATATTTCCGGCTCATGGCGCTGCACTCGATGTGCCAGCCCGGACGGCCCGGCCCCCACGGGCTGTCCCATTTTACATCTCCGTCCTTCTCATCCCAGGCCTTCCAAAGGGCGAAATCCGCTACGGAGTCCTTGGCGTATTCGTCGCTGCGGACCCGTTCGCCCACGCGCTGGCTGGTCATATCGATCCGGGCCAGCTTGCCGTATCCGGGGCATTTTTCAATGGAAAAATAGATGGATTTGTCTTCGGACTGATAGGCGAACCCCTTGTCCATCAGGGCTTGGATCATGTCGATCATTTCCCCGATGTGCTTCGTGGCCTCCGGATAATGTTCCGCGGGTTCGATCCGCAGCGCCGCCAGGTCCTCGAAAAACGCCTTCTTGTACTTCGCCGTGAAGTCATTCAGGCTCAGTCCGGCCGCGCGGGAATCGCGGATCGTCTTGTCATCCACGTCCGTCAGATTCATGACCTGCGTCACCTGATATCCGTGATATTCCAGAGTCCGCCTCAGCATATCCTCGAAAAGATACGCCCGGAAGTTTCCGATATGAGCAAAATTGTAAACGGTCGGACCGCAGGTGTAGAGCTTTGCCTTTCCCAGCTCCAGCGGTTTGAAATCCTCCAGACTGCGCCCCATGGTATTGAAAAATTTCATCGTTCGTCCCCTGACTGACTTGTTTGCTTGATTCCATCCTCGTTCTTTCATTCCCGGTAATATACCGGGCCTTTCCTTCCTTTTCCAGTCCGGCACGCGGAGAAAAATACTTTTTTTTATGTTTGTCTTCCATCATGCGCATCGGGTACAGAAAAAACATAAAAACCCGGCCGTTGTTCGATCCGAGAATTGAAAATCGTTGTTTCCGCTGTATATTTCCCAAACGCAGCATTCATTTCAGCAGGGAGTCAACGAGAATATGTACGGATACCAGGAAATTCAAAAACTGGCCGGCGTCTGGGAAGGACGGTTGATTCGTTACGCTTTCCAGTTCCTTCATGACCGGAAAAAGGCCGAAGAGGCGACTCTGGCGGCACTTCTGGATCTGGTTCGTCTATTTCCCGGAGAAAGCGCACCGTCCGATCCCGGTCCCTGGCTGCTGAAACGGGTCCGCGAATTCTGCCTCAAAAAAGGATCCGGCGAGAAAAACGATTTTCAGACCTATCCGGGTGAAACGCCGGAATCGGGCATGCGCCGGGCGATCCAATCGCTTTCCGGACGGGAACAGGAGCTTCTTTCGCTCCGTTTCGAGCAGGGATTGAGCTGCGGAAGGATAGCCGGAATCCTCGATCTGAAGAAAGAGGACGTGATCGAGAAGCTGCAGGCTGCGGAAGAAAACTTGAAAAACAGACAAATCTGATCGAACGGGAGGTCATACAAATATGAACTACAACCACATCACCCCCGACGTTATGACAAAATTTCTGACGGATGATCTCTCCCCCGAGGAGAGACAGGCCGCTGAACTTCATTTTGCCGTCTGCCCCGAGTGCGCGGCAAAGCTGGACGAACAGAGAAGATTCGAAAACGATGCGGCAAGGTCGTATCCGCGAACCTTTTCCGGACGTCTCGATCCCGATTGCGAAAAGGCCCTTGACGAAGCGGTCCGCGAACAGCTCAACGCCCCGACGGAATCCCCGGTATGGATCAAGCGGATCCGGGGAGCCGTGGTGATCCAGGTGGGCGCGGTCGCGGTGGTCGCACTCCTTCTTTTCGCTATGATCCTGGCGCCGACAAAAAAGAAACAGGAGAAGCCCCTGCCGGAAAAAGCCGGAGCCGCCGCACTCCCCGCGCAGACGATCGAAGCCTCCGTCAAGACGCCCCCTGCCCCCGTTGCCGTCCCCGCGGAGAAAGGAGAGGCAGCGGAAGAAGCGCCGGCGAAGCCCGCGGAAACGGAAGCGCCCGTGGAGCCGCCGGTCGTGACCGAGGCATTGAATCCGGGTCTGATCCGGCTTTTCGCCCTGAACGAATTCTCTTTGCGCCCCACGGCAAAGGATACGTTCCGTCAGGGCGCTGTCTGCATGGATTCTCCGTTCGAATCCGGAGTCTGCATCCTTCTGGCCGTGTCCCCCGAAAAGGAGGATCCGGCGGAAAAACGTGCGGAACTGCAGATCCATCCGGAAGGAAAGACGGTTCTGCTTTCCCAGGTGGTCAAGGCGGGGGAAGAGGACACGGTCTCCGCCGCGCTGCTCAATGTGGAAAAGAAGGATCCGGATTTCGTGTTCGCCGCTGTTTTTTCATCGGATGAAAACGCGGAACAGATCCGCATCGCGAGCAAGGACGTATTGAAAGACGATGCCCCGGCCCCCGCGCCCCTGCGTCTGGCGGCCATCATCCACGCGGCGGGAAAACCCCGGATCCTTCTGAACCGGGAAATCCGGAAAAAGATGCTGGAAGAGCTGAATGCCCTGGTGAAGGATGAATACGCGGGCGATTCGCGGGTCGTCCTCTTCCTGGAAAAACTCAGGAAAGTCAAATGAGTACGTCTCCGGGCGAGCTCGTCACCGATACGGCCCTGATTGTGGCCGCCGCGGGATCTTCCCGTCGTTTTCAGCTCGGGAACAAACTTTTCGCCATGCTGGACGGCTTCCCCGTTTTCGTGTATTGTCTCCGGACTTTGTCGAAGGTTCTGGCGCCGGGCCGCATCATTCTGGCGGTCAATCCAACCGATGAATCGCGCTTCCGGGAGACGGCGCACCGGTATCTTCCCGATATCCCGCTGATCTTCGTGCACGGCGGCGAAACGCGCTGTCATTCCGTCCGGAATGCGCTGGCCGCCGCGATGAAGCTCCCCGGCATTCGATTCGCCGCCGTCCACGATGCGGCACGCCCCTTCCTTTCCGAATCGCTCTTTCTCGACTGTCTGGACGCGGCCCGGAAATATGGAGGCGCCCTGCTCTGCCATCGGATCAGCGATACGGTGAAGCGGATCGCACCCGACGGGACCTCGGCGGAGACCATCGACCGGGAACCGCTCCGGGGCGCGGAAACGCCGCAGATCTTTCCGCTGGAGCCGCTGTGCCGCGCGTACGACTGTGCACTGGCCTCCGGCGGATCCTTCACTGACGATGCCCAGATCATGGAACGCTTTTCCTCCATCCGGCCCTATCTGCTGGAACACAGGGAAAACAATCGAAAAATAACCTACGCGGAAGACCTCCGCAGCGACAGGAGTTACACAGCATGAACAACGGCAAACACCACGCCTTATCCGCCGCAATCCTTTTTCTCGCCTCATTCTTTCCGATCGGCTCCCTCGCCGCAGGCGATTCGATCCGCCTCGACTTCCGGGCGAAACAGATATCGGACAATGCACCGACCGGCTGGGAGTACCGGGGAAAATTCGGAACGAAGGACGCCGTATTCGATATCGTGCGGGATGCCGAATCGGGAACCCGGGTCCTCCGCATGACCGCGGACCGGGCTACGGGCGTCGTTCTGTTCGATATGGAGGATATCGACCTGGAGAAATATCCGATCATGCGCTGGAAGTGGAAGGTCGAAGTCCTGCCCGCCGGCGCAGATGCCCGGATCAAGGCGAAGGACGATCAGGGAATTTCCATTTATATCGGATACGGCCGCTTCACACAGACCAGCGTTTCCTATGCCTGGCAGACCGTGACGCCGAAGGGCGAGACGGGGAAGTCCGTCTACAACGGGCTCGTGACCACATACTGGCGCTCCATGCGTGACGAGAAGGACGGGCTGAACGTCTGGTACACGGAAGAACGGAACGTGCGCGACGATATCAAACGGCTTTTCGATACCGATGAGATCCCCTCCGGACTGGCGCTTTCCGTCTCCACCAACAGCCAGTACACGGGGACGCGGGCCGTCTGCTTCCTGGAGTATATCGAGTTCGCGAAAAAGTAACGTAAACGAAGGAAAGATCAGTTCTTTCCCTCTTCCCGTTTCTTCCGGATCCGGATCTCGCGCCGCCGCGCCATTTCATCTTTGTACTGCTTCGCATTTGCAATTTTTTTGCGATGCGTCGAGCCGGCGTGATGCACCACCTCGGAGAGATCGCGGCGCGACCGGGCTTCCAGACGGATCCGGATGGGCAGTCCGGTAAGGCCGAAGCTCCTGCGGAAGCAGTTCACCAGATAGGTCCGGTAGGTTTCCGCGCAGAGTTTCGGATCGTTGACGAAAAGGACGAAACGGGGCGGCGCACCCGCCACCATGGCTCCGTAGTAGATCTTGAGCGGCTTGACGCCGATCACGGGCGGAAGGTTCCGGTCCACAGCCTCCTGGATCACCCGGTTCAGCTGGGAGGTGGCGATCCGGACGGAAAGCTGCGTGCGCACCTGGGTGATGGTGCGGTACAATTCCTGAAAGTTCCAGCCGGTTGCCGCAGAAAGAAACACCACGGGCGCGTAGGGCATCTTGGGCAGCGTATAACGGACTTCCTTGAGGATGGACTCCTTCGTGCTGTTTTCCAGGCGCACGTCCCACTTGTTCACCACCAGAATACAGGCCTTGCCGGACTCTTCGATCATCCTCGCAATGGTCTTGTCCTGCGATGTCGCCTCCCCCACGCTGGCCTCCAGCACGAACAGCACCAGATCGCAGGATTCCAGCGCCGCCGCCGCACGCATCATGCTGTACTGCTCCACCGCACCGTCCACCTTGGATTTTTTCCGCAAGCCCGCCGTATCCACCAGCAGCGCGGGAACTTCCACGCCGTCGCAGTCCAGCGTGAGCTCCGAATCTACGGCGTCCCTCGTCGTGCCGGGCACGTCGCTGACAATGACCCGGGTCTCGCCGAGGAGCCGGTTCACCAGAGAGGATTTCCCCACATTGGGGCGCCCCAATACCGCGATCTTGAAGCGGGACTCCCGGGGAATGGAATCGGCGTCGATCCGGATCAGGCCGCTGAGGGCGGCTTCCATGACATCGCCGATCCCCGTACGATGCAGACAGGAGACCGGGTAGACGGAATCGAAGCCCAGCGCATGAAACTCGTCCGCATGGGAGACGTCTTCCGGATTGTCCGCCTTGTTGGCCACCAGGATCACCTTCTTCCCGCAGGTCCGGAGCCGTTCGGCAATTCCGGAGTCCAGTGGATTCAGGCCCGCCTGCACGTCCACCACGAAAAGAATCACATCCGCGGTTTCGATGGCCGCATCCGCCTGTTCCGCGATCATTTTATCCCAGAAGGAAAGGCCCCGCGTCTCGCCGCAGTACATGCCCAGTCCGCCCGTGTCGGTCAGGAGAAACAGACGCTTCTTCCACAGACAGGGCTCGCTGACACGGTCACGGGTGACGCCGCTGTCAAAATGCACGATGGCCAGACGGCGTCCGAGGATTGCATTGAAGAGCGAGGATTTTCCCACATTGGGCCGCCCGACGATGGCTATGGAAGGCAGCGAGGACGAGGGAAACGAAGCAGCAGGGGAAGACTCCGGCGCGGAAACGGCCTCTTCTTCCTTCCGGATGCGCTTTTTCACGGGAATGATGCGTTTGCCTTTCATGGCGGTATCCTTTCGACATACGGAAATACGGGACGGCGGAAAATGCCGGACGGCACCGCGCAGACAGAAAACCGGAGACTGATCCAGCCGCCGGGACACGCCCGCACGATGCCGCCGTTTTTATGAGCGGCGTACTGCGTCAAATCAGGCGCAGGACGCCGCACGGGACCGATCGGGAACGATCGGTTTTATTTTTTCTTTGCAGCCTTCTTCGCGGCAGGCTTGGCAGCGGCTTTCTTCACCGCAACGGCCTTCGCGGCGGGTTTGGCAGCGGCCTTCTTCACCGCAACGGCCTTCGCGACGGGCTTGGCAGCGGCCTTCTTCACCGCAACGGCCTTCGCGGCGGGTTTGGCAGCGGCCTTCTTCGCGACAGGCTTGGCAGCCGGAGCTTTGGCGGACTTGCCGGTCATCGCCTGGGCCACGGCCACGGCCACATCCACGGATGCGCCGACCATCGGGTTGTTGCCCATGCCGATCAGACCCATCATCTCCACATGCGCGGGGACGGATGAGGACCCGGCGAACTGGGCGTCGGAGTGCATGCGGCCCATGGTGTCGGTCATGCCGTAGCTGGCGGGACCGGCGGCCATGTTATCGGGATGAAGCGTACGGCCCGTTCCGCCTCCGGAGGCCACGGAGAAGAACTTCTTTCCGGCTTCCAGGCGCTCCTTCTTGTAGGTGCCCATGACCGGATGCTGGAACCGCGTGGGGTTCGTGGAGTTGCCCGTGATGGCAATATCCACATCTTCCTTCCACATGATGGCGACGCCTTCGCGGACGTCGTCAGCGCCATAGCAGCGGACGGCCAGACGGTCGGGATTGTTTCCGAATTTCGTCTCGGAAAGGATCTTGAGCTTGCCGGTGGCGTAATTGAATTCGGTTTCGACTCCGGTGAATCCGTTGATCCGGGCGATGATCTGGGCGGCGTCCTTGCCGAGGCCGTTCAGGATTACACGCAGTTTGTTCTTACGGACCTTGTTGGCCGACTTGGCCAGGCCGATGGCGCCTTCCGCCGCGGCAAAGGACTCATGGCCCGCCGTGAACGCAAAGCACTTCGTGTCTTCGGAAAGAAGCATGCTGGCCAGATTCCCGTGCCCGATACCCACCTTGCGGTCATCCGCCACGGAGCCCGGGATACAGAAGCTCTGCAGTCCTTCGCCCAGGGTCTTGGCGATCTCGCTGGCGACCGTCTGGCCGCGCTTGATGGCCACGGCTGCGCCCACCAGATACGCCCAGCAGGCGTTCTCGAAGCAGATGGGCTGGATGTCCTTCACGCGCTGATAGATGTCCAGGCCCTTGCCCTTCGTGATCTTCTCGGCTTCCTCCAGAGAGGAGATCCCGTTGTCCTTCAGAAATTTCGTGATCTGTTTGATCCGGCGTTCATAACTTTCGAAAAGTGCCATGATCTCTCCTCCTTACGCCTTGCGCGGGTTGATGACTTTTGCGGCGTCGGCGAACCGGCCGTAGCTCTTCTGGAACTTCTTCACGAAATCCTTCACGGACATCTTTTCCAGTTCCGCTTCCGGCGTCTTGTTCACGAATTCCATCATCTTGCCCAGATTCACAAATTCGTATCCGATCACCTTGTTCTGCTTGTCCAGGGCCAGTCCGGTCACATAGCCTTCGGCCATTTCCAGATACCGCACGCCCTTTTCCTTCGTGCTGTACATGGTCCCCGTGATGGAACGCAGCTGCTTCAGGTCTTCCAGTCCGGCGCCGATGGGCAGTCCGCCCTCGGAGAACGCCGTCTGCGTACGTCCGTACACGATCTGAAGGAACAGTTCGCGCATGGCCGTGTTGATGGCGTCGCAAACCAGGTCCGTGTTCAGCGCTTCCAGCAGCGTCTTGCCCGGCAGGATCTCCGCCGCCATGGCCGCCGAATGGGTCATGCCGCTGCATCCGATGGTCTCCACCAGTGCTTCCTGAATGATCCCGTCCTTCACGTTCAGTGTGAGTTTGCACGCTCCCTGCTGCGGGGCACACCAGCCCACTCCGTGGGTCAGTCCGGAAATGTCCTTGATCTCTTTGGCTTTGGTCCAGGCGCCCTCCTGAGGGATCGGAGCCGGCCCGTGCTTCGGACCTTTGGCGACGCAGACCATCTGCTTGACTTCATTGGTGAAGTTCATTTGGTTGTCTCCTGTTTAATGATAGGGTTGTCTCCCGAAAAAATCAAACTGCGGAATATACACCGCATTCCTCTCTTTTGCAAGATTTTTTTTCTTCACTTCCCGCAAACTTTTGCCGATAATCCCGGACATATCCGTAAAATGTACGGACACTCCTTCCGGACGCGGGCTGAACGATCAGCCTTTCTGAGGCTGAACCTTTCCTGCTTTTCGCATGGCGGCGGGCGAGAGCCCGAAATGACGGGTGAAGGTCCGTGAGAAGGCGTGAGAACTGTTGAATCCGCATTGTGAGGCGATTCGCTTGACGCTCTCCCCCGTCTGCTTCAGAAGATTCCCCGCCTTTTCCATGCGGAGCTGCATCAGATACTTCATGGGCGGTATGCCGAACGTCCGGTAAAATTTCTGCCGGAAATCCGAGGCGGAAAGACCCGCGGACTTCGCCAGCTCCTCCGCCGTCAGCATAGCATTGGAGATTTCCGAATCCACCATGCGGCAGGCCCTCTGTATTCCAGGCTCCGCCTCTTTCCTCGGTATGAACTGACGCAGATGAAGCAGAAGCTCCATGCCTTTCAGCATGAGCTTCTCCGTCGGCTGACGGTTCCGCCGGATCGCCGTCCCGAGTTTCCGGATCCTCTTTTCAAAGTCGTCCGCGTCCGGCGGCGTGAGCTTCAGACATTCCCGGAATCCCAGCGCATCGGCGAACAGCCCCGCGTGTGTCCCGTTGAAAAGAACGGCGATCTTCCTCCGCGGCGCATCGGAGATATTGGCAAACCGGACCGTGGAGCCGGGCGGGATCACATAGATGTCGCCCTGACGGCAGATGTCGCTCTTCTCCTCCGTCCGGTATTCCACCTCGCCGGAAAGAATCATTTCCAGCGCGAATTCCGGAAAATTGATATGCTGGAAGAAGTGCCTGCCCGACCGGGTGGCATCCGTGAACCGGGACGGAAAAAACGGCAGATCGGCCTTCATCCCGCATGAAAAACATGCGTGCCAGAAAAGATCGGATGGCTCATCATCGCTTATATCGCGGGAAAACGCGGATCGGGCAATCGTTCTTTGCGTCATTTTAAAATGTGCCTCTTTTTTGTCAGGATTGGCCTCTTTTCAGCGTACTTTTTCTTTGCGGGACCTCTCTTTCCGGAGTATAATATACACGACATACGTAAGAATGCAAAACGAATATCAACGCAACGGAATTATATGTGAGGCGGAGACAGCCTGCCGTAAAAGTAAAACTTCGGGAAGGAGAAAAGGTACTATGAAAAGAAGAGATTTCACGCTGATCGAGCTTTTGGTCGTGATCGCGATCATCGCCATCCTTGCGGGCATGCTGCTGCCGGCGCTGGGGAAGGTCAAGAAAACGGCGAATCAGACATCCTGTCTGAGCAACCTTAAACAAATCTACCTCTACTGGCAAATCTATGCCACTGACAACGACGATTATGTCCTTCCGGCAAGAGTACGTTTCCCCGAGGTTCCCTCCAAAGGGTATCTCTTCTGGCTGGATTACGTCAGACACGAACAACTGTGGGGAAAGCCGCAAAAAGTAGGCGTCTTGGGTGGTGTCGACGTGTGGAGATATAATTTCATGCAATGCCCGGAGTCGCAATATAAATGCTATGTTTACACTCAATCCGGTACCAATCACTCGGCCTATACATATACGGATTATTCCTACAACGAGGGTATGGGGCCGAAACAGGCTACAGGATGGAAGACGGATGGCCAGATCGTCAAGTCGACGCAAAAGAATCCGCATCTTTCCAAAACGGTCCTGTTTATGGACAACTGGAAGAACAGAGCCGTCGTTGGAGGAACCAAATACATTTCGACGCTGGACAAATATATGCACAAGCAGAGTGACGGATGGTTCGTTGACAGCGGACCGTATGCCGCTCACGGACGGGCTTCCAATATGACCTATATGGACGGACATGCCGATTCGGACAAGGGGGTATACACGGGACCGGGACCGGATTCCGACAAAAGAAGACTGGCCTTGTGGCGGTATGAAACGGTGGTATACCATGACGATATTATATCAAATTGAGCAGGAAAGGAATTGGACAATATGAAAGCATCGTTGTTGATCTTTGCCCTTGTTTCGGCCGTGTCTTCACTTTCCGCGCTGGAAATCACGGCGGATTTCCCTATCGTGACAACCTCGGCAAAGGGGACGCCGGAACAGGAGGCGCCGGAGGTCCTGCGGAACCATTTGAGCAAAATCTTCGGTCGTGAGGTCGCGGTCATCCCGGAAGAACAGTGGAAGAGAGATACGCCCGCCATCGTGCTGAAGAGCGATCCGGCCCTGGATCAGGAAGAGTGGAAGATCGAAAACGACGGAAAAGTCCTGACCATTTCCGGCGGCTGGCCTCGCGGACTGTACTATGGAGTCTGCGAGTTTCTGGAAAAATTCGGAGGCGTTCGCTGGTTCACGGCCCATGAGACGAGGATCCCCAGGGCGGAAAGCCTCACGGTCCCGGACAACGGGTGTTTCCGCCGGAAGCCCGCGTTCCCTTTGCAGCGGCAGGTCAGCATCCCGCCGGAAGCTCCCGCTTTCAAGAAATATCGAGCCCTGCTGAAAGTGAACTCCATCATTCCCTGGGAATCGTGGCCGACGCTGGGGAAGTGGCCTTATCTCTTCGAATCGAGAGGGGTGAACGGATGTCATAATTTCTGGAAACTGACCAGGGCCGTTCCCGAGGGTATGGAGCGGCTTCTCCCGGTGGATTCGGCGGGACGGCCCCAGCGGGGCGTCAGCAATGTGGGCCCGAATCAGGTCTGTTTTTCCAACCCGGAATTCCGCGAGTTCGCAAAAAAGGAGGTCGCGAAGGAGATCGCCGAAGAGGAAGAGAAGGCGAAGAAGAAGGGATTCATCCCGCAATGGTTCGATCTTTCCCAGAACGATACGAAGGATCACTGCCAGTGCGAAGGCTGCCGGGCCCTGTATGAAAAATACGATTCCCCCGCGGGCGCCATGCTGGAGTTCGTCAACGACATCGCCTCGGCATTTCCCGATCACACCTTCATGACCTTTGCTTATCAGTTCACGCAGAAACCGCCGAAGGGCATCCGGGTCCGCGACAACGTGATCATCCAGACGGCGTTCCTTGGCAGCTGCGATCATCTGCGCCCGATCTCGCATCCGAACAATGCGCCGATCCGGGAAATGTATGATCTGTGGAAGGAAATATCCAAAAACAAGGCGGTGTGGGCCTACGACCGCCTTTACTACATGACCGAGGCATTCCCCTGGCCTCAATGCTGTTACTGGAATATCGCCGAAAACGTCCGCTATTATCATCAGTACGGAGCAGTGAAGCTGTATCTGGAGTCGGAACACATGTACAACAAGGACACCTGCATTCCCGAGCGCGCTTTCAACGACCTGCACAGCTACCTCGGATGCAAGCTCATGGACGATCCGTATCAGGACGACAAAGTTTTGATCGAAGAGTTTTTCCAGTTCCAGTACGGGCCTGCCGTCAGCGAGATGAAGGCCTATGCCGACTACCTGAAAAGACGGATCGACGCCGTCCCCGGCAAAGTCCACAGCACTCCCCTCAAAGCCCGCGGGATACTGGATGCGGAGTTCTTTGTGATCATCAACACCCTGCTGGACCGTGCCGAGGCCAAAGCGGGGAACGATGCGGGCCTGCTGACGCGAATCGCCATGGAACGTATCCCTGTGGACTACGCGGCGCTGGAAATGTGGAATCAGGGCGGTTCCGCTTCCGGTGTTTCCCGGGAGGAACTCATCACCCGCCTGAAAAAGGATCTGGAACTCTTTTTTGAACGGTATCAGCCTGAATTGCGGCGCCCATGGGGGAAAACTTCCTTGCGCAAGGTGAAAGAACAGACGTTTGCGACTCTGGACAGCATGCTCAAACCTCTCCCCATTCCCCCCGAGTTCGCCCAAGAGGATGTCATCCAGGTCCCCGTGCTCGGCACCTGCGAGGTCCAGTTCCTGGTGGACGATCCCGAGGCTGTGCTGGGCAAGGCGGAGAAGATGGATCTGGCGAAGGTGGATCCGAAGTACCCGCCCCTTCCCATGGAGTTCGGCGTGTATGACTATGTGGAAAAGAAATATCTTGTGCAGCGTGTCCTGCAGAAGGAGGATATCCCGCAGGATGAAAAGTATCATCTCATTCTGATCGGACGCGTCGTCCCCAACGGCTTTCACAGGCAGATGCTTTACGGACACTCCTCCTGGAGACTCCGTATCGCCGGACTGTTCACGAAGCTCTGGGATCCCATTGATGGCGGCCGGGAATACGACATCTACATATCCTGCAAGCTCACCGGTCCGGCCTATGTGGAAGGGTCCACGAAGGAGAATGCCGTCTATGTGGACAAACTTCTGGCCGTGAAGCGGGGAGTTCGTCAGGAAGACCGGGCGGAATAAGAAGGCGCCGCGGGAATAAAGGAGTCTCTCCATTCCGGACAGGCGGGGGAATGTATCCGGGCAAAAAAAATCCGCTTCCCGGCAGGTTACCGGGAAACGGATCTGAAAGCGGAAAGATATCCGTCAGAACTGGGGATTCTGCTTCCGGATCTCTTCCGTGATGCGAATCACTTCCACGGCCTGCTTCGCCGTGATGGGGAAGGTTTTCCCGTTCCGCATGGTATCGTAGAGGACGCCGTAGAAGCTGTTCACATGAAGTCCGCTGGCGGGCTTGACCATGATGGTCTTGCGGATCCAGGGAAGATCGGCGTTGTCGGAGAAGGCGAATCCGTTGGGATGGCCCTCGATAATGGGATACGGCTTCAGCTTGTACTCGGGATCGATGTAGCGCATCTTGATATCCTGCTCCGCGGGATCCACAAAGAGAGCGCCGCGGGAGCCGTAGATCTCGTAGGTGTTGCTGGGAAGCGCAGCGCCGCCGAAGATCTCGATATCCACGGTCAGGCCCTTGCCGTTCCGGAGAAGGATCTTCACGGAGTCGTCGGCATCGCCCATGGCGGCGACCCGTTTGAGTTCGCCCCAGACGGAGGCCACTTCATAATTCAGGAACTGGAGAGCGTGGTCGATGAGGTGGGGCCCCCAGTTGTTGAGCTGGCCGCCGCCGTTCTTCTTGAGGACCTGCCAGTCGTTCCGGCGGTTGAATCCGTTCCGGCGGAGTTTGATGGTATGGATGTCGCCCAGAATGCCCGAGGCGAGGATCTCGGTCACGTGCTGGAAGGCGGCCTCGAAACGGCGGTTCTGGCGGCAGAAGAGTTTGCCGGGATATTTTGCATCCAGTTCCAGATAGTGTTTGCCGTCGGCATAGTTCAGGGCCAGCGGCTTTTCCGCGATGACGCTGTATCCGGCTTCCAGAGCCTGCTCCACGTTCTTCAGGTGATCCAGGGAGAACGTGGCCACGACCACGAGTTCCATCTTTTTGGAGGCGAGGAATTCCTTGATGTCGGAATAGAAAGCGCAGGAATGCTTCTTGCCCATGTCCTCGGCCCGTGCCGCATCGATATCGCATACGGCGGCCAGCTCGAATTTGTCCTTGAAGAGACTCATCTCTCTTGTGTGCATGCCGTCGCCGGCGCGGCCCATGCCGAGAATACCGACCTTGATCTTGTCGCCCATCATTGTTCTCCATAGCTGATTTTAGAACTTCATTCCGTCCGGAAAAGCGTTTTCCGGGGAAAACGGAAACGGATTTACTATATCCCCGGAACGGCGGAAAATCAAGTTCGGAACAAAAGAAAACAGCCTTCCGGGAAACTTCCCTGCGGCAGCCGGACGGCATGGAACGCGCCGGCCCGGCGCTTGAAAGTTGAAAAAACGGGACTATATTTTCAGAAATCGGCGGGAATTTTCAGATGAACCGGAAAAGCACAAGCAATTATCAGTCGGGGAAGTGGCGGAATGCGATGATCATTCTGGCCAACTGGAAGGACTTTGCGCCCGGCATGACCTTTTCCTACAAAAAGGTGCAGAGCCGCTTCTTCATTTTCTGCCGGTACGGCGCGGGAACGCTCATCGTGAACCGGCGGCACTGGACGCTCCGTCAGGGCGATTTTCTCTTCATTCCGTGGAATCATTCCATCACCTACATCCCGGACAACGAGAATCCGTTCAGCGTGGGATGCATTCACGTGATCCCGAAAATGCCGGAGGAGAACGAAGAGAGCATTTACTACAATTCGTTCCACTATGAACGGCCGGAGGGACCGGAATACCACGCCCGGAAAGATGAATCGCTGACGGGATTCGAGAGCGTCTGCGCCGGGCACGCACCCATGGACAGCAAACTTTTCACGCTGGCGAAATACATTATCGAAAACTACCAGCTGCGCTGTCCGCCGGAAGTGCTGCGCACCTTTCCGCGGCTGCTGCTGTTCGAGCTGGAACGGCAGACCATGGAGAAATCCGAAAGGATCCGGGACTGTCCGCCGCTGGTCAAAAAGATCCTGGACCGGCTGGACTATCTGAGTCCGGACGATAAGAAGAGCATGAAGATCGTCCGTCAGTGCTGCGGCGTTTCGCAATCCTCGCTGTACCGGATCTTCCGGAAATATCTGGACATGACGCCGAAAGAATATCTGATGGGGCGGAAAATGGAGTTCTGCGCCTATCTGCTGCGGAATACGAGACTCTCCAACAACGAGATCGCGCAGAAAGTCGGACTGGACGTTTCCTATTTTGCCCGGACTTTCAAGAAGATATACGCCGTCACACCCGGCGCATTCCGGAAGAGCGCGAACCCGGTCAAAACGAGCTCCGATCTGTTCCGGTATGAGGTAAAACAGATCGAACAGAGATTCCTTCCGAAGATGAAGGGGTGGTGATTCCGGAGTCTCCGGTTCACTTCGCTTCATTCGGGATGAAGATCTCGACCCACTGCCGTCCGCCCTGCATTATCAGCATGAAAACAGCCTCAGGGAGCACCGTTTTCAGGGACTGCTGATTCCGGAGAAGATCGTTCAGCGAAATGAACGCCCGCCGTTTCTTCAAAAGCTGACGGAAGGACTCCGGATCCTCCAGAACCGTCCAGCGATACGGATAAAAACAGGAGGGAAAACGCAGCAGGGCACCCGTCTGATGATCCACCGGACTTTCGGGCATGGGATCCAGCGGTCCGACGGGGACCGGTGCGATCACCTTGTTGACATATTCCTGCCCGCGCGACAGCGGGACATAACGCCGTGCGGAGCGCTTCACGAAATAATACTCGGCCAAAGCGCAGTTGCCGTCGGAAACCAGCACGGCATCATCCGGCAGAAGCTGATCGGCCTGCCTCATGGACTCGACAGCGTCGGCGGCCAGAAACCGGAAAATCCGGAAGGATGCCGTTTGCCAGATCCCGGCGCAAAGCAGAAGGACCATTCCGCCGCGCAGAAGGATCTGTTTTTTCTGCAGAAGGATCTCCGCCGCGGTAACGGCAGGCAGAGCCAGCAGCGCCTCGAACGGCATGAAGAATCGGATACTGTCTGTGAAAAAGTAGGGAGCGTACAGCAGAAAGAGGACCAGTCCCTGCACGAAGGCAAAGAGGACTTCGGCCGTAAAGACGCGCCTTCTTTCATCGAAAAGAATGTTTTGCCTCCTCCGGTAAAAGAAATATACGAACCCGGTCAGGACGGCCTCGCACACAATGACGGGAAAGAACTCATAGGCGCAAAACGCCATGACATTCTTTTTGACGTAGGAGAAGGAAAAGGCCAGAGATGGATAATCATAGGGAACGGGACACCAGTATTGATATCCGTTCCGGAATCCGCTTCCGAAGGTGAAATGATTATACAGAAATCCCGCCAGCAGAACTAAGCACGCGGGTGTCAAAAGCAGAAGAGTAAGCGCGGCTTTTTTCCGCCATCCGGGGACTTTCAGGACATAGAATCCCCACGGCAGGATCAGCATGGGGAAAGCGCTGCTCCGGATGGCCCCGGCGAAAGCCGTCAAAACGGCATACAGCGCCGCCCATTTCCAGCGTATCTGATCCTCCTCCGCAATCTTCAGCCATACCGCCAGCATGAGGAACAGAGCAAAGATATAGGGGATCTCCGTCAGGACGATCCGGATCATTTCACGGAAAACCGGACTCAGGAAAAGAAGCGAGGCCGCACACAGACCGGTCATCCATGAGCCGTTTTTCCGGCCCAGCAGGAAGGCCAGCGCAACCGCGCCCGCCGCACAGAACCAGATGGAATAAACCGCGGCAAAGATATCCCCGTGAAACAGTCTCACCGCCGGGAGGCAGACGATCGCGCTGAACCAGGGCAGATACCGGGACGGATGGAAGACGCCGTCCAGCCGGAGCCCGTAACGTCCGGACTCCAGCAGACTGGTGCATCCCATGCTGTACTCCAGCGCATCCGGTGCGATGGCCAGGGCTCCGCCGTTCGCCGCGGGGGAGAAGGTCTTTATCAGGTAAAAGACAAACAGGGCGCACGAAAAAACGATCGGGATGACCGCCCGTTTCTCCGATCCGAAAAAAGATTCGGCGACGACCTTGAAATAATGCAGGTATTTTTTCATCGTCTCAAAAGTCTCCTGATCCTTTTTTCAGAAGCACATAAAAAATCCGGGACAGAAAGAGATAATCCGCCCCGGATCTGTTCGAAGGACCGTGCCTCCTGATTACTTCTTGACCTTCCAGTCCAGAGCGCCCACGGGACACTCGGCAATACAGGCGCCGCAATCCTTGCAGTAGGAAGGAAGCCCCTGATCGAAGGCCGTGCGGACTTCGGTATTGAATCCGCGCTTCATAAGAGAAAGCAGGCTCTTGTTGATGACCTCGGAGCAGACCTTCACGCAGGTACCGCAGCGGATGCATTTCTTCCGGTCGTGGATAATGTCGGGATGCCGCGTATCCGTCGTCTCCACAGGCTTCTTTCCGGTGAACATGTCGGGCGCCACCTTATAGCGCTCGGAATGCTTCTTCAGGAAACAGTCACCCTTGGCCGTGCAGGAACACTCGATGCAGCGTTCGGCCTCGTGAGACACCTTTTCCGCCGGGATGGTGGGGAAGAGTTCGCGGAACGACGTCTTGCGCTCTTCCATAGAGATGTATTCCGGAGTCACGCGGGCATCCTGCGAAACGGGATGCAGAAACACCAGATCCTCTTTGGCAAGGCTCCGCCAGTGACCGCGGGACACGTTGAACAGGAACGGTTCCTCATGCTTGCGCCCGGCAAGGAAGTCCGCCACGGAGAGTGCCGCCTTGCGTCCGGAGGCCAGCGCCTCGACAACGGTGGCGGGACCGCTTACGCAGTCGCCCGCGGCGAAAACCGGCTTGTCGGCGAGACAGCGCAGATCGGCCTTGGAGGCATCGATCCCGCGTTTGCCCGCAGGCAGACCTTCGGGAACCACGGTCCGCTGACCAATGGCGCCGATAACCGTATCGCAGCTGATAACGAAATCGGATCCGGGGACCGGCACGGGGGCACGGCGTCCGGAGGCGTCGGGAGCGCCCAGTTCCATGCGCTGACAGGAGAGAGCCAGGGAGCCGTCCTCCTGTTTCCGGAGGGAGAGAGGAGCAGTGAGGAATTCGAACTTGACGCCCTCTTCCTTTGCCTCGTTGATTTCAAGCTGCTCGGCAGGCATTTCCTTTTCCGTCCGGCGGTAGAGGACCGTCACATCGCCGCCCAGACGGACGGCCGTCCTTGCGCAGTCCATGGCGGTATTGCCGCCGCCCACGATGATGGTGCGCTTGGGATTTTCACAGTTTTTCCAGTTGGCTCCGGCGATCTTGCCCAGCCATTCGATGCCCTGACAGGCCAGCTCTTCGCCTTCGATCCGCATGCCGGAAGCCTTCCAGGACCCCACGGCCAGGATCACGGCGTCGAAATCCTTCAGCAGTCCGTCGATGGTGATATCCTTCCCCAGCTTCACGCCGGTATGGATCTTCACCCCCAGCTTCTCAAAGTGCGAAAGCTCGCGGCGGAGCGTATCCTTGGGAAGACGGAATTCCGGGATCCCGTACCGCAGCATTCCGCCGGGTTCCGGCTGCTGATCGAACATTTCCGCCAGGATCCCGCACTCCGTCCGCAGATAATAGGCGGCGGAGAAACCGGCGGGACCGGCGCCCACCACGGCAACCTTTTTGCCGGTCAGAGCGGGCAGTTCCTCCATGTAGGAGTCATAGAAGAGATCCGCGGCGATCCGCTTCACCTCGTTGATGGCCACGGGACGTCCGTCGATGTTTCTCCGGCAGTCCTTTTCGCAGAACCGGGGACATACCCGGCCCACGGACATGGGCAGCGGGATCCGCTTCTTGATGATCTTCAAGGCTTCCTGGAAGTTTCCCTTGCGTCCGGCCCGGACGTATTCCTCCACGCTGGCGTGGGCGGGACAGGCCATAGTGCACGGCGCTTCGCAGTCTCCGGTATGCTCGGAAAGGAGCAGTCCCAGCGCGGTGCGGCGCATTTCGGCCACTTCCTCGGAACTGGCGTCGATATCCTGTCCGGGCGCGGGACATCCGGAGCAGGATGGGATGAATTTCCCGGTTTTCTTATCTTTGACGACGCAGACGAAGCAGGAGGTCGTCTTGGATATTTTCTTATTGAAACAGAGTGTAGGGATCTCGATCCCGTTGCGCTCGGCCACCTTCAGTATGGTTTCTCCGGGCTGCGCGGTGACTTCCTTCCCATCCAGAAAAAATTTGATTTCGGACATGATTCGTTCGCCTCACTTTTGCGCGTTGGAGGAATGATAGCCTTCCCCGCGGAGCACACGGGAAATGGTCTTTTTCGGACAGACTTCGATGCAGGAATTGCACTTCGAACACTTGTCATTGTCCACCACGATCGTTTCCGGATCGATGGCGCCGACGGGACAGGTCCGCACGCACAGTCTGCACTTGATGCACTTGGAAGGATCCACTTTCACATCCACCAGCGCCGCGCACTGTTTCGCCTCGCACACATGATCACGCACATGGGCCAGGTACTCATTGCGGAAGTAGCGGATGGTGGAAAGAGCCGGATTCGGGGCCGTCTGACCGAGCCCGCAGAGCGCGCCCTTGCGGACTTTGTCGCCCAGCTGTTCCAGAAAATCGATATCGGATTCCACGCCCTTGCCGGCGACGATCCGTTCCAGAGTTTCATGCATTCTCGTGGTGCCGACGCGGCAGAAAGTACATTTTCCGCAGGACTCGCGCTGGGTGAAGCTCAGGAAGTACCGCGCCGTCTCCACCATGCAGCGGTGATTGCCGATGACGATCAGGCCGCCCGACCCCATGATGGCGCCCAGTGCCTTCAGGGAATCGTAATCGATCTTCGTGTCGAACTTATCCGCCGGGATGCAGCCGCCGGAGGGACCGCCCGTCTGCACGGCCTTCACCGTGCCGGGCTTGGCGCCGCCGATTTCGTACACGACTTCCGCCAGCGTGACGCCCAGGGGGACCTCGGTGAGTCCGGGATTCTCCACGTCGCCCGCCAGAGCGAAAATCTTCGTGCCCTTCCCCTTCTCGGTGCCGATGGAGGCAAAATGCTCGCCGCCTTCCACCATGAGCGGAGGAATGTTCGCAAACGTCTCCACGTTGTTGATGGAGGTGGGAAGTCCGTTCCAGCCGCTGTCCGTGGGGAACGGAGGACGGAATCTCGGGGTGCCGCGTCCGCCTTCCAGAGAATGGATCATGGCGGTTTCCTCGCCGCAGACGAAGGCGCCCGCACCTTCCTTGATGACGATCTCCAGCGGAGCGGGACGCCCCGGGAGCTTGTCAAGCCCCGCCTTTTTCATTTCGGCGATGGCGATCTTCAGATGCTTGATGGCCAGCGGATATTCCGCACGGCAGTAGATGAAAAGCCGCGTGGCTCCGGTAGCCCAAGCACCGATCATCATGCCTTCCAGCACCTGGAACGGCACGCTTTCCATCATGGAGCGGTCCATGAACGCGCCGGGGTCGCCCTCGTCCGCGTTGCAGATCATAACCTTGTCGGGGACCTGCTTGGCCGCAAGAAAACTCCATTTCATGCCGGTGGGGAACCCCGCGCCGCCGCGTCCGCGGAGACCGGAGGCTTTGACTTCGTCCACCACCTGCGCGGGGGTCATGGATATGGCGCGCTCCAGACCTTTGAAGCCGCCGTTGGCCTTGTATTCCGCCAGATCCACCGGATTGATACGGCCAGCCAGACGCGTGACAAAGATGTGTTCCAGTTCGCGTCTCCGTTCCGGAATGATGAAACGGCCCTCGTCCGTCAGGGAAAGAATGGCTTTTGCCGCCTCGTCCGTACCTTTGACCCGGCAGTAAAACACACTTTCTCCGTTATCCAGCTCCGCTTCCACAATGGGTTCCGCGTAGCAGTGCCCGATGCAGCCCACTTCCGCCACGGGAACAGACCCGGCACAGCGGCGGAAGGCTTCCAGAACGGCTCCGGCCCCGGCCGCAAGGCCGCAGGACGCCGTCCCCACTTTGATCCTTTTGATGGATGCCATGATGAAAACCTCAGTTCATTTTTTTGTATTCGTTCAGAATCCGGGTCAGGCTCTTCCGGTCGAGTTTCGCATGGACTTTGCCGTTGACAGCCATGCAGGGAGCCAGACTGCAGCAGCCCAGGCAGGCCACCGTCTCGATGGAGAACAGCCCGTCCTCCGTCGTCTGTCCGTTGCCGATCCCGAGTTCCGCCGCAAGCCAGGCTGCGATCTGCGTGGAACCTTTGATGTGGCAGGCGGTCCCGTCGCAAATGCTGATCTGATATTTTCCCGGTTTCGTGCGCTTGAACTGCGCATAGAAGGTCAGCACGCCTTCCACTTCCGCTTCGGGTACGCCGAAATGCGCGGAAACGGCGCGGACCGCGTCGTCGGATACATATCCCTCACGCGACTGGACAAGCTGAAGTCCCTTGATCAGACTTCCTTTGTCGGATCCCGCTTCCGGCAGATAGGAAAAAGCTCCGCTCATGTTTTTTGTTTTCCTTTCCGTAATTTCACATTGCATACAATTGTGTTTGCAGTTGAGTCAATAAATATACATCAAACTGCACGAATTACAAGATTTTTTCCGCTTTCGCCATCTGAAAAACTCAATACCTCTCCCGGCATAGCCCTGCGGAAGTCTGGACGGGCGTCAGGATTGAAACTGGGAAGGCATCACCCTTCCGACAGAGCAAAATCAGATCCTTCGCAGCAAGAGCACAGAGCACCACGATCAAAAGTCCGGCGCAGAATGCCGTCCCGGCGTGGAACATGAGGGCGAACATGGCAAGGAAAAGGAAAAGGTCCCTGTACGGCATGGCCCGGATCAGAGCGAACAGAAGCAGAGCCAGTTCGAACACCAGCATGATCAAGGCAATGATCTTTCCGTGCGGGGCGTTTTCCAAACGGAAGGGTAGAATGTTGAAGTTCTGAATGGGAGCCGAGGCAAAAAATATGGCGGCAAATACGGCACATACAGCGGTAAGAAGCACGGACTTCGGCACACCTTTCCACCAGTCCGAGAGGAATGGCGCGGCAAAAAGGAACGGATACAAACTGATCATCCCCCGCATATCGAAGATTCGCCATTCCGCATAACCGCTGAAAAACAGTATGAGCGGGACGACCGTCAGCACGATGACCATCCGGAGGAGCCTGTCCTTCATGAGCAGAAGCGAAGGCAATGCCAGTGACAGACAGGCGTTATTCCAAAGACAGGTGTACAGAAATCCCGCAGGAAACTCGGAGAAGAGAAAACCCTCACTGGCATTATTCTGGTGAAGCACATAAGGAAAAACGAAGGGATTTCCGAACTGACGGTAGTTCACCGCCAGCTGCGCGGAAAAAACAGCCATAAAACCGATAACTCCGATAAGACAGAAGAGGAGAAAAGCCCACTTTTTCTTTAAGACCTCGCGGTACTTGAGGATAAGCAGTAAAAGGAAAACCGGTGCGAAAAAAATATTGTTGATCCGGATCAGACAAAGAAAACCGAAAAGGAGCGAAAACGGTACGAGGGGCCGCTTCAGGAACAGGATCGTCAGAAAGCAGAGAATGGCCAACAACGCCGATGTATGATCCGACATCACGAAGTGCCCTTCGCTTCTGGATATGTTCATGACGCCATTGAATGTCACGTTCGGGAAAGACAGCCAGGACTTCACGAGTGCGGCACTCGAACTGCCACACAGATAGGGGTTGACCTGATGGAGAAAGAGAAAAATCTGCCATAGAACCACCCCCCAGAAAGAACGCCACGTATGCCCTGAAAGACGGCGAAGGAGAAGAAACGCACAGGAAGCGAAAAGAGAGGTAACCAAGAACCCGTTCACGAAGGCCGCAATCGGGAGAAACTCCAGAAAGGAATCGACATGTGGAATGAGGAATGTATAGAAAATACACAGGAGCGGATAGCCGATCGTATAGCGAAACATGACATCGGAAAAGTTCCCGCTGCGAATCAATCCCGCCTCCTGCATGTAGAACATATCATCAGTTATAAACGGAATGGCCCAGCCGTTCCGCCAGAGAGCAAGAGTCAGGAAACCGCAGTGGAGCAGAGCTGCCATAACGGCCATCAGACAGCACTGTTTCACGGATCCGGCTTCCGTCTTCTTCAAAAGCTGGAACCCGGCAGCAAAAAACAGAAAAAAGATAATGCTCGCCGTAAAGGCGTCCCAGGCAAGCCTTTTTTCCAAACGGAATTTATTATCGGAATCAATCTTTACCTGAGGAGAAAACCAGAATGTCCCGTCCAGCCCCGGGAGCCGACATTCCACGATCTCGACACGATATAGGACCCCATTTGCATACGAATCTTTTCTTTCCAGAAAAAAGCCACTCATGCTTCCGGGTGCGGAGACACATTCCGTCTCAAACGATTCCATGGCTGTAATCCCCGCTTTATGGGCGAGAGCACGGTCAAAAAAGAATGGTGTCCCTTCCGGAACGACAACACTCCCTGCATAAAGATATTGCGGCAGAATCATCAGGAGAAAGAC
>JAFZZR010000073.1 GCA_017615635.1 Lentisphaeria bacterium
AGTACTCCACGGACAACGCGACGTGGAAGAGCTATTCCAAGGCGCTCACGGTCAAGGCCAACGCCACGTACTATTTCCGCGGTATCGACAAGGCAGGAAATATCTCGAAGGTCGTTTCCCAGGAGGTCAGCAACATCTGTCCGAAGGGCGACTTCACCAACGACACGCTGGCGGCGGCCGGTGAAAAGAAGGCGCTCAAGCTCTCTTCGGCGCAGAAGATCACAGGCTGGGTTGGGCTGGGCGATCCCAAGGACTTCATCAAGCTGGAAGTACAGAAGAAGGGACAGGTCTCCCTCGACATGAACTCGGCCACGGCCAAGGCGAAGAAGGGCGGCGAGCTCAAGCTCTCGCTGCTGAACAGTGCGGGCAAGGCGGTTACGCTCAGCGCGCTGGACAGCGATACGCTGGCGACGAAGGCCAGAGTGGCGGCCGGGATCTATTATCTCGGCGTCAGCTGCACGAATGTGAAGAGGTACAGCACCAGCTACACGGTGACGGCGGGCATGCTGGCAAGCTGAGTCCACAAGAAAAAGCACATTTCCCTCCCGGCCGCCCTCCGGCCGCGGAGGGATTTTTTTTGAGGAAAAGCTCTTGCAAATTCAGCATTGAGCTTTATATTGACGACAGGACGGGGAGAATATGAATTTGGAGACGGAGGGGAGAAAGGTCAGGACGGAATGGGAGAAAAACTGCCGGATCATGTGAGATTCAACGAGGATACGGGCATACGCGACCGTGTCCTGGCGGGGCTGAAAAAAACAGGCGGATACTGTCCTTGCCGTCTGAAGCGGACGCCGGAGAATCTTTGCATGTGTCTTGAATTCCGGGAACAGATAGCGGATCCGGATTTCGAGGGATATTGTCATTGCCGCTTGTATTACAAGGAGAAAGCATAATGGATGCAGTACACTTGAATAAGGAATCTCTTTCAAAACTTCTGGGACAGAACGCGAAAGCCGTACTGGTGGATTTCTGGGCGGAATGGTGCGGACCGTGCCAGATGATGGGCCCCGTGCTGGAACAGATCGCCGCCGAACGGGATGACCTGATCGTAGAAAAAATCAACGTGGATGAATATCCGGATCTGGCGGGCGAGTATTCCGTGGATACCATCCCCGCGCTGCTTCTGTTCCGGAACGGGAAACTGGAGAAGCGTGTGGCGGGATTCATGAACAAGGACGTTCTGCTGTCCCGCCTCGGTCTGTGATTCGCGGAGAGCCGGGTCCGTCCCGCTCAGGCGAAAAGCCGTTCGCAGCGGACGCGCAGCGTTTCCTTCACCAGCTCGGGCGTTACGGCCTTCAGGCACTTCCGCGTGCCGTCCGGACAGATCCGCCGGAAGCAGGGAGCGCACTCCTGTTTCCGGTAGAGAACGGACCACATGGGAGAGAGAGGGGAGGTGGCGGCCGGATCGGTGGAACCGAAGACCGCGATCCCGGGAAGCCCGGCCGCGGCGGCCAGATGCATGAGTCCGCTGTCGTTGGCCAGGCAGAAGTCGGCCCGGCGGAAAAGATGAATGAGATCGGTAAGACTGGTTTCCCCTGCCAGGCAGAACGCGCGGTCTTCCGGAAGACCGGAAACGGCCTCCCGTGCGGCGTCGAGTTCTTTCGCCGCGCCCAGCGAGACGGTCAGACCGCCCCGGTCCGTCCACCATTTTGCCGTCTCCCGGAAATCGGAAGCAGCCCAGCGTTTTGCGTCACCGTAGGCGGCGCCGGGCGCCATAAGGAGCAGGGGGCCGGTTTTCGAAAGTATCTGTCCGGCGGCGGCGCCGGGTTCGGCATCGGTGGCGATGCCGGGCATGACGCCGTCCCACTCGGGCGCCTTGAAGGAGCGGGTCATGGCGAGGTATTTCACCGCCTGATGAGGCCGATTGAGGACCCGGTCTTTTCTGGGGGGGAAGGAAAAAGTCTGATCCATCAGGAAGGAACGGAACCGGGCCGGGGTGCCGCGGAGTTTCGGAATTCCGCACATTTTGAAAATCAGGGCGTCGCGGAAGGAATTGGTGAAAAGGAGCGCGGCGCCCGCATGAAAGGATCGGATGAGGTCTGACTCGTCCCGCCGGGGAAAGGCGTGGGCGTCACGGAGTCCGATGACCAGATCGACGCAGTCCAGAGAGCGGAAAAGCGGGGCAAGTCCTCCGGGGCAGACCACGGCAAGCTTTGCGGATCCGGGGAGAGCAAGACGCATCTGACGCAGCGCGGGGAAGGTCATCACGGCATCGCCGAGCCAGTTCGGAGAGCGGACAAGGAGTCCGTCCTTCCACTGATCCGGTTGGAGGGGACGTTCGGGGAAGGGGAACAGATCCGTAAGATCCGGAAAAAATTCGTTGAAGGAAGAACCCATGGTGAAATGCCCTGTCTATTAGAACATAAGAAAACGACGGATAATGTACATTTATTTTTCCGGTTTTCAAAAAAAACCGAAAAAAATTGAGATTTTTTTAAAAAAAGTGGAACAAATAGTCGTTGCTTTTGTCAAAGAGGGTGACGATTCTGTGGAGAGGAGTCGGGATGAAGGCGCAGAATGAACCTTTGTTGAGGATTCCCCGGTCAGCGGGAGTTCTGAAAATCCGGCACTCGAAACTGTTTTCGTCGCTGAATTCTTACATGAGGCGGTATCTCGCCGCATGGGAGAGTGTTCATTCAAAAAGCTGATCCGGCAGCGGAAACACGTCGGCATTCCGTTGTTCCGGGTCCGAGTCGGCCCCTCCTGAGGCCGCGGGGTTTCCCCTCCCTTTTTTCCCCGCGGCCTCTTTTCTCTCTTTCTGGACGTCGCCGGCAAAATGCATTCGCCCCCTCCTGAGGCTGCAAGGTTTCCCCTCCCTTTTTTCCTTGCAGCCTCTTTTTTTTCTTGTTTTATCCGGCCCGGCGTATAAAAATGGGTGAAATACGCAGAGAAACCTCGGACGGACCTTTGTTTTTTTCGGAATCTGTGCTACATTATACTGAATAGCAGTAAAAAACGAGAAGAAAAAGGAACTGCAGAGAAGGAAGGCATCGGACAGAAATGACGAAACGTGATCTTGTTGTACGGATTGCCGGAGAGACCGGCCTGATCCAGAGCACGGTGGGAGGGATCGTGCAGAAAACGTTGGATTACATTGCGGATGAACTGGCGGCGGGGCGCAATGTGGAATTGAGAAACTTCGGTGTGTTCGAGATCCGGCGGCGGAAGAGCAGCAAGGGCCGGAATCCGAAAGTGCCGCAAATCATGATCGACATTCCGGAACGGACTGTTGTGAAGTTCCGTGCCGGCAAGGAATTGAAGGATCGCGTCTCCCGTCTTTCCGGGGAACGTTGAGGATCCGAATCATAGAAAGAGAAGAACAGAATGGCAAAGACAGCACCGCCTCCGGGGACGGGGGATATTTTTCCGGAAGAAGCCGCGTCGTGGCTTCAGCTGGAGCAGACGGCCCGCCGGGTTTTTCAACTTTACGGATACGGAGAGATCCGGACCCCGATTTTTGAATTTACGGAAGTCTTCCGGCACGGTCTCGGCGATGAAACCGAGGTCGTCCAGAAGGAAATGTATACGTTCGAGGACCGTGGAGGACGGAGTCTGACTCTTCGTCCGGAAGGTACGGCCGGTGTTATGCGCGCGCTTTCCGGAACCGATGCCATGAACGGAGTGGAAAACCGTGTGTTCTATATGGGGCCCATGTTCCGCGGCGAACGTCCGGCGGCGGGCAGACGGCGTCAGTTCCATCAGGTGGGAGTGGAAAACGCGGGCCGCGTATCGCCCGGACTGGATGCCGAGTGTATTGCCATGCTGCTTCATTTTCTGGAGGAATGCGGGATCACGGGCACGAGCCTCATGATCAATACCCGCGGCGTTCCCGAAGACAGGAAGGATGCAGAAGCCGCTCTTCGCGAACATTTTGCTCCGCATGCTGCGGAAATGTGCGAAGACTGCCGGGTCCGTCTGGAACGGAACGTATGGCGGATCCTGGACTGCAAGCAGGAATGCTGTCAGAAATGGATCGATGCGGCGCCTGACGCGGCCTCTCTCTTCGGACAGGATTCCCGCGATTATTTCCGGCGAGTCTGCGACATACTGGCGGATCAGAACATTCCCTTCCGTGTGGAGCCCCGGCTTGTCCGCGGACTCGATTACTATGTGCATACGGTGTTCGAGCTGACGCATCCGGGCCTCGGCGCCCAGAACGCCATTGCGGGAGGCGGCCGCTACCGTCTTCTGACGCCCGGCTCGAACCGGCCCATCGAGGGCGTCGGGTTCGCCGCCGGGATGGAGCGTCTTCTGATCGCCCGCGAATCCCTGGGCGTGCCGGCCCCCGCGCCGGAACGGCCGAAGGTTTTTCTGCTATCTCTGGGCGAAAAGGCGCTTGCCTTCAATGCGAAGCTGGCCTCCGAACTTCGGCACGGCGGCGTATCCGCGTTTCTGGAATACGAGGCGAAGAGCATGAAATCGCAGATGCGCACGGCCGACCGCATTCGTGCGCAGTATGTCTACATTCTCGGCGAGTCGGAACTGGAATCCGGACTCGGCCAACTGAAAAACATGGCTACGGGTGAACAGAAACCCGTGGCGCCCGGAGATCTGTCAGCCGCCCTGCGCTGATCCGGAACGGATAACAGAAATGAAAAAAGTCGACAATATCAATATCGTCAGCGAGACGCCCCTTCCCACCCCGGACGAAATCCGGATGGAATTGCCTGTCACGGCGGAGATCGCGGAAAATGTCTGGCAGTTCCGGCAGACGGTGGGCAGCATCGTTACCGGCAAGGATCCCCGGATCCTGATGATCTGCGGACCGTGTTCCATCGACAGCATTCCCGCTGCCATGGAATACGCCATGCATCTCCGGTCTCTTCAGGAGAAAGTATCGGACCGGATGTTCCTGGTCATGCGGGCGTACTTCGAAAAGCCCCGCACCACCATCGGATGGAAAGGGCTGGTGTACGATCCGGATCTGGACCGTTCGTTCCATATCGAGAAAGGGCTTCGTCTTTCCCGGAAACTGCTGCTGAATCTGGCGGAAATGGGAATCCCCGCCGCGACGGAATTCCTGGAGCCGATCATTCCGCAGTATACGGCCGATCTGATCTCCTGGGCCTCCATCGGGGCACGGACTTCGGAATCCCAGACCCACCGGCAGATGGCCAGCGGCCTTTCCATGCCCGTGGGGTTCAAGAACTCCACCGACGGATCCATCGGCGTGGCGGTGGACGCCATCCGCACGGCCTCGGCCCGGCATTCCTTCCTGGGCGTGATCAACGACGGGCGCACGGGCGTGTTCAGCACCCGCGGGAATCCGTACTGCCATCTGATTCTCCGGGGCGGCGTGCATGAACCCAACTATACCTCGGAGTATATTGCCTTCTCCCGGGAACTGATGATCCGGGAAAAACTGTTCCCGTCCATCGTGGTGGACTGCAGTCACGCCAACTCCCAGCGGAATCCGCTGAAGCAGGGCGAGATCCTGCACAATGTAGCGGAACAGATTCTTGACGGACAGGATGCCATCCGCGGCGTCATGCTGGAAAGCTACATGAAGACGGGCCGTCAGAACATGGATAAAGGCGCGATCATTCCCGGTTTGTCCATTACCGATCCCTGTCTTGGCTGGCCGGAAACAGAGTCGCTTATTCTGGAGACGGCGGAGATGCTGCGGCATTCTCCGGCACGACCCAAGTGATGCCGGAAGGGCAGGGGGCGGCCCCCACGGGAAACAATCCGCAGATACGGTCCGTTTAAAAAGAAAGAATCCGGCTCCTGAAAACGGGAACCGGACTCTTTTTTTTGACCGGACAGACCGGTCATGCGTCATCGTCACCTGCCATGCAGGAGACGCGCGCGGCCGACGTCACTCCTGGGTGATGGCTTCGGCCGGGCACTCGCCGACGCAGGAACCGCAATCGACGCAGTCACCGGCGTTGACGCAGGCCTTTCCGTCCTTCATGGCGATAGCCGAGACGGGGCAGGCACTGACACAGGTTTCGCAGCCGACGCATTTTTCTTCATTGACTTTTGCAGGCATGGTTTTCTCCTGTTTTCGTCGTTAGATATCAGACGAAGTGTCCCCGCGGGACGCGGCCCTCCGGCTGATTCCTCGTACATTAACGCCATCCGGCGAAAAGTCAAGCGGAAAGCGGAAAAAAGTCATGGGACATTGTTTTTTTTGAGAGAAAAAACTTGAAAAAACGGAAAAACGTGGCATTTTTACGGAGTGTCGTTTTTGAAACAGATCTCAACTTTAAACAGAAAGGATTTGTCATGAAAGGAAAAATGCGGATCTGCGCACTTGCGTTTGTATTCTTCGCAATGGCTGCTTCGGTCGGCGCCGCGGAGAAACAGAAAGAGAACCGGCCGTGGGAATTCCTCCAGCTGGGTGTCTGGTACGGTGTGGGCAGCAATCAGAACGAGGCCGACGTGTACGGCTTCCGGATCGGTCTCCCTGTCTGCGGCGGACAGAGCACGGTCAGCGGCATCGAGCTGGGCGTTCTGGGCGCAAGCTCCCAACAGGTGAACGGGCTTCAGCTCGGACCGCTCGCAGTCATCGCGAACAAACTCAACGGCCTTTCGCTGGGAATCGCCAATATGGCCGATACGGTGAACGGACTCCAGATCGGCGTGGTCAACGTCGCGAAGGACCGTTCCGTGCAGATCGGGCTTGTGAACTGGATCAGCGATTCCTGTCTCCCGTTCTTCCCGTTCGTCAACGTGAAATTTTAACCATATGGAAAGGCTTTCATCATCATGAAAAAACTTCTTTTCGCCTTCTGCTGTCTGGCCGCCTTCGGACTGATGGCTTCGGAACATGCTCCCACCTATAAATCCTGGTCTCCCTTCCAGCTGGGCCTTTTTCCCGGCATCCCCAGCTATGTGAACAACTCCCGCGTCATCGGTCTCAAGACCGGATGGCCCATCAGCTCCGGACTGGGAAGCACGGTGGACGGCTTCGAGCCCTCGTGGATCTACTCCGGCACGGATCGGGTGAACGGGCTGCAGGCCAGTATCTTCATGGATCTTTCGAAGTATGTCAAAGGGTTTGCCCCGGCGGGCGCACTGAATATCAATACCCGTGAATTCATCGGTTTCCAGGCCGCCTGCGTGATGAACCTCGCGGGCGAGATTACCGGACTTCAGGCCGGTGCGCTGAACATTGCAAAAACGCTGAACGGCTATCAGCCCGGCGTGATCGGCAGTATCGCCAGCGAGGCCAACGGTCTGCAGTCCGCACTCTTCACCGTGGCGAAGAAACTGGACGGCGTTCAGGTCGCCCTCGTCAACGTCTGCGGTGAGGTGGAAAGCACCTTCTTCCAGATGGGGCTTGTGAACGTCGCCACGAAGAAGTACGGGATCCAGCTCGGACTCATCAACGTGATCAAGGACGGATGGGTCCCCTTCCTGCCCTTCTTCAATATCTGCTATTGAGTCCGGTTCTCCCGGTTCTCCCGGGCGATCAGCGGAAAAGAAAGAGGCCGTTTCCCGAACAGGGGAACGGCCTCCGTGTTTCTTGAGGGGCGGGATCTCCGGTCAGAGAGAATCCAGATACTGCGTGGCTTCCATGAAGAGCTGGCGGATCCGGTAGTATTCGGAAGGCTTGTTGCGCTTGTGCCACAGGACGGCGAATTCGGTTTCGAACGCCCGGAACTCGTCGGCGAGGCGTCTGGTGTCGATCCCTTCATAGCCCACGATCGCCATGACGGCAAGCTGCATCAGACGTTCTCCGCGGAAGGCGCAGAGCATTTCCGGACGGGTCAGCGGATCCAGCGGATCGGCTTTTGTGAAGGCTGCCATGGCATGGGCCGCACATTCTTCCAGCACGGGTACGGTCCGGCGCATTTCATCCTTATCGAGCGCTTTTATCGGATCGATGACTTTTTCGTCTCTGTTGGATTCGAAGGCCGGATCGAAAAGACCCGCCAGCGGCCCGTAGGAGACGTGCAGCGTGCCCGCCGCTTTCCGCCAGGCGGCCACGATTTCACCGGAGTCATCGCCCAGTTCGATCCGGGAGAAGGCGCGGTCGAATGCGGCGGGATCGGAGGAACCTTCGACGTTCCAGGCGCAGGCTGCGCCGAGGGCCATTCCGTGCCAGGAGCAGGAGAGCAGATTGACGTGTCCCTTGTCGCCCCAGTCCGTATTGAGAAGGCCGACGGCACCGTATTTTTTCCCTTTTTTCGCGTAGTTGATGATATTCTGCGTGGCGTTCCCGATATCGTTGAGGAACTTGTTCCACCCGGATACGCCGGGGCAGATGTAGAAGTTCAGGCCGGAAGCCTGCATGACGGACGTGTCGTGCCAGGCGGCCTGGGCTCCGTAATCCCATTCCAGCGGGATGGTGTCGGGCGGGAGTTCCCGGATAAGTTCGGGTTTGGCCACGATGATATCGCCCCAGAACATGGCGGATTTTCCGTGTTTGTTCACGGCGGCGATGACCTTTTTCAGGAACGTGCAGTAAAGGTTCGTCACGTCATCGGGCGACTTCACAAGTTTCGCGTTTTTGCCTTTGCCCAGATCGAAGGTCTCGTCGCAGCAGATGTTGAAGTACCGGCTGCGGAACAGGGGCAGATATTCCGCGAGCATATCCTCCACCAGCTCGATGGAGCCGGGATCCAAGGGATTCAGCGTATAATGCCGCATGCGGTCGGTGAACGAGAAAGGCATCTCCGAGGCCTTGACATCCAGCTCGTTCAGGTGCTCCTTCCGTTTGCTGCGGAGTCCCATGTAGAAGTGGCCGAAGGTACTCAGGGAGGGGATCAGTTCGATGTTCCTGGCGGCGCAGTAGGAATCCAGCCGGAGGATCTCTTCGGCGGTAAGCGGATCGGCTCCGCTCCACATGTCGGAATGGCGGGCGAAGGCGAAGGTATGTTCCACATAGAGCTGAAGCTGATTGAGCTTGTAGTAGGCCATCTTGTCCGCCAGACGGAACAATGTTTCCAGCGTCGGGACCTTCCCCCGGGTGCAGTCGTGATAGAATCCGCGTGCCGCAAAATCGGGCGCGTCCTCAATCTCCAGCAGGGGGATGGCGGCGCCCTCGGTCCGGATCAGCTGCCGGAGCGTCTGGATCGCGTAGAAGAATCCTGTCCAGGCGGAGGCTTTGATTTCGATGCCATCGGGCCGGACGGAGAGCCCGTAGGCCTCCGGACCGGGGACGGAGGGATCTTCTTTCATGCGGATCGCGATGTCGTCCATGCCGGATCGAACAAAGCGCAGACGGGTGCCGGTGACGCCCTGGATCTCATCGGCCAGCGTCACCGCCGCATCCAGAAGCGGATCGGGGCAGCTGCCGGGCAGGACCAGATTTTCCAGTTCGGCAATCGGAAATTTTCCGGACATTTCACGGAGGATCTTCGGGGCAGGGATGAGATGGATCATTTTTTCAGGAACCTTTCTCTGAATCTTCATGAATAGGGGACACGAACAATACTGTACATCCGAAACCGTGAAATGCAAAGGGAAGTGACGTGAAAAACGGGAGGCAAGCAGGATGATCCGGGTGCAAAAAGATGAGGAAAAATGCGTGTGCGGCTGTATTTTCCGGGAAATGGGTGTATATTACACGATACGTAATTTACTGTGAAGAAGGTTGGATGAGAATGCAGTCCAGAAAAAAGATCGTCCGGAACGTTACTCTGGCGGGTATGTTCTGCAATTTGTTTCTGGCCGTCGGAAAATTTCTGGCGGGCATTTTCTTCTGTTCGCATGCCTTGGTCGCCGACGGCGTCCACAGCCTTTCCGATCTGGTCTCGGATCTCGTGGTCCTGATCGGAGTCCGGTTCTGGTCGGCGCCTCCGGACGAGGAGCATCCCTACGGACACGAACGGATCGAGACCCTTGCGACGCTTTCCATCGGCATCATGCTGGCGCTGGCCGGGCTGGCCATTGGCTGGGACGCGCTTCTGGATATCCAGGTGAAAGACGGACAGGCGCCGGGGCGGATCGCGTTCATCGTGGCGGTGATCTCGGTTCTGCTGAAGGAGGCGCTGTACCGCTGGACCCTGAAGGCCGGGGTCCGGATCAATTCCTCGGCGCTGAAGGCCAATGCCTGGCATCACCGCAGCGATGCCCTGAGCTCCATTCCGGCTGCCGCGGCGGTGGCGGTGGCCTCGTTCTTCCCCTCCTGGGGATTTATCGACCGAATCGGCGCGGTGATCGTTTCCACCTTCATCCTCCATGCGGCCTGGAAGATATTGCGGGATCCCCTTTTCGAACTCGCGGATTCCTCGGCTCCGCAGCGGAACGAAGAGATCCGCCGGATCGCCCTTTCCGTGCCCGGCGCCATCGGGGTGCACGCGGTCCGCACGAGAAATCACGGGCAGGGCCTTTTCACGGATCTGCATCTGCTGGTCTCTCCGGATCTCACGGTACGCGAGGGACACCGCATTTCCACGGAAATCTGTACGCGGCTGATCCGGTCGCATCTGAAAATTCACGACGTGGTCGTTCACATTGAACCGGACGGCGAAGCCGATTCCGATGCACTGGAACGGACGGCCCCGGTATGCAAACAAAAGGAGAAAACATCATGAAGCTCTCCGTTTCGAAAAATGTGATGGAAGGCGAGATTCTGGCGCCGGGCTCCAAGTCCCATACGATCCGGGCTCTTGCCATTGCATGTCTGGCAAAAGGAAATTCCATCATCAAGAATCCGCTGGTCTCGTCCGATACGATCTCCAGCCTCACCGCCGCCTCCACGCTGGGCGCATGGATCAAGCGCGGCGATGATACTGCCTGGAAAATCTCCGGTACGGGCGGACACTTCATCGAACCCGCGAACACCATCAATATGGGCAATTCGGGAACGGGCACACGTCTCTTTACGGCGCTGGCGGCCCTGGCTCCCTGGAAGATCGGATTCGACGGCGACGACTCACTGCGGACCCGTCCCATGGGACCGCTCCTCGACGCCTTGAAAAAACTGGGTGTCGCCAGTTCGTCTTCGGGCGGATTCTGCCCCTTCATCATCCGCGGGCCGCTGAAGGGCGGCGAGACGGCCGTGGTGGGGAAATCCTCCCAGTATCTGAGCGCGCTGCTTCTGGCGGCGCCCCTGGCTCCCGAAAAGACCATCATCCATGTCAGCGGACTGAACGAGATCCCGTATGTGGATATCACGCTGGACTGGCTGCGCCGCGAAGGAATCGAATTCACCTGCACCGAGGACTACAGCTTTTTCGAGATCCCCGGCGGTCAGACGTACCGTCCCTTCAGCGCCCGGATCCCCGGCGATTTTTCCAGCGCCTGCTTCCCGGCGGCGGCCGCGGCGGTGACCGGAGGCTCGGTCACGATCCGGAATCTGGATTTCAAAGACGCGCAGGGCGACCGGAAGGTGTTCGACTATCTGGCGCAGATGGGTGCGAAGGTGACGAAGACGGCGGATTCCGTTACGGTGAAGGCCGGCAAGAAGCTGCATGCCGTGGAACTGGATCTGAACTCCACGCCCGATGCTCTTCCCATCATGGCGGTGGCAGCGGCCTGCGCGGAAGGAACCAGCGTTTTCCGGAATGTGGCCCAGGCCCGTATCAAGGAAACGGATCGGATCCACTGCATGAAGCTGGAACTGGAAAAAATGGGGATCCAGGTCAAGGAATTCGAGGACGGTCTCTCCGTGACCGGCGGCGTCCTTCACGGCGCCTCCGTGGACGGACATATGGATCACCGGATCGCCATGGCTCTGGCGGTGGCCGGCTTTGCCGTGGCGGATTCCTCCGAGACCACGGTCATCGACGGCGCCGAATCCATTTCCGTGAGCTATCCCGGATTCTTCGAGGATTTCGCGTCCCTGGGTGCGACTTTTTACGAAATGTGAGGTGTGCGGACTATGAGCGATGCGCCCGATACGGAACTCCCTCCCGTCCTGGAGCGTGATTATGCCATCCTGCTGAACGATGTGGGGCCCGACGGAGAACTTCGGTCCTGGATCTTTTTCGATTTCCTGCAGGACATCGCGGCCCGGCACGCGGAGCTGCTCGGATGCGGCATGTCCCGTCTCCGGGATCTGGGCATCATCTGGGTCCTCTCCCGGATCCGGCTCCGCATCGACTCCTTTCCCTCTTTCGGCGACACGCTGCGGATCCGCACCTGGCCCAGCGGATTCCGGAAACTTTTTGCGACCCGGCAGTATCAGGTCGTTTCCATGAATACGGGACGGGAGATCGCATCCGGCTCCAGCTTCTGGCTGACGCTGGACTTTCATTCGCTCCGGCCCGTTCCTCCGGCCCGGACAGTGAACGGTCTCCTGCCGCAGAATCCGGATCGGCCCTTCTACTTCCCCGATCTTGGCAAACTCCCCGCAGTAGAAGAGCTTACGCCCGTTTTTCATACGGCGGGACAGTCGGTGATCGATTACAACGACCACGTGAACAACGCCATCTATGCCCGATACACACAGGACTGGCTGGCTTCGGTCCGGGGCGGACCGGTGAAGATTCGGGACATCCAGCTGAATTTCAACCACGCCGTGAAATTCGGTCAGACCATGCGGTGCGGCGGGATCCTGAACGAAGACGGCTCGTTCGCCGTTTCCGGTTCTCTGGACGGAACGAACGTATTCCAGAGCAGCGGGAGTCTTGCCGGCAAAGCGGAGGCGTAAGAGGACAGCAAGAAGAGTCAAAATTCGTTCTTTTCATATAAAAACAGCTTGAAAAACAGATTCCGTCCCGGTATATTTCGGGAGCCTTTTTACGGAATGAATTTTCAGCACAGAAAACAGGTGATCCACTATGGAGTACGATTTTACCGCGTTCGAAAAAAAATGGCAGGCCTACTGGGATGAGCACAAAACCTTCCGGGCCGGAGATGAACTGACCGGAAAGAAACTTTACGTTCTGGATATGTTTCCGTATCCCAGCGGCGCCGGACTTCACGTCGGCCATCCGGAAGGATACACCGCCACGGACATCTACTGCCGTTTCAAACGGATGAACGGATACCGCGTTCTGCATCCCATGGGCTGGGACGCTTTCGGCCTTCCGGCGGAACAGTACGCCATCGAAACGGGAACGCATCCCTCGGTGACCACGGCGAAGAATATCGCCACGTTCAAGAGACAGATCAAATCCCTGGGCTTCAGCTATGACTGGGACCGGGAGATCGATACCACCGATCCAAAGTATTTCCGCTGGACGCAGTGGATCTTCCTCCAGCTCTACAAGAAGGGCCTGGCCTATATCGACGAGGTCCCCGTGAACTGGTGTCCCGCGCTGGGCACCGTCCTGGCCAATGAAGAGGTCATCGACGGCCGCAGCGAACGGGGAAATCATCCGGTTATCCGCCGTCCCATGAAACAGTGGGTCCTGAAGATCACCGCCTATGCGGAACGGCTGCTGGCCGATCTGGACAAGCTGGACTGGCCGGAAGGAATCAAGGACATGCAGCGGAACTGGATCGGCCGCAGCGAGGGCGCCGAGGTCACGTTCCGGATCGACGGGACAAAAGAGACGGTCACGGTCTTCACCACCCGTCCGGACACGCTTTTCGGCGCCACGTACATGGTTCTGGCTCCGGAGCATCATCTGGTGCCCGCCATCACCACAAGCGACCGCGCGGCGGAAGTCAATGCCTATCAGAAACGGACGGCGTCCATGAGCGATCTGGAGCGGACCGGACTCAACAACGAGAAAACGGGCGCCTTTACCGGTGCGTACGCGGTGAACCCGGTGAACGGCGACAAGATCCCCATCTGGATCTCCGATTATGTGCTCAGCTCCTACGGAACAGGCGCCATCATGGCCGTTCCCGCCCATGATACGAGAGACTTCGATTTCGCCAAAAAATTCTCCATTCCGATCAAGTGCATCATCGAACCGGATCCGGCGGAGGCCGCCCGGGAAAAGATCGATCCGGCGGAAGTCCTGGCCGGACGTGTCTGCTGGACCGGAGACGGGAAGAGCATCAACTCCGCCAACGGCGAAGGGCTGGATCTGAACGGACTGGGCGTGGCCGAAGCCAAGGCCCGGACCATCGACTGGCTGGCCGCCCGCGGGATCGGAAAGAAAACCGTCAACTACAAGCTGCGCGACTGGCTGTTCAGCCGTCAGCGCTATTGGGGCGAACCGTTCCCGATCATCCACATGGATAACGGCGAAATCCGGCTCGTTCCGGAAGATCAGCTTCCCGTCACGCTGCCGCCCCTGGACGACTTCAAGCCCACCGGGACGGGCGAATCCCCGCTTTCCAAGGCGAAGGAATGGCTGGAGTATACGGATCCCGTGACCGGTGAACACGGCCGGCGCGAGACCAACACCATGCCCCAGTGGGCCGGGTCCTGCTGGTATTATCTGCGGTACATCGATCCGCACAACGACAAGTGCCTGGTGGATCCCGCCAAGGAAAAATACTGGATGCCCGTGGATCTCTACGTGGGCGGAGCGGAACACGCGGTGCTCCATCTGCTTTACGCCCGGTTCTGGCACAAGGTCCTGTTCGATGCCGGAGTCGTCTCCTCGCCCGAACCCTTCCGCCGTCTGGTCAATCAGGGTATGATCCTGGGGACTTCCTACAAGAACGCGCGGGGCGTCCTGATCCCCAACGATCAGGTGGAGTTCCGCGACGGCACGCCCGTTTCCAAGGTGGACGGAGAAAAACTTACGGCATTCCCCGCAAAAATGTCCAAGTCCCTTCGAAACGTGGTCAATCCCGATGACGTCGTCCGCAATTACGGTGCCGACTCCATGCGTCTTTACGAGATGTTCATGGGCCCGCTGGAGGCTGTGAAGCCGTGGAGCACGCAGGGTGTGGAAGGAGTGTTCCGTTTCCTGAAGCGCGCCTGGCGCATGATCACGGAGATCCCCGTGGCCGATGATGTCACCATGACGCCGCAGCAGCTCCGGGTTCTGCATGCCACGATCCGGAAGGTCACGGACGACACGGATTCCCTGAACTTCAATACGGCCATCAGTCAGATGATGATCTTCCTGAACGAGTTCTCCAAGGCTGAAAAACTTCCCCGGGAAGCCGCCGAAGCCTTCGTGCTCCTTCTGGCTCCCTATGCCCCGCATACCGCGGAGGAAATGTGGGAATTCCTCGGCAAGCCCGCGCCCGTCTCCCTGGCCGCCTGGCCGACCTGCGACGAGACGCATCTGGCCGTGGAACAGCTGGAGATCCCGGTCCAGATCCAGGGAAAACCCCGCGCCCGGATCCTGGTCCCCGCGGACGCCGATACCGCCGCCATGACGGAGATCGCCATGGCGGATGAAGCTGTCAAGGCCGCTATCGGAGACCGGACTGTTGTCCGTGTCATCGCGGTTCCGAAACGGATCGTCAATATCGTTGTGAAATAATAACCCGGAGAGAGGTCCGCCATGAGTCTTCATAACAGTCCGGACAAGGAATACATTGCCCTTTTGGAAAAATACGAACCGGTCCGCATCGTATTCGGCGACGGCGCATTCGCCCAGCTGGGAACGGAACTGATGCTGGATAGAAGTGCCTCCGCCTGTTTCGTTTTCGGCGGACGTTCCACCGCCCAGAAGAGCGGCGTGTACCAGGACTTCATCAATACGATCTCCAGCTTCGATCTGGAGGCTCCCTCCGTTTCGGACATTCCGCCCGAGCCGGATACCGATGATGTACGTCGGATCGTCGAGGTCCTGAAGGATGCTTCCCCCGCCGCGGTGATCGCCGTGGGCGGCGGCAGCGTGATGGACGCGGCCAAGGCGGCGTATCTCTCCTGGCAGACCGGGATGGATGTGACCGAACTCTTCGGCGTGGATGTGGCTTCGAAAAAGTTTCCGGACCGTGCCTTCAAGCGGGTGTTCTGCATTCCCACGACGTCGGGCACGGGCTCCGAAGTCACGCCCTATGCGAATATCGTGGACCGGGAAAAGGGCGTCAAGTGTCTCATCATGGAGAAACAGATCGTCCCCGCCGTCTCCTTCGTGGAACCGGCTTTCACCTGTTCCATGCCTGCCGACCTGACCGCGACGACCGCGCTGGACGCCATGGTCCACTCCATCGAAAGTTTTCTGAATACGCGGACGACCGGTGCGGATCCCGCCTCCGACGAATGGGCGCAGGAATCGGTCCGTCTTATCCGGTACGCGCTGCCGAAGGTGCTGAAGGATCCGGATGATCTCCTTTCGAGGGAAATGCTTTCCGCGGCGGCGACGCTGGGCGGCATGTGCATTGCGACCCGGCCTACCTCGCTGCCTCATCTGTGCAGTTTCTCTTTGTATGGCAGGATCGCGCACGGATATGCCGTGGCGGGATTCCTCCCGCTTTTCTGGCGGTACTATCTCAAGGAGGAAGCAGTCCGCGCCCAGACCATGCGGCTTGCGGGCATTTTCCCCTCCGCAGAAAAACAGAGCACGCCCGAAGACGTCGTCGATGCCGTCGAAGCCTTTATCCGGACCTGCGCGAAGCCGCTGGAGCTGAATGCCGAACTTATCGAGAAGATCGCATCCGATGCTCTGGCCAATCCCATGAAGCTTTCCAGCGCTCCCCGGCCTGTCCCTCCTGACGACGCCGCGAGGATCATCCGGGCTGTGCTCTCCGGCGAGTCCGTGCCATGAAGATCATTTTCGCCCCCGATAAATACAAATCCTGCATGACGGCGCCCGAAGTCTGCGCCGCCCTTGACCGCGCCTTCCGCACGGTTTTCCCCGGAGCGGACCTCGTCTCCATTCCCATGGCGGACGGCGGCGATGGTACGGTCGAGGCTATTCTGGCTGCGGCCGGAGCGGACGGCATACGGCGCAAAGTCTCCGTAACGGGACCGCTTGGGGCGAAAACGGAAGCCGTCTTCGGTCTGATCGACAACGGAGCCACGGCCGTTCTGGAAATGGCGTCCGCCAGCGGCATCGCCTTGCTTCCCCCTTCCGAACTGGATCCCCGGCGGGCAAGTACTTATGGGACGGGCGAGCTTATCCGGCACGCCCTCGATTCCGGCGCACGGGAGATCCTGATCGGGATCGGCGGAAGCGCCACGGTGGACGGCGGCGCGGGCATGGCGCAGGCGCTTGGATACCGTCTTCTCGATGAGGAAGGCAGGGAACTGCCTCCGGGCGGGGCTCCGCTGGCTCGTCTGGCGAAGATCGATCCCTCCGGCGCGGATCCCCGGATTTCCCGTACTCGTTTCCGTATTGCCTGCGATGTAACAAGTCCGCTGCTCGGCCCGGCCGGCGCGGCACGGGTCTTCGGCCCCCAGAAAGGGGCGAATCCCGCCTGTGTGGAAGAGCTGGAACACGCGCTCGCCAATCTGGCTGCCTGCTGGAAGGCGTCCGGGCTTCTCCCGGATCCCGACCGTCCGGGCGACGGCGCGGCGGGCGGTCTTGGTGCGGGACTGCGGGCTTTCTGCAAGGCGGTTCCCGGCTCCGGCGCAGAACTTGTTATGGATACGCTGCATTTTTCGGATCATCTGAAGGGCGCCTCTCTGGTCGTGACGGGGGAGGGCCGTACCGATTCGCAGACGGGGGCCGGCAAATTGTGCGGTGCCATTGCGGAAGCGGCCCATGCCGCCGGAGTTCCCGTCCTGCTTCTTTCGGGCGCGCTGGACGGTCGGCCCGAAGACTTTTATCCTGTGTTTGATTTTGCATTCAGCATATCTCCGGGGCGCACGAGTCTGGCGGATGCGCTGAAGAACGGCCCCGCCGATCTGTATGCGTTTGCACTCAATCTGGCGCGTCTGATGCGGGAGAGCGCCCGAATCGGAGGAACACTTTCATGAACGAATTGAAGCGGAAAGGCATGACTCTGGTGATTTCCGGGCCCAGCGGTTCCGGAAAATCCACTCTTTATCACGCCGTGGCGCCGCTGGCGGGCGGGATCGAATTTTCCGTTTCCTGTACCACGCGGGCACCGAGGGAAGGCGAGCGGGACGGCGTCGACTATTACTTCATCGGACGGGAGGAATTCGAAGCCCGTGTCGCGCGGGGCGAGTTCGCCGAACATGCGGAAGTCCACGGCAATTTCTACGGCACGCTGAAGTCCGAGCTTTCCGGCCGGACCGAGCGAGGCGCCGACGTGGTGCTGGATATCGATGTGCAGGGCGCGGATCAGCTGCGGCAGCTGGCGCGGGAAGACGAGGCCTTCCGGCGGACTCTGGAATTCGTATTCATTGCGCCGCCCTCGTATGCGGAGCTGGAACGTCGTCTGCGTGCCCGTGGGACCGAGTCCGAGGAGACGCTGGCCCGCCGTCTGGCCAATGCGAAGCGTGAGATGCAGTGCGCGGACCGATACGATTATCTGATCGTCAACGACAACCGGGAAGAGGCGGCGGACCGGCTTCTGGCCTTGATCCGTTCCCTCCGTCTTTCCTTGAAACGAATGAATCCGGGAGATTTGATCTCATGAAGGAAAAACCGTGCATAATTCTGGGCGTGACCGGCGGAATCGCCTGCTACAAATCCGCCGATCTCTGTTCCAAACTGACCGGCGAAGGGTACGATGTGTTCGTGGTGATGACTGAAAACGCCCGGCGTCTGATCTCCGACCGCATTTTCTTTACTCTTTCTCAGAATCCGGTCCTCACGGATCTCTTCGAGACGCCCGACTGGCGCCCCGGGCACGTGGATCTGGCGTCCCGGGCCGGTCTTCTGGTGACGGCGCCCGCCACTGCCAATTTCCTGGGAAAACTCGCGAACGGGATCGCCGACGACGCTCTTTCCACCGTGGCGCTGACCTTCCGCGGTCCCATGCTTGTTGCGCCCGCCATGAATTCCATGATGTGGGAGAGTCCCGCCGTTCAGGCAAACCTCGCCGTGCTGAAGGAACGGGGCGTCCGCTTTATCGGGCCGGACGAAGGAAAACTGGCCTGCGGTCCGGGCGGACGGGGCCGCATGACGGACGTTCCGCTTCTGCTGGAAGCCATACGGAAACTTCTGCCTGTCTGAAAAAAAAAGGGCAGGGGACGGATTCAGCGGTCCGTCTTGAGCTGATCCAGTACGGCCCAGGGGGAATTCTCCGGAACGGATTCCTTTCGGGCCGTTTTCTTTTTGCCGCAGGTGCACTTTTTTACATTGAGATCCGCGCCGCAGCCGGGACACAGTCCCTTGCACTCTTCCGAGCAGAGAAAACGGGCCGGCATGGTCAGAAGCAGCTCTTCCCGTATGTCGGATGTAATATCCACCTCTCTCTCCGGAACGTTTTCCCGCACGATGCAGATCTCTCCGGCATGCAGGGTGCAGACGATCTCCCGGAGGCAGCGGGCGCACTCCGTCTTCACCGGCACGGACGCCTCGCCGCGGACGACCAGATCCTGTCCCGCCATGGAGGCGGAGAGTTTGTAGCGGATTTCTCCGGCAGGCGTCACATCGCCGGTCAGTTCGAGGATCTCGGGCGATTCCGTGCCCTCGACGGGAAGAAAGGTTTCGGTGATATGGGATGTGTTGACAAGGATCATGGCATGTTCTCTTTCCATTTTCTGCGGATGGCTTCCGCGACGCAGACCGGGACGAAGTTCGAAATGTCGCCGCCGCCCCGGGCGATCTCCTTGACCAGCGTCGAGCTGACGAACGAGCAGTCGGGGTCGGTCATCATGAAGAATGTTTCGCAGTCGGGATTGAGCCTGCGGTTCATCAAAGCCATCTGAAATTCATATTCGAAATCGGCGGAGGTGCGGATCCCGCGGAGTACGGCTTCCGCGCCGAAAAGCCTCAGCGCGTTCACCAGCAGTCCGTCAAAGGACGCGACCTCGATATTCGGTGTGTCGGCACATGCCTCCTTCAGCAGGTCGATTCGTTCGGCAAAGGTGAAGAGCGGTTTCTTCCCCGAATTTTCTGCCACCGCTATGACAACGCGGTCGAACAGCTTCGCCGCCCGTTTTGCAACATCCAGATGTCCGTTCGTTACGGGGTCGAAACTGCCGGGATACAGAATCGTTTTCATTTCATTTCCTCCAGTTTCTCTATCATTTTTTCATAAAATCCCGTTTTCAGCGTCCGGGTCTCCGCATCGTACAGTGCCGCCTCGCCTTCTTTCGCAAAGGCATCGATCACCGTGAAAAGGCATCCGTCCCGTTCCCGTTCCCGGGCGTGATGGAAGTGTCCGGCGAAGACCTGGCGGATTCCCTTTCGGGATATCCTCTCCAGATAGGCGTGTATCTGCTTTTCGGGAAATCTTTTTTTCTGCCTCAGATTGACATTCTCCAAGGCATGACGGATCTTCCACGCCAGCGCAGGCCCGATTCCGCCCAAGGCTGCGCACCAGGTCAGGAAACAGGTCAGCGGATTCCGCAGAATGAGGCGCAGAAGTTTGTATTGCCAGTCCAGACGGTTGATCTGGTCTCCATGGATCAGAAGAAGATCGTCCAGCCGGATCTCCCGGGGGGCAAGCCTCGTGAAATACTTTTGTCTCCTTCCGGTCACGAAAAACTCGTGATTCCCTTCGACGAAGAAGACGTCGCGTTTCTTCTTTTCTTCCTCGCACCAGGCCAGAAAACGTTTCTGATCCTCCGTTTCGTATCCCGGAAGCGCGAACCACAGATCGAAGATGTCTCCCAGAAACGCCGCCGCGCACGTTCCCGGAAGACGGGATATGCGGTCGAGAAAATCGAAGAAGAGTTCCTGATTCTCTCCACCGTTCAGATGAGCGTCCGCCACCAGCAGGAGATTCCGGAATCCGTGTTCCTGTTTATTTTTCGTATGGGAGAGTTCGTATTTTTTCATTTTTTCCGTTCCGGAAGTTGAAAAACGCGGAAACCGTGGCATATTACCGTATCACAGACCGCCAGCTTAGCTCAGTGGTAGAGCTGCTGATTTGTAATCAGCCGGTCGTTGGTTCAAATCCGACAGCTGGCTCCATTTTTCCTTCGTTTCACCTTCTCTTCACGGATCGGCGCCGTGCGTTCATTTCTTCGTAGTTCCGTCAAGCACGGAAATATACACCGGAAAGGTCCTTCTTTCAAGCGGACGTGACTCGGGAGAATGCTTTTTCAACGTACAATCAGCAGGGGCGTCGGCGTTTACTCTTGATCCGCCTTGTTTCCCGCGGCGAATTTCCCCGTTTTGCGGTCGAAAACGATATTCCCCTTGTTCTTTATGATCCAGTCCTGCAGGTCACCGATTCCCACCGGAGAATACTTTTCGATAATAGGTATTTCGTTGTTGTTGCGGATGAAAGGGGCAATAATACCATACTTTTCGAATGCCGGGACGAAACCGTTTTTCAGAAAAATTTCAGCTCTGCTGCCATTAAGAATATCGTATTTGTTCATCTGCTCCCACGCACGCCCCAGCATGTCGTTCTTTTCCTCTTCGGTAAACTCCGGAAGAACGAGCGTGGTGAGCTCCGGATACTGCAGGATATTCGCCCGGACCCTTTCTTTGATCTGCGGCAGGAGTTCCTTGTGAAAACCGTATTCGATCGCCTTTTTCTGCATGCTCTGATTGTTCCAGAAATTCTTTATAATAAAATCTCTGTCGCTTTCGTCAATGACTTGGGCGATGCGGTTCATAAAATGCCATCGCGCGTTCCTTCCCTCGGTGAACTGGATATACTTCATCAGTGTTTCCTTGTCCATTCCCCGAGCCGCGTCTTCGAATATGAAGCCCAGAACGTTCTGAGTGTCCGCAAGGATCAGGTCTTTCAGGAAATCCTCCGGCAGTTCATGAACCTGGGCCAGCAGTTTTCTGCGGGTGATTTCGTAATTGCCATATCTGGCCACTGACGGAAGTTTATCGGCAAAGGCTTTGAGCTGCGCCTTCGTCGGGTTTTCCGGCGGTCTGTTTTCCTTCAGCCAGATATCCAGTATCTCGGGCGGCATTTCGATGTTAAAGGGATTCCCCTTGAAGAAAAGATCAATGGAAACGCTTCGCGCCAACTTTGACTCAAGTTCCGCAATCTTTTTTTCCATCTCCTTTTTCTTCTCTTCATTCCTGGTATCCCGAGCCTCCATGTCTTTTTTGAGAAGTTTGATTTCCACGTCCTTGTCGTGAAGGGCGATCTCCCTTCCCATCAGATCTCTGTTCAGATCCAGATTCTCCTTTTGAAGTTCCGCCATGTCCTCTTTCATGGAACAGGCGCATCCTTGCAGGAACACGGTGGTGCAGGCCAGGACGGGCAGCAGGGCAAGTCTCATTTTCTTCCTCCTCTTCTCTTCTCAATGTGTTGCGGAAACGGAAGTAGTATACCTTTCGTTTCTGCATTTGTCAAGCCGTTAACGAAAAAAGCCCGCCGCGGGGATGCCGTCGACGGGCCGCAAAACGGGGATTTTAGTAATTCGATCAGAAGAGGAAGGCAGTCATTTTCTGCATGATCCTGCGGAAGAAACTCTCCTGGACCGGATGGGTTCCCTTCTGCGGAGAGGTCCGGAAGGTTTCGCCGAACTTCTGCAGGAGTTCCTTCTGTTCGGGCGTGAGCTTTTTCGGGACTTCCACAAAATACTTGAGGTGATGGTCGCCGAAGCTGCCTCTCCGCCGGAGCGAGGGCATTCCCTTGCCGGGGACGGTCTTCGTGTCGCCGGTCTGCGTGCCGGGCTCCACGTCCACGGAGGTCTTGCCCTGCACGGTGGGAACGTCGATCTTTCCGCCCAGAGCGGCAATATGGAAGGGGATGGGAATCTCGCAGAAGATGTCATCGCCGTCGCGCTGGAAGTATTCATCCTCGCGGACGCTGGTAACGACGAAGAGGTCGCCGTTGACGCCGCCCCGTTTTCCGGGCTCGCCTTCGCCGGAAACCCGCATGCGTGTTCCGGTATCGACGCCCGGCGGGATGTGGACTTCGACTTTGCGGCGGACCTTCTTTTCGCCGGAACCGCCGCACGCGGAGCAGGGCTTTTCCGGGTATATGCCCGATCCGTGACAGACGGGGCATTCGTGCATCATGGTGAAGAATCCCTGGGAGACGCCGATCTGGCCCTGACCGTTGCAGCGGCGGCAGCGGACGCGGCTCGTGCCCTCCGCACAGCCCGATCCATGGCAGTCGGGGCAGTTGTCCATGCGCATGAATTCGATGGTCTTGGTGGCGCCTTTGACCGCGTCCTGGAAATCGATTTCCAGATTGTACCGGAGATCGTTCCCGTTTTCCGGCGCGTTGGGATCGGCCGGGCGGCCTCCGCCGAAGAACGACTCGAATCCGCCGCCTGCGCCGCCCCCGAAGAACTGATTGAAGATGTCGAAGGGATTCCCGGAGAATCCGCCGCCTGCGCCGCCCCGTCCGCCGCTCCGGTTCAGTCCTTCCTCGCCGAACTGGTCGTAGATCCGGCGCTTTTCCGGATCGCTGAGGACTTCATAGGCGCGGGCGATCTTCTTGAACTTCTCCTCCGCCTCCTTGTCGCCGGGATGGTGGTCCGGATGATATTTGACGGCCAGACGCCGATAGGCTTTCTTGATCTCCGTTTCATCGGCGGTGACGGAAATCTCCAGCGTCTCGTAGTATTCGGTGCTGACGGCCATTATTTTTCACTCAGGTTCAGATTGATGGCATCGGCCATAAGCGCGGCGGTCCGTTTGGCGAAGCGGACGGGATCGGGCAGATCGCCGCCTTCGGCGATCAAGGCCTGATCGTAAAGCATTTCCGCATACTCCTTGACCTTTTCGGAGCCCGGATCCTTTTCGCAGAGCTTCTTCAGCCCCTGGATCAGCGCGTTTTCCGCATTCAGCTCCAGGATCCGCTTCAGGGCCGGCGCATTCTGGTCCATGGCCTTCAGGATCCGCTGCATGTTCATAGTGGGATCGTGCTCGTCGCTGACCAGACAGCAGGGACTTTCGGTGAGCCGGGCGGAGAAGCGGACTTCCTTGACCTTGTCTTCCAGCGCTTTCTTCAGACATTCCAGAAGGTCCTTTCCTTCCTCGGCGGCCTTCTTCGTCTTCTCCTCCAGCTCCTTCTGCGTTGCGTCGTCGAACTTGACGTCGCCTTTGGAAACGGAGAGAAGATCCTTTTCCGCGTATTTGCCCATTTCGCCGAAAACGAATTCATCCACCGGATCCAGCAGGAACAGGACATCGAAATTCTGCTTGCGGAGCATTTCCAGCTGCGGCGACTGCTCCAGCGCTTCGCGGGAATCGCCGCTGATATAGTAGATCGCCTTCTGAGAGGACGGCATGGCGTCGACGTATTCCTTGAGCGTGACCAGCTTGCCCGCGGGATTGTTCATGGTCTGGAAGAGCAGAAGATCCTGCAGTTTCTCCCGGTTCGCCCAGTCCAGATGGATCCCTTCCTTGAGCATCCGCCCGAACTCCTTGTAGAAGGTCTCGAACTTTTCGCGTTCGGATTCCAGCATCTTGGCCAGTTCCGAAAGGATCCGTCCGGTGAGGGCCTTGTTGATCCTCGCCACCATGGGATTGTTCTGCAGCATTTCCCGGGAGATGTTCAGGGGCAGATCGGAGGAGTCCACCACGCCGGAGACGAATCCCATGTATTCGGGAAGCAGTCCGGGGCATTCATCGGTAATGAATACACGCTTAACATAGAGATGGACGCCCTTTTTGTTCTTTTCGCCGAAGCGGAACTGGAACGGCATCCGGGAGGCGAAGAAGAGCAGCGCCTTGAATTCGGAGGTGCCTTCCGCGCTGTAGTTGATCCGCCGCGCCGGTTTTCCGTAGTCCTGCGAGATATGCTGATAGAAGGACTCGTATTCCTCTTCCTTCACTTCGCTTTCCGGACGCAGCCAGATGGCCTTCATGGTGTTCAGCGTGGAGTCTTCCTCTTTCTCCTTGTCTCCGTCCTTCACCGTGTGCTTCATCCGGATCGGGTAGGCAATGTAATCGGAGTATTTCCGGATGACCGAAGAGATCCGCCAGTAGTCCATGTATTCCTGAAAATCCTCCTTGAGGAACAGCGTGACCGTGGTTCCCTGATCGTCCCGGTGCCCGTCGGATACTGTGAAATCGCTCTTGCCGTCGGACTCCCAGCGCCATGCCTCTTCGGTCCCGGACTTTCTGGTTTCGACGAGGACCTTGTCGGCGGCGATAAACGCGGAGTAGAAGCCGATACCGAACTGGCCGATCAGCTCCGGCGGCGCTTCCTTGCCTTCCTCCTTCGCCTTGTTCACCGCCTCGATGAACGCCTTCGTCCCGGAGTAGGCGATCGTCCCGATATTCTTGATAAGTTCGTCACGGGTCATGCCGATTCCGTTGTCGGAGATCGTGAGAGTCTTTGCCTCCTTGTCCGCCGAGATCCGGATCTCCCAGTCGCGGGCGGCGTCGGGCTGGGTGACGGAGAGGAACCGGGCCTTGTCGATGGCGTCCGCCGCATTGGCCACGAGTTCGCGCACAAAAATTTCGCCGTTGGAATACACGGAATGGATCATCAGGTCGAGAAGCTGCTGGATCTCCGTCTTGAATTGAAGTTTGCTTTTGGACATGGTTATGCTCCTTTCACTTCAAAAAAGGAAAAATCGGGATTGAACGCCGTCTTCGCCTTACTTGGACGAGGACGAACTTTTTTTGTGATCGTGATGGTGTCCGCCGCAGCCGCAGGAACAGTGGTCATGCGCCCCGTCGCTGGCGTTGGCGCCCTTGTAGTCAGTGCAGTAGAAGCCGGAGCCTTTGAAGATCACGCCGGCTCCCGCGCCGATTTTCCGGTGGAGCTTGTCTTTCCCGCACTCGGGACAGCGTTTGAGGGGCTCGTCCTTCATGGACTGAAATTTTTCGAATTCGTGGCCGCAGGCGTGGCAGATATATCCGTATGTCGGCATTTTTAGGAACCTTTCCTTCCTGATTTTATGTTGTTTGCAAAAAACTCTTCGCGCAGTTATGAGCAGATTTCATGCCATGAAACGGAAAAACGTGCAATGCTTTCCCACGTAACAAGATGATCCTTCCCGTGTCCGACGGGTGCCGACAAAAAAGCGACATTCTGTCCCATTTCCGCATAACGGATGTGAGACAGATCCGGGATGAAAAAGACGGCACGGCAGGGCAGGGGACGGGGCAAAGGGAACACGGTCGGTACAGAGCGGATCCTTCTTCGTCAAAGCTGCGGAGAACACAGGCGCAGGAGACGTTCCCGTCCGAAGTTGCTCTTTTCTCCATAGTCGATCCGGCCGGCCGTCTGAAGCCGCGCGATCGCCCGATTGAAATATCCACTGTATGGCTTGACACCGAGGAGGGATGCGATGCGGATCCGGGTCAGCGGACCCTTCTGCAGCAGTTCGAGAATGCGGTGTTCCAGTTTTTTTCGGGGCTTTTCCCGGCAGGCCGGGGCGACGCTCTCTCGCTCGATCAGACGAAAGGGCAGAGAAACATCGGAAACCTTTTCGCCCCGGCAGAGAGCGGCGAGCAGATCGACAGACTCCTCGCAAAGCTGCGTATAATCCATGGCCATGCCGGTGACGGGCGGATCGAAATACGGCAGGACGTCTTTCTGTTCCCAGCTCACCACGCTGATCCGTCCCGGCACGTTCAGCTTCAGCTTTTCGATCAGAAAGAGCGCGTTTCTCGCGGCGCCCTCATCGACGGCGATCAGCGCCGTTGCACCCTCGGATACAGCCTGCTTCAGCAAGGCAAGATTTTCCTCGAACGTTTTCTGCCGCATTCCGAAGATGCAGCGCCGTTCCGGATGCTGGATATGACGCATCTTCAGATAGTCGCAGAAGCCCTGATACCGGGTCCGCCGCTCTTCGATCTCACGTGGATCGGGCACCAGAAGAATGATACGGCGGTGCCCCAGCGCATAGAGCCGGTCCAGCAGAAACTTCATCGATCCCCTGCCGTCCATGTTCACATGCGCCAGCAGCGGGTCCGGCCGGGCCAGGTTCGGATTGGTATTGATCCGGACGAACGGCATCTGGAAACGGTCGAACCATGCGGCGGTCAGTTCCGGTTCCCAGGAGATGCTGATTCCGCCGTTGACCGTATGATTCAGCAGAATGTCCAGATCGTTTTCCTGCACGATCTCCATTTTGATGTTCCGCCGATAAAGAACGTAGATCATGGCGTTCAGCAGAGAAGCCACATACCCGTCCAGACGGAACCGCCACGGCGCAGGGAGGATCAGGGCGATCCGATGAAGTTTTCCGCGAGGCTGTCGGCTGTAATTCAGCTTTCGCGCTTCGGACAGGATCCTGCCGCGGAGAAACTCGGAAACGCGAGGCTGCTCGTTCATGACCTTGGAAACACTGGACTGGGAACAGCCGACGGCCGCAGCCACATCCGATCCGGTGATTCTCTTCGGAAATCCCGCCCGCCCTTTTTTCCCTTTCGGCATCGTTTTATTATCCCTAATTTCATTTGCCCTGTTTCTGCTTAAAGATATATGATATTTCTCCCTTTTCAAGCAGAAAATAAAAAATCTTTTATCTTTTATTCTCGGAAAAACCGTTTCCGCGTGATTGCATTCCCCGCGGAACCGGGTATATTGACCCGGGAAAAAATCGGAGATCGTTTCTCTTCCGCACGATTTGCCGAGAAAGGATGGTTTGAAAAAATGATCAGACTTGGAATGTTTCTTCCACCTCTGCCGGACCGCCGATGGAGACTGGCGGCGCAGGCCGGTGTCCGCTATGCCGTTTGCCGGATGAATCCCGCGTTCGATCCGTTCCGTCTGGATTCCATGTCGGAAGCCCAGAAAGGGTTCCGCGAGGCAGGATTCGAGATCGCCGCGCTGGAAGGAGACCAGTTCGACATGTCCCGGATCAAGCTCGGACTGCCGGGACGTGACGAGGATCTGGAAAACTACCGGAAAATGCTGTCGAACATGGGGAAACTGGGGATCCGCATCCTCTGCTACAATTTTATGGCGGGTGTCGGTTGGTTCCGGTCGAAAAACGACGTGCCTTACCGGGGCGGCGCCCTGACAAGCCGCTGGTCCCGGGACGATGTGCCGGAAGAGCCGTTGAAATTCAGTCATGAAAAACTCTGGGAAAATTACACCTGTTTTCTGAAAGCCGTGCTTCCCGCTGCGGAAGAGGCCGGCGTCACTATGTGCCTGCATCCGGATGATCCGCCCGTTTCCGAACTCAAAGGCTATCCACGGATCATCAATTCCGCCGACGCATACCGGAAAATGCTGAAACTCGCGGCGAGCCCGAATGCAGGGATCACCTTCTGCGCCGCAACGTTCCGCGCCATGGGCGAGGATGACATGGCTCTGATCCGGGAGTGGAAGGAGAAGATCCCCTTCGTCCACATGCGGGACAATCAGCCTGTCCCCGGCGGCTTCATGGAGACGTTCCACGACAACGGTCCCACCGATCTGGCGGCGCGGTTCGAACTGCTGGAGCAGCTGGATATGGACGTGCTGGTACGGCCTGATCATGCGCCCACGATGTTCGGAGAGAACAACGACGAACCCGGATACGCGGCGCTGGGCAGGATCTTCGCCATTGGATATTTCAAAGGCATTCTGGATACGATGACAAAAGGAAAGGATGGTTCATCATGTTCAAAGGCGTAACGTTCGGATACTATGCGAAAAACGGATATTTCGCCTCCCCGGAGGCAAAGCTGGAGGTGGACCGCATGGCGGAACTGGGGATCCCGTGGGTCTGTCTGGTGACGACGATCATGCAGGAGACGTTCTACAGTACCCGCATGTACCGGGATTTTCTCATGACGCCTGGCGATGATGAACTTATCGGGATCATCGGATACATCCATTCCAAAGGGATCAAGGTCATGCTCCGCCCCATGATCGAATGCTGGGACGGCACGCAGCGCAGCTATCTCACCTTGCCCCAGGGGGAGATCCATTCCGGCAAGGCTTTCACCTATTGCGACGAATGGTTCCGGAACTACACCCATGCGACCCGGCATTATCTGCGGATCGCCGAACAGACCGGATGCGAAGCGTACGGATTGGACAGCGAACTGAACACGCTTGTGCCGCGGAATGAGCACTGGCTGAAACTCGTGGAGTTCGCACGCACACAGTACAGGGGACACCTGACGACGTGCTTCATCAACTCCGAGCAGTTCCTTCCCTGCCTCGACAACGGTGATTTCTGGTTCTACAAGCTCGATTCCGTAGGGACGAGTTTCTACTATCCCGCCTCGAAGGACGGGTCCGGGACTGTCGGGGATATGGTCGAATATCTGCGGCCCCGCGTGGAACCCATGACGCGTTTCGCGGAAAAACTCGGCACTTGTTTTTATCTGGGCGAATGCGGCTGCTGTTCGGTGGAGAACGCCACCTCACGGCCCGCATACTGGAAGAACGGAAAATACTACAGCGGTCAGCAGCAGGCGGACTACCTCTCCGCGGTCATCCGCCTTTTCGAGGATCAGCCGTGGTTCGGCGGTCTGTTCTGGTGGAAATGGGATGAACAGGACGAAGGGAGAAAATTCCTGACCGACGATCCCTCGGGCGACAAGGGATTCACGATCTGGGGCAAGCCCGCCGCGGACGTCATGCGCGCGTGGTGCGGCAGGTGACGCCGGATCGTCACCGTTTCAGCTTCAGGATCCACTCCACGGCCTTCTGACGGACCTCGTCGGCCTTTCCGGCATCGTGGGGATAGACCGATGCGACATCGCGGGCGGCCTTTTTCAGGAATGTCCGGGCGGCTTTTGCCTCGGCGGAGTCGCCGGCGGCCAGCTTTTCCAGCAGCAGAAGATAACGTGCGTCATCCATGCCGATCCGCAGGTTTTCCAGACGCACGGAGGGGATCAGGGAGTGTGATGTGTCGTAGGCGACTTCTCCATCTTTTGCGGCCCGGCGGAAATCCGTGCCCGGATTCTGGGCAAAGAACTGGTAAAGACTGACGGCTTCCGAATGTATTTCCAGGGCGGTCCAGGGAAGGATCCGGTAGTAGCGGTAGAGATCCTGCCGCATGCTGGTCCCGCACATGTAGACGGACCATTTCCGGTCCGGGAGGGCCATGTATTCCAGCGCATCCTTCACTTTTTCCCGGTTGTGGACGATTCCTGCGTAGAAGATCCAGTGATCCGCCAAGGGGCCGATCTCCTTTCCGTACGCGTTGATCCCGCTGGTGATTGTCAGGTGGATTCCGGGAACGGCTTCCCGCATCACTTCGAAGGCCTTCCGGACTTCGGCGACAGGATACTCGTTGGGATTTGGTTCGTCCAGCACCTCCACGACATAGTCGTCCCGTGCGATCCCGCTTTCCGTCAGGATCCCGTCCATCATGATGCACCATTCGCGCCATGCGTTCCACCAGGCGGGGGAATCGAATTCGATCTTTGTGCCGCGCATATGGATCCTTTTGAAGATATCATAAGCGCCGTACCCGACCATGACCGGGCGCACACCCTTTGGCATCTTCTCCAGATTCTTCCGGAGAAGTTCGAGATGAGGCAGCAGGAACGGACGCGGCTTCGCTTCCCGGATCGTTCCGTCCGGCGCGAAATCGGCCGTGAAGTACCAGGGCGTCACCATGTACATGCAGTGCCGGTATTCCTTCATGAAATCGAAATGATACTGACGCAGGGCGGTGCGGTATCCGTTCAGAGGCATGGCGTTGTCGTCCAGTTCGAAGGGCAGGACCGTGAGCCGGATGGGTATCTCCTTTGTCAAAGTCTCCTTGATTTCAAGTCCGTCTTTCACATGCCGGGAGGCGGTCAGACGATTCCCCGTGAGCGGAGATATGACGAACTTGCCCGTGTATTCGCCCGGCTTCACATTGTGACAATCGAATGTGATCCAGAGAAGCGCCCCTTCCCATGCGGGAACGGGGACTGTGGAGGCCTCATTGAGTTTTGAGAGTATATCGTACCGGGCGGAGGCATTGGGCGCATCGGAGTCACGTCCCTTCACGCCCCGGCGGATCGTGATCTTCTCTGCGGGGAACCGGGTCCCGTCCGCGGTTTTGAGACCGGATGCCGGATACCATCCCTCCACCTGGGGGTCCGGATGTTCCCAGCCGCATTCCACCGTCACCCGGTATTCCTCGAACTCCCCGGTCATATTGGCCAGGGCGACGGCCAGCGGCGCATGCTCGTTGACAGCTGCTGTGAGACGGAATTCCTTCTGCGGATGATTCAATTCCTCCGGCAGGAAGGGCAGGGCGGGATCCGTGGAGGTCCGTATCTGCGCCGCCAGAAACTTTTCCGAGGCGAGTTTCAGAAGACGGTCCTTTTCCTTCAGCTGCATCAGACGGGCGAAGGCGAGACCGGGATCGGCAAGGTCGATCTGCTGTTTCAGTCCGGCCAGTTCCGGCGAGGTGATCTCCGACAGCACTTTCTCCGCATACGGCTTCATAGTTCCGAAGAAGAGCGTACCGAAATTCTCCCGTTCACCGTAACCGAAAGACCAGGAGGAGTTGTCGTACATCCGGTGCATGCCCCAGCGGTTGCCCTTCGTCCAGTCCGGCTGCTTGTCGAAAACGCCGGGCGCCGTGTGCTGACGCCCGAGATTGAACCCGATGCTCTCTCCTTCGCCGGGCACCGAGTCATAGCCCAGCAGGGAGAAGGGGATCACCACGTCCGCACTCCAGCCGTCGGGCCGGACTTCGCACTTCGCCTGCCATTTGTCATACGGATCGGGGTCACCGGCTCCGGCGTGCCCCATCCAGCGGCCACCTCCCGCGGACACCACGAATTGGCTTTTCAGCCTGTCCTGCTTCACGGGTGCAAAGAAAAATTCGGCAAAGTCGTCAAACCAGATGTCGTTTCCGCCGTTTTCCGAATACGCCGCCTCCGGCTTCACTCCCTGAAAATCCAGCTTGAAGTGAAGTTTGTCCCCCTCCCGCCATACGAGACAGCGGGACGGAAGGTCCGATGGCTTGTCCTCTTTGTAATCCCGGAAATCCGTCAGCACGGCCGGATTCTCCGGCGTATCCGGAACGATACAGACTTTCGCAGGCTTTGTATCGTCGAAGGATGCCGCCCCTTCCGTTCTCACAGGTTTGCCCGGAGTGATGGCGCTTTGTCTGACCTCCTCAATTTTGATCTTGTCCGCCAGAACGTACTGTCCGATCTCCTCCTGAAAATCCTTTTTAGCTTCATCACCCCAGAACTGCAGTCCCAGTGCCGCCCGTTTTGCGTCCGGTCCCGTTCTGAATGTGCCCGTGTACACGGTCCACTCCTTCTCGGGACGGATCAGGTGGATGCTTGTCTGGTTTTTCCGGCGGTATTCGAAACTGTTTGACTGTCCGTCGGTCCATTCATAAACATTGAGCATGGCCCGGGGCGCCGTCCCGCGTATTTCCAGCGAAAAACGGTAGGTCGTATCCGGTTTGCAGGGGAAGCCGTGCAGTTCCTTTGTGCCGCCGAACCGCATACCGGTCCCCACATGCCGTTTTCCTTCCTTGTCAACACTGACATTGACAAGTTCGAATTTCAAACAGTTGTTCCAGGTGAACTCCTCCGTGTACCGGGAAAAACGGCACTGATCCGCTCCTTCCGAGACGGCCAGCTCGCCGTTGTCCGGATCCAGATTGCATTCGGAGTCCAGTATGAGATTCTGCGCGCTTCCAACCGCCGCGAGGATGAAAAGGGAGGCGAGAATAACAGAAATGCCGGCATGTTTCATAATAATATCTCCTTGTCAATCCGCGGTTTATTTCGGGGTTGCACTGATCTTTGAAAGATTCGAGTTCCCTATGACTTTGTCATGAGACAGCGCGCTCACGTGTCCGTCGATGAAGGCCGCATTGATGGCTCTTGCATGGGGAAAGGTAAAACGGCCCCAGTTACAGGTCTCCGTAAATTTGTTGTCATCAAATGACTGCGAGCAGACTCCGGGGACGATAACCGTGTTGCTGAAGCGCTGGAGTCCGTCTGTGAAAAGGAGTTTTGCGGAAGGGAACTTGATCTGGGCCGTTTTTATGCAGGACTTGAGGTATCCTGCATCTTGCGGCATGAAGATGGTGTTGGCCGCGTAGTTGTTGAATTTGTAGTATGGATGGATTGCCGCATCACCCATGATTGTGCTGGTGGAGTATTCGTTGTCCGGAATGGTGCTTTGTCCCGGACAGTAGAACGCAGAGGACTGCTCCCCCGGTTTCGGCAGATATCCGCGGAGCCACAGAAAGGCCGACCAGCCTGCCGTGTTTCTCTTGTCGATGTCTTCGTATAAAGTCCTGGCCATGGACCAGCCGTGGAACTGGTCGTTGTAGTCGCCGGTATAGGAAAGTTCCGAGAGCGCAATCTGTTTCAGATTATTCTGGCAGGTGGTTGCCATAGCCTTGGATTTCACGGATCCAAGCGCAGGCAGCAGCATGCCCGCGAGAATGGCGATAATCGCAATGACGACCAGCAACTCAATCAAAGTAAAGCCTTTTTGTTTCATACGTTTATTCTCCTGTTTGTTTGTATCTTGAAATCCGGGGGAACCATGTGTATAAGGGAAACTGGGGATTGAAGACCTCTCTTTTCCCCACCTCATACCTCATACCTCATACCTCTTTTAGATGTTCGGCTGTCCGTCGATTGTGGACAATTGTTTGTTCCCGATGACCTGATCGGATTTCAGCGCACCCGCATGGCAGTCGGCAAAGACGGTATTGATGGTGCCCGCGTGCGGAAAAGTGAAACGGCCCCAGGTGCTGGTCCAGCCGAATTTCGTTTGATCGAAACTCTGGTTGGCAATGCCTTCCTCAATGGTCGTATTGTTATATCTCTGAAGACCATCGGTAAAGAGAACTTTTGCGGAGGGATACTTGATTTGGTTGAACTTGACGCAGGGGACTATCGCGGTTCCATTCACTCCTCCGGCACGGAGCGGCATAAATTCCGCATTGCACGCGTAGTTGTTGAATTTACAGAGATCTTTGTATACCTTGGCGTTATCTGCGGAGTAGTCATTATTCGGAATCTTGCTCTGACTCTCGCAGTAGAATACGGATTTCGGCTCGCCCGGCCGGGGCAGATACCCGAGATTCCAGAGAAAAACCGACCAGCATGTAAATGTTTGTGTCACTTTGTATTCCGTCAGATAAGCTGTCAAGGACCACCCGTGCAGCTGATCCATGTAGTCCGAGCCGTAGGCGAACTCTGCCTGTCCGATTTGCCGCAAGTTGTTCAGACAGGACATGCTCTGCGCTCTGCCTTTCGCCGCTCCCAGCGAAGGGATCAGCATGCCCGCGAGGATGGCGATGATGGC
>JAFZZR010000074.1 GCA_017615635.1 Lentisphaeria bacterium
CATTCTTCTGCACCTTTTCTGAGGCTTCCGAAGCGGGGTCGTCTGCCGGTTTGGTCTGTTTTTTCTTCGGCGGACGCTTCTTCGTTCGAGGCGGAACCGAGGGCGTGAGTTCGCTCCAGTCCGTGATCTCGCCCAGACGGATTTCACGGCGGAGCGAGTTGTCATGGAGCGACGGATGGTCGGCCACCAGGCACCGATCCACCAGTTCCTGAATGGACTGGATCAGTTTTTTTCGCGTCAGCCCGCATTTGACTGCCAGATCATCATAGATCAGGCCGTTCCCGCCGCTGTGTTTCAGTTGTGTGCAGATTACGCAATAGACGATTTTTGTCTGCAAAGAAACGACCGGGTTTTCCAGGACTTCCAGCGGAATAGTGATAGCCTCTTTCTTCATCGGATTGCCCCCCTTTCTCCGCCTTCCGCCTCGGAATCGCGCTCCTCCGGGATTCCGTTGTTCAGCAGATCGCGGACGCTGTCCATTTCAGGTTTGTACCGCCGGAGAATCGAGGCTGCGGCTTGGGGCATGATGATTTTGTGGTTCATCTTTTCACTCCTTGGTTAAGATTTTTAGTTGCCCGCTTTGTGCGGATTGGAGTGAATTATAAACCACGGTCTCTGAAACCATCTGAAAAGACGGATGAATCAAAGTCTTTCGGAAAATTCGGAAGGATGTCGGGCTCGAAAAAAATCTTATTTTTTCCCGGAATCCTCTGAACTTCTCTGTCTGATAGCGCTTGATGATCTCCGTCTCAAAGGGCAGACTGCGAAGCCGCATCACTTTCAACTCGACTTCGCCAGCCTTGGTGAGCAGTTTGCGCCGATAGGTGCCCGCCCGTGTGTCCAGACGATCCGGCGTCCGCTGATAACGTCCGGCGTGGCAGATGGCATCCGCTTCCTCGTTTCAATAACGCATTCAACGTGTCCTCAACGGACTGGCGCACCAGCCCGTCAAGGTGATCACGAATCTCTTTTTCGTCGACTTTGATTGCGCCGGAGATTGATTTTTTCGTTTCTTGAGCTACATTTTCCATGACCTGTTCTCCTTTCGATTGATTGTTGTGGGCGAAAACTATAATCAATCAGAGAACAGGTCGCTTTTCAAGAAACCTTTTTCAAAATGTGCGCAATTTTTCGGACGTTATCCTTGCATTTTACTTTTTTTGCAGTATAGTCAGCGGTAACTGAAGGTCTTGGAACCAAACGAAAGGAATGAAAAATGAGCAGGAAAACGTTCACCCTGATCGAACTTCTCGTCGTGATCGCCATTATTGCCATTCTGGCGGGAATGCTGCTTCCCGCTCTGGGCAAGGCGAAAAGCAGTGCGCAATTCGTCAATTGCACAAACAGTTGCCGGGAAATATCGCTAGCACTGTTTCAGTATGCCGACAGCTACGATGACTATGTCCCGCCCGGATGGTCATCGAATTTTCCCCATCAGTTCGCCATGAATGACTACTCAAGACGGTCATTCGGCATGCTGGTCTATAACGGGTTTCTGCCGGATATCACTTACCTGCATTGTCCCGCCTCCGGCACATACGGCGGATATACCTCGTATACCTGGAATACCGGATTCACTTCTGCTTCTGCCAGCATCCGGCGATTCCCCGTCTCGCTTGATAAAAAGCAGTACTGGCTTTTTGGAGACAACAGCGGGAATTGGATCGTGATGCATGACAGTACGGAAACCAAAGCTGTATCGGACAATCATCCCGACGGGCGTGCGAACTGGGCCCGCTATGACGGAAGCATCCAGACGTTTCAGCGCAGGAACATGAAAACCAAAACGAAGGTCAACCAGATTTTTTATGTTCCTGAGGAAATAAATTTTTAAGTGTTTCAGGTGCTTGTCAGTCATGAAAAAAATGTTGTTTGCCGGCTGCTTTGCCGCAGCACTGTCTCTTGCCGCGGCGGACTTCGAGATCGTAATACCCGAAAAACCGTTCCCGGTCGAAAAATATGCCGCTTCGGAATTGAAATCGGGCATCGAAAAGACGACCGGAAAGTCCGGCTCCATTGTCAATCGGAAATCGGAGGATGCGGCGCTTCGGTTTTTGCTTGGACGCGCTTCCGGACTTGATATATCCCCGCTCAAAGGGAACTGCTTTATTCTCCGCACCAACGGGAATGAAGTCCGGATTGCCGGGCCCGACGGTCCGCAGGAAATTGATTCGCAGAAACTGATCCTTTACGGTACGCTTTACGGAGTGTATGAATATCTCGGCCGGCAGTACGGAGTACGCTATTTGTGGCCGGGAGAAAGCGGGACATATTTTCCCCAGGGACGGGAACTGGAAGCCGGGACGTACGATCTGACCTGGACTCCGCCCCTGGCCCATGCCTCGTTCCGCAAGTTCCCGTCGGACTGGAAACTCAAGGTCATGAGAGGGAAAGGTCCTCAGCCGCGCGCTGCCGGCAAGCAGCCGGGGCATGCTTTCGGCTGGTGGCGCGATGAATTTTTCGCGGAGCATCCGGACTGGTTTGCCGCGCGGGATCCGGAAGGAAAGAACCGGTACCGCACCTATTCCGCCATGTGTGTATCGAATCCGGAATTTCATGATAAGATCATCGAACTCTGGCGGGAGACGCCCGATTTGGCCGTAAATTGCCGTGAGAATGACGGATACGGCAACTGCGCATGCAGCCGCTGCAGATCCTGGGACGGGGAAGACAGACGCTGGCCGAGTTCCTATTATCAGTCCGCCCACAATGCGGGGGAACGCTACGGAAAATTTTACCGCGCGGTTTTCGACAAGGCCCGAGCGATCAATCCCCATGCCACGCTGAATGCGTATGCGTATATGAACTTCGTCTATGCACCGCGCCTGACGAAACTGCATCCCGACATCATCATCGGCTTCGTCGATGACCTGCCGTTCCCGAGAAGCGGGCACCATCAGGCTCTGGTCAACGAGGAGATCGACGCCTGGATCGCATCCGGAGCCTCACTGGTCTGGAGACCCAACTTCACATGGGCCGGTTATGCGCTTCCGCTCAATTACGCACGGCAGTGTGCGGAGGAATTCAAACGCATGTATTGCTCGGGACGGCTTCGCGGGATTGATTTTGACGGTCCGAATCTTTCCTGGGCTACGCTGGGATTCAACTATTACACGATCGCCCGGCTGACCGACGATCCGGGACTTGATGTGGACACGATCGAGAAAGAATATGCGTCGGCCTTCGGTGCGGGCGCGGAGGATATCCTCGAATATCTTCATTACTGGGAAAAATACACCATGGATAATGCGGAGAAGATTAACGATGTCTATGAGAGCGAATCCGAACGCCGCTGCTTCTTTTACGGTTTTTACGATGCCTCACTGGCCCATCGTCTGATCTCACTTGACGCATACGGTCCTGCGGAAGCCATATTGCTCCGAGCTGCGTCCAAAACGGCCGATGATCCGGAGGCATCCGCACGTGTTGCATTCCTTCTGGCGGGCCTGCGTCATTCGAAGCTCTGTGTCGAAAGCTGCGCCGTCTTTGCCGATCCGCAGAAAAACAGCGAAGCCAGACTGCAGATGCTGCAGCGTGTCAGGGAATTCCGGAAAACGCTCCCGCAGGGCGCCGCGGATATTCCGTATTTCACTAGAAAGGGACGTCTGGAAGATCATGCCTGGAAATTCTCCACGATCGACATAAATTCCTCGATTCCTCTTCCCGAAATGTGGTCCGCCGACATCGTCATCAATCGGGATGAACTGCGGGAGGAGACCGGTGACCGGCAGATCTCGACCTGGCAGTTCGTCGACGATCAGATATTCGGCGGATCATGGAACTACTGCCGCTACCGCTGTACGGCCTTCGTCCCCGAAAAATGGCGTAACAGCCGTGTGATCCTGCATCTGGGAGCTGTTGATGAGTCCTGCGAGGTGAAGGTAAACGGCGTTCTGGTCGGAAATTTCACCTATGACGCCGTCAACAATCCCGGCAGCTGGGAACAGCCCCAGGAATTCGATGTGAGCCGGGAGATCCGTTTTGGAGAAGACAACTCGTTCGAAGTGCTGGTGTACAACGAAATCCGGAAAGGCGGATTGTGGCGGCCTTCCTTCCTGATTTTCAAACCCGCTTTCGCCGAACCCGTGAAATCCTGGAATTTTGAAAAAGACGCTCAAGGCTGGCATCCGGGAAGTTTTGAATACTTGCCCGGCAGACTGCGAATCCAGGCTGCCCCCGGACTTACACCGGCCAAAACCGGGCTGCGTTACGATTTCACTCCGGGCAATCACAGGTTCGAGATCGGAGCCTGCGTCAAAACCGACAAATTCCCTTCCCGCCTTTCTCTTGCCGTCCGGGAAGTCGACGCACAGGGAGAGACCATTGGCTACCGTACTCTGGAGCTGAATCCGAATCCGGATAACACGGACAAGTCTTTCCGAAAAGAATCTTCCGTTGTCCAGGTCAGAAAGGAAGCTGTGGAGATCCAGCTTTACATCATCCCGGATCCAAAAATTGAATCTGGTTCCGGATCCGCGGAAATCACCGACATTTATATAGGACCGCTGGTGGATTGAAAAGCGGAAATACGCATTTCTCCCGAATAAAAACAGGGTAAATCAGGCAGGGATACGGGAAACGGGACGTGTCGGGGGGATCTCGTGCGCGTGCCCGGAGTACGGTCGGCATTCCGGCCCTTACCGGCGGCCCCACTTCCGCAGCAGAAGGTCTTCCGTCGCTTTCGTGTAGGCTCCGTTCTCGTCCAGCGTCCCGGGAAGGGCGGGATCCAGTTTCCCCAGATTCGTGATCAGGGTCAGCGGCAGATCGGGACAGCCCGGCAGGATCACGGTCTTTCCGGGAAATTTTCCGGAGGCGACCGCTTCCAATCCTTCCTTCAGCGCCTTCATGCCGCCGATGGCCGCCATGGCGTTCTGAGGCCGGAATCCGGATGCAATGGACATCTGAAGGGTATCGTTCATATCATCGAAAGAGCTTCCGCTGGACCCGATGAGACGGACTCCGCGGTTCACGAAATCCCCGATGTTCAGATTGGCGGGTGTTCCCGCCGGGATGCCGGCAAAGAAATTCACCAGAGCCCCGTCATTCAGATACTGCATCACCTGTTCGGCCAGACCGACGCTGGGGACCAGAATCACCGCATCGTCGAAGCCCGAGGGGGCGAACTCTTTCAGGAGAGCATCGAATTCCGCGGCGGAATACTTTTTCGGGTTGACGAACCGGATGACCTTGCCCAGCTTTGCGGCACGGGCGGATAATTTCTTTTCCAGGTGCGCAAGCCGGACTTCATCAAAATCGCTTACCAGGATCTTTGCCGGGCCGTTTCCTTCCAAAGCCAGTTCGACGTGCATTTGCCCCATGGCTCCGGCTCCGCCGGGAAACCAGGCACAGCCACCCGCCTTCAGTGTATTGCGGCATTCCGTCCGGTACAAATCCGAGAAATCGCCCTCGGGCGCCCCCTGATAGTACCGGTGGCAATAATGAAGCGCGCCCACATCGATCCGGCAGGGCGAGGACGGCGTTTCCCCGAGGAATCCGGCCGTCCCGCGCCACGCGGTATGTCCGATGACCTGTTCCGCCAGAGCGGGATCCGTTATATCGCAGCAGATGATATCATCGTACTCGGCATTTTCCGGGATCGCGTCGATCCGGTTTACCGGCATGGAAAGCTCTGCGGAAAGAGCTGCCGCGGCTTCCTTCGTGAAGTTCAGAAGATCCACGGATGCGGGCTTGTTCCGGACAAAAAGAGTTCCGGCTTTGTACTGTTTCACAGATCCTTTTTCCGCTGCGGCCAGAACTTTTCCCCCGGCCAGAGGCGTGCGGCGGTAGTTCAGTCGGTAGGCTCCCCGGACGCAGCTCCACGGCTCGATCAATGCCGTCCCCGCGGCGGAGAGGGTGTCGGGAATAGGGAGAAGGTAACTTTTCTCTTCGCCCTTCCAGACCCGTTCGTCGATGACCTGATACTCCGCATACGCGCCGTTCATGCCGTATCCAAAGGCGCAGCTGCGGCCTTTGATATAGATGTCGCACTGGATCAGGAAACGCTGACCGGGCTTGTATTGTTCCGGAATGCCGCTTCCGGTCTTGACAATGGTCAGAACCGCCTCGTGTCCGGGCGTCAGGGGACATTCTTCCAGATTTTTCCACCACAGTTTCGGATGCGAAGCTCCGGCACGGATGATCTTCAGGTCGGAAAAGCAGAGCCCGACCGCATCCACATGGACCAGGATCTCGTTTTCCCGAGGTTCCGGAATGTCCAGTTCATCCTTCCGAAGATTCTCCAGACCCGTTCCATAGAGCCGCCATGCCAGTTCTTTGCCCATTTCATATCTCCTTTCCGAAAACGCCGCGGTTGAGCGGGGATCAGTCCTTGGTCGAGCCCAGATAGGTGAAGGCCACAATAGCGCCCCACTTGCCGTCTGTCCCGATGTTTCTGCCGTATGTGTTCGCTTCATCCTGGGTAATGGACAATGCTTTGGCGGACCCGTCGGATTTCACCATGGGGATGATCTTCGTCGTGCCGCCGCGTCCATGC
>JAFZZR010000075.1 GCA_017615635.1 Lentisphaeria bacterium
CAGTTCGACTTCGGCGACATCTGAACGGCAAAACGAAAATCTGACAAAACCGCTTTTTCAAAACGGCATCTACTCCCACTCAAAAATGCCGTCCATCCCCTTTTTTTGAAAAAATGTGGGATATCTGTGCATAAAAAACACAGAAATCCCATAAAAATATGAATTGAAGACTTGTGTAAACATATGAGCCTGAGAGAAAAGTCAAAATTGAAATAGTTGTAAAGTGGAAAGACAAGGATAATGTTCAGGCGCAACTTGCCCGCATCCCCGAACAGGTTTCGCAAAATGCAAAATATCAGGCGGCAATGAAAAATTCCGACCGCCAAAATGCCAAGCTGGAGTGCGATGCGGCGCTGAAATCCGTAATGCTCGACAATATGTCCGACAGCATCGAACTGTACAAGCAGTTCAGCGACGACCCCAATTTCCAGAAATGGCTTGCCAACATGGTGTTTCAGTTAACGTACAATCAGGCAGGGAAACCATTTGTCTGCGCGAATAGACACGCGGGGGCATGAATCAAAGAGCAGAGCCAGGCGACCTCACGTTTTTGAGAAGTCGGGTTTATGTAATGCGGGGTGAAGTTTCCATTATCTTTGCTTCGTTCTAAGGTGGAAGGATTCGCCCGCCCTGGTGAGCAACTTCTGATGATGGCTCCGCCGAGGATCGACGGTTTTCTCCGCCGGAAGGATACACACTGCTGTATTCTGGGCGCGGAAAATCCGGAAAGAGGCGTTTTGTCCCAACCTCAAATGCCTTTTCACGATTTTTCACGATTTTTTCACGATTCGTGCGTCAAAAGAGAAAAAACAGGGACATACAGGAGGATACGGGAGGGATCAGATTTGAGGGTAATCTGGTGGGCGCTGAGGGACTCGAACCCCCGACACTTTGCGTGTAAGGCAAATGCTCTAACCGACTGAGCTAAGCGCCCGGATGGATATACGCCCGTTAATATACAGGGAGGAAAGGAAATTTCAACTGACTTTTCCCGATTCGCGGAGAAAAAACACCGTCTTCCCGGACGGGCTTCATTCGGCCGTTTCGGGCAGGACCTTCTTCAGGATCCGCACTTTTTCCTGTTTTGCGGGAAGGACGGCGCCGGGAGCGGTGAGGATCTCTTTCAGTTCCTTCATGGCCTCGAGGGGAGCTTCGCGCTCATCGATCCCGTTCCGGATCTGCCGGAGGCGGATCGTCTCGTACTGTTTCTGCTCGCGTTCGGAGAGCAGATCCAGGCACTGCTTCAACTCATCCTGCGAAAGGGAATCGCGGTTTGCATCGGGCAGGACCTGCTGCCGGAGCCGGGCGAGTTCCCCGTTCAACTCCTCCTCGCTGCGACGCTCGATCGGGATCCGTTTTTCCTTTTTCGCCGGAGGTTCGGACGGTTTTTTCCCGAGGTCGGGGTCGGGCTGACTGCGGACAGATCCATCCTTGCTGCCTGCCGTGGACTCGGCCTGTGATTTTTCCGCGGAACGCAAATCGGCCCGGATCCGGGCTTCGAATCGCTGAAGGATCGAATTGATTTTCAAGGGGCATTCGGAAGATGCCTTTGGATCGTCGGCAAGAGAGGAGGAAGAGAGCTTCATTTTTGTCGAAGGCGGCAGGACCTTGGCTTCTTCCAGCAGCTTCCGTGTCATAACCGAGAGAGTAAGTCCTTCCTCATAAAATTCGGGATATTTTTTTGCGACTTTATTGCCCAGCCGTTCCGCCGTATCCATTATGGAAGAAAACTCCTGAAGGAACTCTTTTTTCTGCGAAGCCGTTTCCGGCAAAGAGAATTTGGGAAGCAACCCTATATAGGTCTGCAGCATCCGGAGCTGTCTTCTGTATCGATACAACTCCGGCCAGGCGCCGGCCTCGGCGGAAAGGACTGCGTTTCCATCGGTACAGGAAAAACCGATCTCCTTCAGATAATCCAGGTCGGCTCGAATCATCCGAAAAGACCGGGCCAACCGTTCCTGATTGCTTGCCGAGGCGTTCGTCATCTTGTTTTCAACGCTGCTTTCGCACAGCAGAAGGACCCCCCGGAGACTCTCCGCGTGCCGGATCAGAGACGGTTCGATACCCAGTTTCAGAGATTCCAGTTCTTTCTGGACCTTCCGGCTCGTCGTCACAAAAGCGTCTATGTTTTCATGCCGGAATTTGAGCAGCTTGCGGACATTCACATCCGACGAACGTTTCAAAAGTTCTCTGCGCTCCGGAGAAATATAACGGTTCCATTCGTCGGAAACCGCCTGAAACTGTTTTTGAAGGAGGAGTAAATCGTCCTCCGCGCGAAGGACGGCAAAGACGGGCAGAAGGAAAAAGAACAGCAGAAAAAGGATCCGTTTCATATTCAACTCCATTTGTCAGATTTTCTCAACTATACCCCTGATCCTGAAAAAATGCAAGCGGTTCTCAAAATTGTTTTTCCCCTTCCGGATCGGAAAACAGATCGGGCTGGATCCAGCTGCCGAAGTATTCCGCCTTTTTCCGGTCCTGTTCCGGGAAGCGGGAAACGGAAGCGCCGATCAGGCGCACGGGTATCTTTCCGGCCTCGCTGGCGAGGAGCAGGACACGCAGATTGTCCGCGATCTGTTCCGCATCGTCCAGATATTCCGTACCCGTACGGCTCCGAGTGACAGTCCGGAAGTCGAAATACCGGATCTTCAGCGTAACCGTCCGGCCTGCGAGACGGCGTTTCCGGAGTTCGAGAGAAATATCTTCCGCCTGTTTCCGCAGGACTTCGTACAGGAAAACCAGATCGGAAACATCGCTTTCGAACGTTTCCTCGGCGCCCAGCGATTTCCGTTCCCATACGGGGGTGACCCGCCGGGGATCGATCCCGCGCACGATCCCGTAATAGAACGCGCCCGCCTTTCCGAACTCATGCTGCAGGAAATCCAGGGAAAGCGCTTTCAGGTCGCCGCCCGTGCGGATCCCCAGCTCGTTCAGACGTTTTTCCGTGACCCGGCCGATCCCGTAGAACTTCCCCACGGGAAGGGAAGCCAGCAGGCGGTCGGCATATTCCGGAAGGATCACCGTCAGGGCGTCGGGCTTCCGCAAATCCGAGGCGATTTTTGCCAGGAACATATTGAAGGAGACGCCGGCGGACGCCGTAAGGCCGCCGGTCTCCCGAAAGATCCGGCTCCGTATTTCCCGGGCCGTCCGGTACGCATACGGGATCCCCCGCTTGTTCTCCGTAACGTCCAGATAGGCTTCGTCCAGAGAGACCGGCTCCACCAGATCGGTATAGTCGGCGAAGATGCGGCGTATCTGCTTCGAAACGGCGCTGTAGGCCTCGAACCGCGGTTTCAGAAATATGCCATGGGGACAGAGTTCGCGCGCCCTCGTGGCGGACATGGCCGAGTGGACGCCGTACTTCCGCGCTTCGTAGGAACAGGTGCAGACCACGCCGCGCGTCCCGGGCATTCCGCCCACGATGACCGGCTTGCCCCGCAGCTTCGGATCATCCCGGATCTCCACGGATGCGAAAAAGGCATCCATATCGATATGCACGATCTTCCGGAGCTCAGATGCGCCGGACTCCGCTTCCCTGTCCACCGCGGGCGACCGCTTATTCGAAGGTCATGATAGCGGAAAAACCGGTGATATCGAAGATCTCGCGCACGGTCGGGCATACGCCTTTCAGCAGGAACGTTCCTTCCTTGCCCAGCCGTTTCTTTGCCGCCAGGATCACGCGCAGCCCCGCGCTGGAGAGATAATCCACGCCGGTCAGATCGAACCGGAGAACCGAGATTCCGGACGGCACATGCTGCGCCGCCACTTCCAGGGAGGAGGCTGTGGTCCCATCGATCCGTCCTGAAAGGACAAGTGTCACTTCGCCGCCATTTTGAACAGTTCTGATGTTAAGCATATCTTCTCCTCCTGTGGTTCATTGTGCAAATCCGCCATAATATACACGAATGCCCGTATTTTTCAAACAACTCGCTCTTATCCGGATAAATCCTGACTCAAAAGTGGGAATCGGCGTATTCCACCCAGCCGCCCGCGCGGACCAGTTCCAGATCGAAGGGCCCTAGGGTAAAGGGATAATGTTTTTCCTGGACTCCGTTGGAAAAGGTGAAGACCATCATATTCAGATCGGTGGTGCAGGTGGTTTCCGTGTTTGCGAAGGTGGCGAAGATATCGTCGATCTGCTCTTCCGTCAGGGATGCCGCCACCATGCCGCAGTTGAACATGTTCTGGCGGAAAATCCGCGCGAAGTTGACGGCGATCACCAGATTGATCCCGTTGCATTCCAGCACCCAGGGAGCGTGTTCCCGGGAGGAGCCGCACCCGAAGTTGGCGCGGGTGACGATCACGCTTTTGCCCTCGATGTCCTTTTTGGGATCGAATCCGGAGAGAGCCAGATCCTCCAGACAGTAGGGCTTGAGGGCCTCCTTGGTGGCCTCGGTCAGATATTTTGCCGGAATGATCTCATCGGTGTTGATGTCGCTCCGGTCGAGAAACAGAACTTTTCCGTTCAGATTTTTCATGGTTTTCTCCTATGATAAATTTCCACTCCGATTCGGAGTTTTTTTGTTTTTTTTAAGCTGTTTTTAACTTAAACTGGGTGAAATCCTCAAAAATCCAGTGATTCTTGAGTGTTCGATATATGATCTCAAGAAATTTGCGCGCCAGC
>JAFZZR010000076.1 GCA_017615635.1 Lentisphaeria bacterium
ACGTGAGCGTAGTGACGCTTGTCGCTCTGGTATTCCACGTGGCTGGTGGCGATGGTGAGGATCTTGGTGGAGTCGCGGCGGCCCTGGGATTCAGAGGCCTTGGCGACCTGATCGTAGGACACGTAGTTGGCGAGTCCCTTCAGGCTCTGCACATGGGTGATGGCAGCGGTGAGGGTGGTTTTCCCGTGGTCAACGTGACCGATGGTTCCGACGTTTACGTGCGGCTTGGTTCTTTCGAACGTCTCTTTTGCCATTTTGTATTCTCCTTTGGTTGACCCTTACGGGCTGAATACGTTTTTTTATAGGTTTAAGCCTTGTCGAATGCCTTTCTGCAACCCCCGGATCAGATGGAGCCTATGTCCGGATTTGAACCGGAGACCTCATCCTTACCAAGGATGCGCTCTACCAGCTGAGCTACATAGGCACAAACGACCCGTCTGCCGAAAAAATCCGGCATGGTGAGCTATTAATATAAGCCCCTTTCCCTGTTTGTCAAATCCATTTTCCGCTTTTTTTTGAAAATTTTTCATGATTCGCGCGGTAAAAACGGCTCATCGGCCCGTTTTCAGACGCAGCCGGGACACGATCTCCCCGTCCAGTTCTTTCCCGTCCACACGCGTGCGGCCATACCATCTCCGGGGGTCCGCCAGAAGAAAAGCGGTACAACCGGGCCGCACCCGGGAGAAGACCAGGGTGAAAGTCACTTCGCCGGAAACGAACCGTTTCGACGGAAGGGCAAACACGCAGTTGCTGCCGCCGGGTCGAATAACGCCCGAGACAGGCGGCGCGCCGTCGATGGAGAGACTGAATCGTTCCGGTTCTTCGCACATGATCTCCAGAAGGAGCTCCCGCGGTTCGCCGGAAACGCCTTCGGGAAGACGGAAGGTCTTTTCGACCGTCAATCCCTGCTTCAGCGGCACCCCGGAGGGAAGTCCGGCGATGATCGACCCGTTGTCCCGGACATCCAGAATACCGTTCGCCCGTTCCATCTGCACGCCGTCGGGACGGATCCGGCGCATGACCGCCGGTTCGTAGAATCCGGCATACACGGGACAGAGCAGAAACACGGCGATCCCCGCCGCCGCGAGAGCGACGATCCCATGAAGGATCCGGTGTCCATCGCGCTTCCGGACGGCGGAGAACAGGATTGGAGGCAGGAATCCGGCGCCCGCGCAGAGGAGTCCGTATGCGGGAACGCGGAACCGCGCCAGGATATAGAACGCGGCGGTGGCTCCGGCATAACAAAGCATGGAGAAGTAAAGGAGGGAAAGGCCGCGCTTTGCGGGGAGCCGCTTTATCAGCAGGAAAAAGGCCGCCAGGAAGCAGAAAAAGAGGATGCCCGAAGAGAAAAAGGGCACCGTGCGGAAGAGAGAACTCTTTGCCCCGTTGATTTCCGCGGAGATGTTGTTCGGCACGTCCGCGGAATCCCAGAAGTAAAAGAATTTTCGGATCTGGAGTTCCCAGAACGCCGCCGGCTCCCGGCAGGCCCAGTCGAGAATCCGCATGGGCACGGACCGTTCGTGCTGATGGCTCATCCACTCATCGTAGGTCTCCGGATAGTCCAGTCCGCACGCCGGCGCCTCCGGGCTGTTCCCCAGGGCGAGGACCGCCGGGCCGGCGGTGGAAGGACCGGAAAGTTTCCCCGTTGCCATGGAATTCCGGATGGAGAAAGGAAGCTGGGGAAGAATGAGACAGAGGGCGAAAAGGAGCAGCGGCAGGAGAGCCTTGCGGAATCCGGACTTTCGGAACGCAAAGAACAAAGCCAGAGCGGCAGGCGGCAGGAAACAAAGGGAATTTCCCCGGGAAAGGACGGAAAAGGAAAGGATAAGGCCGGCTGCTCCCCAGAAAAGCGCTTTTTTACGCTGGGAAGCACGCAGAAGCAAGTAGACGAAGAGTGTGATCCACAGGCATTGCTGGATTTCCAGAAGCGCGTAGGGCACGTAGAGGATCAGAAGCGAGGAAAAGGCAGCGAACGTACCGGCGATGAGTCCGGCGGTACGGCCCCGCAGAAGCGCCGCGATGAGACCCGCGAACCAGATCACGAGTCCGGCGCAGAGCGTCTGCGCCAGAGCGGGCGCCCAGTTCTGCGAACGGAAAATCAGCCTGGCGGCGGGGAGAAAGACGGAATAATAAAAAGGCTGATAGTAGAAGACCTGCGGAAACGCCCCCTGCTCCGCGATTTCGCCGGACAGCCGGAGATACGTGGCCTGATCGGTCCTCGGATCCGGATCGTAGACGAAAGAGTCCGACTCCACGAGCTGGGCGGAAACGATGAGCCGGATCAGGACGCCGGCCAGGACGAGCAGTCCCAGCCGGAAGAAGAACCGTCTGGTTCTCGGATTCTTCATGGGGTTCGCGTCGCAGACGGAACGTCAGACCGTCATGAGTTCCTTTTCCTTGGCGGCGGCAGCCTCATCGGACTTGGCCACGTAGGAATCGGTGAGCTTCTGGATCTTGTCCAGCAGCGTCTTCAGCTGGTCTTCGGTGATTTCCGAGTTCTTCTGCGCCTTCTTCGCCAGTTCGTTTCCGTCGCGCCGGATGTTGCGGACTTCCACCTTCGCTTCTTCGCTGCGGACTTTCACCTGCTTCGAAAGCTGCTGACGGCGTTCCTGGCTCAGCGGGGGAACGGGAAGACGGATCACTTTTCCGTCGTTGACCGGGGAGATGCCGATATCGGAATTGATGATGGCCTTTTCGATGGCGGGCATGGCGCTCTTGTCCCACGGCTGGATGCAGATGGTCTTGGCATCGGGCGTGGTGATGCCGGCCAGATCGCGCAGCCGGGTCTGCGTACCATAATAATCAACCATGACGTTTTCCACGATGGCGCCGGATGCCTTGCCGGTGCGGATGGCACGGAAGTCGGCAGCCATGGCCTCCATGGCCTTTTTCATCTGGTCTTCAAGCTGCTTGGGGAGATTGGTCATGATGTCCATAGTGTCTTTGCTCCTGTTCTCTGTTGATTTACACGGTTATCCGGAGGCACTATAACGCTTTTTCAGGAATAGTCAACCCCCGGATGAAAAAAAAGCAAAAAAAGCAAGCAGCCCGCCCTGCCCCGAACAGCAGGCTGTCTGAACTTTTCCTGAACGTCAAAGGAAATTCAACGTCCCGAAAACCGCTGCGTCATGAGGGGATCCGCTTTCCCAGAAGCAGAACCCTTTCGTCCTGTTGTCCCAGTAACGGACAAACATGATCCGCCCCGAATCGGTCGGTGCGCCGGTATACCCAAGCGGTTTGATAGGGATCGAAAGAAGCAGACTCCATCCATCGGGAGTTCTCTTCCGTTCAACCCGATAATCCCCGTTCCAGGGGGCGGTTTTATTGATCCGGTCAAAGATGTTTCCGTTATAATCCACCACGAGCTGATAGATCTTTTTCGAGGCCGCCTGAATCAGGAACTCAAATTTTTCTCCTTCCGGCCACCGGTCCCGTGCCAGGCCGGGAGGACTGGAATACGGTTTCTGCGGTGCGGAAAGGAAGCATTTCACACCCACATAGAGATACTGATCGTCAAACAGAAGGCGGACTTCGGTTTTTTCCTGCGGCTCCGTCTGCTTCGGAGTGAGGAAACGATCGGCGACAAACGCCTTTTCCCAGGGACCTGTCTTGAAATCGGGATCGAACGGCGGCTTTTCCTGTGTCCGGACTGCCGTCGTGCCGAAATCCTTTGTGTTGACGATCTGTTCTTCAAATCCTTTCCGCAATGCCTCCAGCAGGAATCGCGCACGGGGATGCATTTTCTTCCCGGCCGCGCGCTCCAGCGCCGCCTGACACGCCTCTTTTGCACCCGGTGCCGCCAGACCGGCCCGCCATGCCGCCGTCGCAGCGTCATTCCAGTAAGAGGGAGCTTTCGAGGCCAACCAGCCTTTTTCGATGATGCCGTAAAACTCTTTGACATCCGCGGCAGCCTCACCGTACACGCGGGTCAGGAACTCATCGCGCAGCTCATCAATGCTCCGGTACGGATTCCAAGCCGATTGTGCCAGGACCCAGAAATACATCGAATTGAGGTCCCAGATCTTCACCCCGCTTACCGAGGGGCCGTCCGCATCGGCAACCATTTCGGAATACGTCCGTTTGACGCCGCATGCATTCACAAAGGCGAGGTCCGCGAGGGAAACCGAATCCACCGGACGCGGAAATATCCCGGTCAAACCGTAATACTCGCGCCAGGTCAGGTTCGGTGTGACTTCCATCCATGCCTGAAATTTATCAAGGGTTTTCCTGTTCTGCGGATCCTTGATCGGACGTTTTGAATTTTTGAAAATCGGACAGAACGATATATCGATGTTCGGTTCGACCGGACAGGCCGGCGGGATTTCCGTGAAGAAGTAGGCGAAAGTCAGGATCCGTTTTCCCGGATAATTTTTCTGCATGAATCGGGCCAGTTCATTCAGGAACAGAAAGAACCGGGTGGACTGGAACGCCGGATTCTCCGCCGTGATGATTTTTCCATCGTCCAACGTGATCGGTTTAGTGCATTCCGGACATTCGCAGACATTGTAGTTGTCCTCGATCATGATCCGGTAGGTTTCATAATTCGGATTCTTTTTGATCCGCTCATCCAGAAGCCGGATAAATTCCCGGATCATATCGCGGTTGGTAAAGCAAAGCTGCGTTAAGGTTTTGGACTCACCGGGACGCATGCGGCGGCCATCCCGGAACGGAAAAAACTCCGGGTGATCCTTATAATATCCCTTTTCCGTAATATATGCCTGAACAAGATTGTGTCCGCCGCCGAATTCCAGAACGGAACCGAGTTTCTGCTTCAACGGCTTACCGGGCCACAGTTCATCCCAGTTGGATCCGTTGCGCGCCTGCCAGATCGCGGAAAAGTCCGAACGGGGCTGCATCATGAAACCGCGCAGAACATAAACCGGGATGTCGATGAAGTCGGTGCAGGCGATATCGAAATCACTCTTCCTCGTAAATATCGTTCCGGTCTCTTCGTTCGGGCGGGCCCAGATGATGTCGCTGTTCTTATACAGGAGTTTGTACACTCCGTTCAGAATCCCCTTCGGACAGCTTGCGATCAGATATAATGTCTTTCCCTTCTGACGGACAGCGTATCCATCAGTCCCGGAAAGTTTTTTCACATCTTCAGGAAACTGCGCGGGCTGGACGGTCAGAACGATCTGCGGTTTGCCGGGATCCTCTTTCTCCGTGATCAGCAGAGCAGCTCCGGTGATTTCCCCGATCCAGCGCTGCAGTTCCTCCGCGGCATACCGGACCGTCTGATGCGGGTCTTCCGGCAGAACGATCTCCGCACAAGGCCGCCCGCCCCGGCTTACCGGAAACGCCAACGCCGCGGATGAAATCATCCCCCAGATGATGAGGAACAGCAGTTTTTTCATGAGATCATCTCCCCGTTCAAAGACCGCCGGAGGCCCCGTTCATCAGCAGATGACGGACTTTGTACGTCGTTATTACGCTGTCCGTCAGCTCCTGGCTGGTTGCGGCCGCCACGTGCATATCTCCGATCAGGACATTGGCTCTGTTCGAGTGCCGGAGATGGAGCAGTCTCCGGTCGCCGCTGGTAATATAGGTCCGGATTATGGCCGGCTGATATTGCTTGTTCAGTTCGGAACTTATGAACCAGGCAGAATCACCCTGGATGATCTCCCGGCTCGGATTTTTCAGCTTTTTCAGGAATATCACGTTCTTCTCCCGGGCCGTGAAAAGTTCCCCGACGTTCATGGTCTCGGCATTCATCCCGTACGCATAATTGTCATTCAGCACGGAAACCGTATCGGGAACATTCTTGTAACTTTTATATCCCCAGCCCGGACAAAGCATCACATCGCTGAAAAGAGACCGCATATTCAGATTCCCGCTTGCCTCCGATGCATCCGGAATCTTCCCGAAATATCCAAGGACAGTCAGTCCGTAGGGCCACGGGCAGTTATTCAACGTCTGACTGGTTACCGGCAAAATATCATTGTAGTCGGAACCATACATCGACCAGACCTGCCCCATCTGCTTCAGATTTCCCATGCACTGGACTGCGACGGCTTTCTCTTTTGCCTTGCCCAGCGCGGGCAGAAGCATGCCGGCAAGAACAGCGATGATGGCGATGACAACCAGCAATTCGATAAGGGTGAAATTTTTTTGTCTGCATTTCTTCATGTTCGAATCTCCTTCGCCGTTTCCTCGATCCGTGAGAAAAAACATTTTTCCTGATATTTACATCCTGCTTTCCATGCCATACTATAACCGCATTCAATGCCTTTTACCATGGAAAAACATGATAACAGCATGTCTTTTTATGACAAAAAACAGAAGAACGGGATCCTCCGGAAACGGACTGCACTGTCATGAGAAGCTTTTTCATGCGGGGAAAACGGAGAAACAGGAAGGCTTCCTCTTCGTGTGGAATAACACCGCCGGATTTCAGGATCCGGGAATCCTTTCGAACGAATAAACATCACGGATGCTGCAGGATTATCGCTAAATTTTCATGGAATTGGGAAAAATCAAGAGGTGACGTCTTTTTTTGGAAAAAATCCGTGGCGGCAAGATCCCGAATATCCAATTTTTTGTTGGAAGCGGGAATTGTCCGGGATGCAGTTTGTAGAAGGAGGAACACATTTCCATGAGAAGATTTTTTTCACTTTTTACCCCGCGAAGAAATCGAAAAAGCAGGCAGGCGGAAAGGGTGGCAAATCTCGTCCCGACGCCGGGAACAGGCCTGGACAGCGAAGCGGAACAGCCGGAAAACGGCAGCATGACGCATCCGGGGCCGATCCCCGCCCCTGTTCCGCAGTACAATGCCGGACCGGAGGATGCCATGCCGTCCGTTTCTTCGGATACGGGATACGCGGCGGAAAGCGGGAACCGGATCATTTCGTCCCTTTTTTCAAATCTGTGGCGAAGCGCGGTATCCTCCGCGGAAGAGGATCCGGGACTCTTCTCCGTGCCGTCGGTCCGATCCGGGCTCCGGGAAGAAGACGCTCCGCTCCGGCGGGGCGGATTTTCCGGCGAACAGGGCGAAGGAGGGGAGCCCCACGACGCCGCATCGGAAACGTTCCGTCTTCTTCTGGACCGGGCGGGAGAAGCGAAGGAGATTCTGTCCCGGCTGAACGAAACGGCGGATGAGATCCGCAGGGAGCTGACCACATGAGCGTACAGGAAAAATATGGAACGAGGCGGATCAACCGGACGCCGTCGAAAAAAACGGAAACGATCGTCTACTACTCGGAAGACCGGGACGAACTGGAAAGCTGGGTGGAGGAACGGCGGGCGGACGGAAGTCTGGCCGATCTGGGCAAAATCGTGCGGACGGATTATACGAAGTCCGGTCCATTCTGGCTGTGCGAGATCACGGGGGAGACCGAGTACGATGAAAACGGGATCCGTTTCATACGGCCGGCCGACGGTCCGCAGAATCATTCGCTTCGGACGGTCTGCCTTTCCGTCAGCCTTACGCAGCTGATCCATTACCGTGTATGCTGGGATCACTGGCTCTGGGTACGGGTCACACAGGAGAGCGCCACCGATGCCCCGGCTCCGCCTTCCGGATACGACAATCTGACCTCGGATGCGGCGTTCATGGTCGGCGAGGCCCGGTACGCCTGGACGGAAACGGCCAACGCGCCCACCGAGAATCCGGGGGAAGGATTCCGCTGGACTCAGGTGGCGAACTGCCCCACCAAGCCGGGCGTCACGCACGTGGAACGCTATACCTATCAAATCACGGAATACGGGGAATACGATCACGAAAGCGAGGCCGTCTGGGCCATAAGAGAAAATCTGAACACGCCGTCGGAACGGCCGCTCCTGGGAACATTCGGGATCCAGGGCGGTTCCTGGAAGCTGGATGACGCCCGTCTGGAGCCAAACGGCCGGAAATGGCGCGCAACTTTGGTGTGGACCTGGAACGTACACGGATGGGATACGGATATCTATCCGCCGCAGCTGAGGAGTGTCTGAAAATGCTGGAGCCGCCGAAAAATATCGGACAGGGCCTTCCGCTCGTAGAAGGGATCCTTTCCAAAATCCGGGAAATCCTCGCATATCTGGAACAGAGCCGCCTGATTCCCGGAAAGGGGATCCGTCTGTTGGAGACACCCTGCGGGATCATGGTCAGCTCGGATGCCGTGCGGACGGCATCGCCCGCGGTCATGTCTGCAAACAAAAAGGAGATTATTCCGTTTCAGTACAATGGCCCTTTCGCTCTGCGGATCGGAAAATACAAGTCATACAACGAAATTCGCTATAACGCAGGTTTGATCTGGACCCCGTATCAATGCGTTTATCGGGGCGGCCTCGCTTTACCGCTTCCATCCGCATCGAAACTGCTCGTCGTTGACAAAGACGGAGTCCTTTCCGCAATCGATGAAGGAGTAAACTCCCAATTTCCTTTGCAGACGACCGATTTCTGGCAGAATCACGCCCTCCTCGGACGGTATGACGCCGAAACCGAAAGCATCACGCAGTATCATTTTTCGCCCATCGTGTTCCTGATCCCCACGGAGGATTTCATCATAACACCATGAAAAAGCTCGTCACAAACCCATGGAGCTCCGCCGCAACCGGAGATAGAAAGCTCGTCCTGTCAGCAGACGGGAAAATCTCGATGATCGAGGAACGAAACCCCGTTTGCCTGTTCTGGTCCTATGACGACGGTCAGGCGCACGATCCGGATCTATTGTTGGAGGTGAGATGGGATAATAGTTCATCAGGTTCAGGCGCTGTTCCTTTTTGGCAGATTACCGCAGTAACAAAAAAGCTGAATGTGGCAAGCTCGAATGATCTCTTTACGAATACCCGGATTTTCCCGTACATCTCATACGCGGAAACGAGAGAGCTTCGGGTTATTACATATGGCGCGGCAAGAGATATTTCCTTTTGGGTTTTCGGAAAATTGATCCGAAAACACGTGCCGACACACACGGAAGAGGTAAGGTGGATTTTTATCGCCACAGTAGAAGGGACGGCGATCAGCGGTACTTCCGATATGGAAGTCCGGGTAAACGGCGAATATCGCGGGATCTGGCCGAGAAACTGAACTAAGAAAAGACAAGACAACAAAAAGGAGATCAATGTCATGGAAATCTATTATGATCTGAACAAGGACTGGCGATGCAGCCCCGTCGGCGTGCGTCTGAACGGGAATCTGCCCGTCCTTCGATACAAAGAAAAACCCGTATGGACGCTCCATTTTCTGAAAGACGGAGACCCGTGCGGCACGGCGGACTTCGAAGGAGCAGTCTCCTTCCGCGCCGCCGTGGATGTGGACCTCAATGCGGAAAGCGAAGTGATCTGCCGGACGACCGATGAGTCCATCGGACGGACAGCTCTCTCTTCGGGCATTCTGGTGGTCCCCCTCAACGCCAATACGGCCGGGTTCCGCGCCGCAGCCGACGGGCATGAATCCCGCAAGGCCTTTTTCGAACTCTGGGGATTCAATTCAAATACCGATCCCGTATTCTATCTCCGGTTCGAGATCCGGATCTCCGGCGTGGTCGACTCCGAAGGCGGCGCGGCCCCGGAACCCATTGCCACCGACGTCATCACCCGTACCGAAGTCATGGCCTGCCTCCGGGCTCCCGATGAACGCCAGTATACGGCCGATCCAACAGATTCCTCCGCCGCACACTCTTCGCAAACCGCTGAAGACACATATACCAGACGCCGCAATTCCGCTGCCGCCGGAGAATGGGGGCCCTGGGAGGCGCTCATTTCAGGTCCCGCCGGTTCACCGGGACCAGCCGGATCCGCCGGCGCCACGCCCGTCATTTCCGGCGGATCCGTCACCACGCTTCCCGCAGGATCTCCTGCATCCGCCTCGCTCGTGTCCTCCGGTGCAAACACATATTATCTCGATCTTGCGCTGCCTGTCGGATCCGACGGGATACCGGGTTCAAACGGAACCGACGGAGTTTCCCCTACCGTCTCCGTAACATCTGTAACCTCCGGTGCTGTCATTGTTACCTCGGACGGGAGCGGTGAAACCTCCGCAACGATTCTCAACGGATCGGACGGGTCCGATGGTGTATCTCCGGCTGTCTCCGTGACACAGGTCACATCCGGCGCGGTCATTGTTACCAGCGACGGACAGGGAGAGACTTCTGCAACGATTCTCAACGGAACGGACGGAGTTTCCCCCACATGCTCGGTTACCTCTGTCACATCAGGAGCGGTCATCGTCACCTCGGATGCGCAGGGCGAACATTCCGCCACGATCCTGCACGGACATCTCGAAGGAGCTTCGGAAGTCGTATCGGCTCTCACTTCCGGCGCGATTGTCACTACGCGCGAGGCGGTCCCCGTAGCTCTGAAGACCAGCGCGGGGAATCTCTATCCGCTGGAGAAAGGAACGATCACGATCAGCTCCGGCGCATGGACCATCGACCCCGCCGCGTATCTCGCCTACGACAACGTGTCCTCCTTTTCCGGCCCGTGGACCGTCTACTTCGCTGGCGGCGTGCCGGATTATATGCCTATCATCAGTGGCGGCGGGGCGGTTGTCCCGCATGAAAATCAGGCATACAAAGTAACGCTGTCATCCGGGACGGCCATCGCGGTAAATTCGGCCGGACTTACTTCTGATATTTGCGTTACGCAGGAACTCTGGCTCGATATGCCGTCTGCCGCCGTCCCCTTCACGCTACAGTCCTTTACCTGGGTGGACGGCGCGGCCCCGGACTTCACCTCGGCAAGCACCCGCTATGCCGTCACCGTCCGCTGGGACGGAACTGAATTTCTCGCAAATCTCGCTTACACAAAGGACCTCGCATGATCCCGTACAGACTGAATCCTCTCGGCTCCGGCTGGCCCCGCGAAGGGAGCTACGGTGTTTTCCTGACAAGTTCGGGAACCGCCGTTTCCTCCGCCATTGTCATGTCCGGCGCGGTTGTCTCCGGCGCTGACTATGCACAGACCGTATACAGCCACGGCACGGCACGCGAAACGGTCATAAGCTCCGGCGGCACGATGCACGTCTCTTCCGGCGGCACCGCAGGAAGCGCATTCGTCTCCGGCGGACGTTTGTATGTTTCCGAAGGCGGAAAAGCCTTGCACATCACGGTCAATACCGGACTTGCGGATATTCTTTCCGGAGGCTCGGCAGCCGACGCGGAAGTCGATAACACCGGGATCCTGCGTGTCCTAGGCGGCGGGATCCTGAATCCTTCCGTTGTCCATTCCGGCGGCTCCATGGTCGTATCCGGCGGCGCTTCGGTTACTGGACTCGCCATCGAAAGCGGAGGCCGTATTTATTTGCACGTTGCCCCGGATACTGCAATTTCAGGGACCAGTGCCGGATTTTCATTTTCGGTTGCCAGCGCAAAAATCTCCGGTTTTCAGGTGGACGGAAACTTGGTCTATGTCGAATCCGGCGGCACGGCGGACGCTCTTACGATTAACGATGGAGGAAGGCTCTATCTTTACGCCGGAGGCATCGCCAAAAATACGACCATAAATTCCGGCGGCTCGCAAACGGTCAGCGCAGCGGACAGCAATACGCAGATCAATGAAAGCGGAAGACAGAACGTGTACGACGGCGGGATCACCTGCAGCGCAACAATCAATTCCGGCGGCTCACAGGTTTTGTACAGCGGCGGACTGGCCAGCAGAACGATCATAAAATCCGGAGGACGTTTGACCGTCAACAGCGGCGGCACCGCCTACTCGGTCGTAAGCTCGGCGGGCGCGATCGTCGTAAGCAATGCCGGAGCCGTCATCACATATGCATAGGAATCTGGCCTATCCGGCTTATCCGGCCTATTCGGCCTATAACGTTAACAGGAAAGGATTTTACACCATGTACGCAAAAATCGAAGACGGAAAAGTTATCTTCCCGCCTCACAATGACGGCGATCACTACAACGTCCATCTGGATCCGGCATGGCTGGCCGAGCACGGATTCACCGATATGACCGAGGAAGAAATCGCCCCGTATCTTCCGAAGCCGCCGGAACAGACAATCTTTTCGAAACTCGCCATCCGCCGTGCCATGCGGACGCTGGGGATCGAGGCGAAACTGGATGCCCTTCTCAACGCCTCCGACACCTTCCGCGCCGACTGGACCGATGCGCAGGAGATCGACCTTGCCGATCCGGTCCTGCTGGATGCTCTCGCCTCCGGCGGCCTCACGGAATCGGAAATCTCGCAAATAAAATCCACCATTCTCAACCAGTAGGAGTTTCATCCGCCGCGTTCACTGCCTATCCGGCTTATCCGGCCTATTCGGCCTATAACCAGCGCAACCAAAAGGAGCCTCAAAAATGTCTCTTCCCGAAATCATCCCGTCCAATCTCCCGGTCTTTGTACAGAACAAAAACCGCTCTGCCTTCGCCAATTCCGTGATCCCCTCCGGCGCGGTCCTCCTCTTCGCAGAATCGGACGGCAACGGCGGCTCCAAGCTCATTGCCAAGAACCCGGACGGCTCTTTCTCCGAGGTCGGCGGCGGCTCTTCTATGGCTTTCTATAAGTGCGCCAGCGTCGGCACCGGCACATGGACCGGCTATCTTGCCACTATCGACTCCACCACCGGAGTCTGGAGCTTCGCATCCACCGCGACCTCCGGGTTGACGTATGACAGAATTACTCCCGTCGTAGGCAATGTGTACGATGAGGAATGTACGTTTCGTGCTAGTGATTTTGTTGCTAATATGGTTGATGAATATACTCAGTTCTATATTAGCGGAAATCTAACAGACCAGTCCCCCAATCATGTAGCAGTATCCAACGAAGGACTTACATTTGATGGTACAAAGATCATCTGCGCCAATAATGCCTATGCTTACATACCCGCAAATACACTGCCCGTAACGGTTCTTAATGAAGGCTATGACTGGACTGTAGAGATCAAGTTCAAATGCGAAGATGTCTCTGCTCTGGGCTCTCGTCATGGACTTTTTGGTAATGACGGTGAAATTGATCAGAGTGGATATACAGTTCGATTTGATATATTTGAATATAATAATGAGTTTGTAACCGGGTCTTGGCAGCCTGTAGGCGGAAGTGGAAATATGGTTGTTCCGTGGCAACGAGATACAAATGAGCATATCTTAAAGTATTGTCACTATGCCAGTACAGGTTATATAAAAGCATATTTGGATGGTGTGTTGAAAGTAACTGGAGAAAAAACAGACAGTCGTATAAGAGTCTATACTCGTGAATTTATGAATCCAATAGGTGCTACAGGAGCTTCTACTGAAGTGAATCGCTTCGGCTATCCATTC
>JAFZZR010000077.1 GCA_017615635.1 Lentisphaeria bacterium
CGACACGGCCCTTGCCCAGATCAAAGAGAAGAAGTATTACAGGCAGTACGAGCTCTCGAAAAAGAAGATCTTCCTGAACGGCGTCCGCTTCGACACGCAGACGGGTCAGATCGCCGACTGGCAGACCGAAGAAGCCGGCGCTGTCGACTGAATCCGGTCTTCCGGAAAAAGCCCCGCCGTTTTTTCTTGCTTTTCGGGGAAAAAGTGGTATCTTATGCGCAGGTGAGAAAATCAACTCAGGAGCTGAATCAATGACCTTCATGGAAATGCTGAAATCCGCCTGGAAGAAGAGCGGATCCCTTCTTTGCGTCGGACTGGATCCCGATCTGGAAAAGATCCCCGAATTCCTCCGCGGCGAAAAAAATCCCCTGTTCCGGTTCAACAAGGCGATCATCGATGCCACAAAGGATCAGGTATGCGCCTATAAGCCCCAAGCCGCTTATTATGCCGGACTCTCCGCCGACGAAGACCTGAAAATGACCATCGACTACATTCACGAAGCCGCCCCGGGGATCCCGGTGATCCTGGATGCCAAGCGCGGCGATATCGGCGCCACCACGAAGATGTATGTCAAGGAGGCGTTCGAGCGCTATCAGGCGGACGCCGTTACCGTGAACCCGTATATGGGCATGGATGCGGTGAAGCCGTTTCTGGACCGGGCGGACAAAGGCGTGATCGTGCTCTGCCGTACCTCCAATCCCGGAGCCAAAGAGATCCAGGAGCTGGACGTGGCCGGCGAACCCCTTTATCAGCACGTGGCCCGTCAGGTCTCCACCGTCTGGAACTTCAACGGCAATGTCATGCTGGTGGCCGGCGCCACGTTCCCCGAGGAGCTCGGGCGGATCCGCTGGATCATCGGAGACACGCCTCTTCTTGTGCCGGGCGTCGGCGCACAGGGCGGCGATGTCAAAGCCGTGCTGGAAAACGGAAAGACTGCCGACGGCACGGGGCTGGTCATCAATTCCTCCCGGGGGATCATCTATGCGTCTTCCGGCCGCGACTTCGCGGAAGCGTCCGGCGAGGCTGCGCGGAAGCTGAACGAGACGATCAATTCGTACCGCTGAAGGATTACCGTTCTCGCGGGACATTCGGACAGATAGTTTTTCCGTGTATTTCTTGGAGGATTTTGAGTCGTGGAACGACGGCACATAGAAGAGTTTTCCAAAATTCCGCAGCCGGATCGGAGTGAATGGCGCTTCCTTCAGGAACTGCAGGAGCCTTTACCGTATCATTTTCAGACGGGAAGCGGATGCACGCCCGGCGTGACCGCGGACTGCATGAAAAACGGAGCGGAACTTTTCTTGAACGGGGCGGATGTGCCGGAAACGGCGCTGGAATCCCTGCGCCGGGTACTGAAGGCGAAAGGCGTCCCGGAACGTGCAGGCACCTGTCCGATCCGGTTCGAGGCGGATCCGCAGCTGGGCCGGGAGGAATATCTGGTACGGGCCGATGTCTCGGGAATGACAGTTCGGGCCTCGGATTCCGACGGGTTCCGCCGCGGCGTCTATTTTCTGGAAGACCGGATCAGCGAGGCGGCGGGACCGTCGGTGACGGCCGGGGAATGGCGGAGGAAGCCGTATATCCGGCACCGCATTTCGAGATGTTTCTTCGGACCTACAAACCGGCCTCCGTTCCGGATCGACGAACTGACCAACGAGGTGGACTACTATCCGGACGAATATCTGAACCGTCTGGCCCACGAAGGAGTCAACGGGCTCTGGCTGACCATGTATTTCCGCGATCTGCCGTCGTCCATTTTTCCGGGGCGCGGGGCGGATTTTGAGAAACGGATACGGAAATTGAGGCGGACAGTGGAGAAATGCGCGAGATACGGGATCCGGATCTTCGTATTTCTGAGCGAACCGAAGCTGTTTCGGAACAAGGAGCAGCAGGCCGAGACGGCGGAGCATCCGGAAATTCTGGGTGCAGGCTATCACTATCACGGATACGATCTGCGGATGTTCTGCACCTCGACCGAGGCGGGCCTCTCCTATCTGAAGGAGTGCACGGAGCTGATTTTTTCGTCGGTACCGCAGCTGGGCGGGATCATCAACATCATGCTGGGGGAGGACAACGGATGCTGCGCGGCCTATGAAACGACGGAGGCGGAGCCGATCCCGCCGGAGGATCATTGTCCGCGCTGCAGCAGAAGAGACTATGCGGAGATCTTCCGGGAGCAGGCGGTAACCTTCAGCCGTGCCATGCGGAAGTACAATCCGGATGCGGAATACATCGGCTGGTTCTATGCCCCGAGGCAGCACGACGGGTCCGCTTTCATGAAACGACTGGCCTGCATTGCCGAAAAATGGCCGGATGATGCATCGATCATGTTCAATTTCGAGTCCGGTGGAACGTCCATGCAGCTGGGACGGAAGCGGGTGGTGCTGGATTACTCTCTGGCGTATGTCGGCCCCTCCGAATTGTTCGCACAGGTCGCGGATACGGCGCCCCGGACGGCGGCAAAACTGCAGGTCGGCTGTTCCCACGAGGACGCCTCGATCCCGTTCATCCCGGTGCCCGCCAATCTTTATGAAAAATACCGCTTCCTTCATGATCATCATGTTTCGTCCGTGATGCAGTGCTGGTATTTCGGAAATTATCCGGGCCTGATGAACAAGGCGGCCGGGGAACTTTCCTTCGAGCCGTTTCCGGAAAACGCCGCGGATTTTCTGAAAAATCTGGCCCGTCCGGAGTGGCGGGAAAATGCGGAGAAAGCCGCACGGGCATGGGCACTTTTTTCCGAAGCGTACCGGACCTTTCCTGCCAACCTCAATTTCGAGTGGTACGGGCCGCTGCATCAGAGCATCGCCTGGCCGCTTCACCTCTTCCCTGTGGACGAACCGGTTTCCCCCAGCTGGCTCCTGAAGGAATATCCGGAAGTCAGCGGAGACCGCATCGGCAAATGTTTCGGCTATTTCCATACGCTGGATGAAGGGCTGCAGCTCTGCCGGGAAATGTCGCGTCTCTGGCAGGAGGGAATGGCCATCCTGGAACCCCTGCGCGGACCCTTCCGGAACGATCCGCCTCGGCTGCGGGACATCGATCTGGCCGCCGCGGTCGGTCTGCAGATGGAAAGCACCTGCAATGTGCTGACGTTTTACTCTTTGCGGGAAGAGATGTTCTTTCGGAAACGGAATCATTTGGAGAAACTGCGGGCGATCGTCGAAGACGAAATCCGCAATACCCTGGAGATGGAAAAGCTCTGCCTGCGGGATTGCCGTCTCGGATACCATCCGGAAGCGGAAGGTTTTCTCTTCTTCCCGGAAAAACTGCGGGCGCGGGCTTCTCTGCTTCGCGAACTGCTGACGGAGGATTTTCCCCGCTTTTCATTGGACGATGACCGGATAAAGGCATATACCGGGGAGATCCAGTCCGGACCGGGTGCGGTGATCGGACGTTGCGGCATCGGGCCCCAGACGCTCAACCGGGGCAGGAATATCGTCTGGACCGGCGAATATGACGACCGCTTCCTCCATCTGACCGTACGCGGGGCGGGCGACCGGGATTTCACTTTGGTTCTTGAGCCATGCCGTCTCTGGCCTCTCTTCACTGTGGACTTTTTCCGGAATGGACGGTATCATGTTTCCGACGTGATGTTTGTGGATCCGCCGGAGATCGACGTGACCCGCGAGGGAGACGATGTATCCATCCGGATTCCGCTTTCGCTGTTCGAGGGATTCCGGCGGGATGGCATGCCTATGCGCATGAACCTGTGGAGTCAGGACGGCACCTTCTTCTGGAAGGAGCCGCGGTTTCTTCCGAAGGGGCGACTTCAGTTCGGGAACGTCATACCGGACAGCCTGGGCTGGATCAACTTTTCGGCGGACGCCGGCGCACCGGGCGCGGAATAATCGCCCCCTTTTCCTGCGCCTCCCGCGGGTCCGAATATTTTTTTCCTTTTTTCCTTGCAATCACAGGGCGGGATGTTAGATTATGCTGTGTTTAACGATAAATAAAACCGGCGGCGCAGAATGAATATCACGGCCAAACAGATCGCGGAGATGCTTCATATCTCGAAGCAGGCGGTGTACTCGGTTTTGAGCAACAAGCCGAAATGTCTGGTTTCGCAGGAAAAGAAGGAGAAGATCCTGTTTCTGGCCAAGGCGTATCATTATAAGCAGAACATGGCCGCGCTGAGCCTGAAGGGAAAATCGACCTTCCAGATCGGCGCGGTGATCGATTCCTTCGGCGGCATCGAGGGTCGGATCCTTTCCCGCCTGGCCTCCAAGCTGGAACTCGAAAATTATTCTCTGTGCGCCGCGAAGATCACAAGCGTTCCCCAGGGACTGGACAGAATTCAGAATTTCATATCCGCCGGAGCCGATGCTGTGATCTTTTCCGGTTCGAGGCTCGGAGAAATCCGCCGCGAGGATTTTTCCGTTCCTCTGCTCTCCCTGAACGGCGAATTCGGTACCAATTACCGCGCCGGAGCCCGGTCGGCCGCGGAACACCTGATCCGGGAGCACGGACACCGCAATATCCTGCATGTCGCCTCGGAGGCGGGGCTGTCCCCGAAATATCAGGGGTATTGTGATGCCATGGAAGCGGCCGGACTGAAACCGCTGCCCGTCCTTTCCACCATCCTGAACCCGAAATTCGGCGATCAGGTGAAAAAATATCTGGATCGCGGCGTGACCGCCTTCATGACGGCGGGCGATGATACGGCGTCTCTGCTGATTTTCTTCCTCAACAGTCTGGGCGTCAGAGTGCCCGAAGACGCGGCGGTCACGGGATTCGACCGGTTCGGATGCTTCCCGCAGATCGCGTCTGTGGAGGATCCGGTCGATAAAATTGCCGCGCTGGGATGCCGGATAGTGTTGAGAAAGATCCGGGAAAAAATCATGGATCCGCTTGCTCCGCAGCTGATCGAACCCGAATTTCACCCGTCCTGCAGCTGCGGATGTGAAGCTCCCCGGCTGGAAAGCATTGCGAACTTCTACTCGGAAACGGATCTTGTTTCCACCGAGACAAACGCAGATGGAAGGAAGAAACGGAATGAAACGGAATGAAACGGAGTATAACGGAGAGGGTTTTTCCTATCCGGCCTATTCAGCCTATCCAGCCTATTTTCATAAAACCATAAAGAAAGGAGCAAGCAAATGAGAAAAAACACGTTCACTCTGATCGAACTCCTGGTCGTCATCGCCATTATCGCCGTGCTGGCGGGGATGCTTCTGCCGTCCCTGAGCACGGTGAAGAAGACAGCCATGACGACGAACTGCGTTTCCAACTGCCGTCAGATCGGTCTGAAGTGCACCATGTATGCGGACGACTATGAAGGCATGCTCCCGGGTCCGATGGATCCGGATTTCAAGTCCGTTATCAGTAACAGACTGATTTCCAGTTATAAAGTTACTCATCTCGGGCTTTTGGAAGGATCGGGAACGGTTGGCTCGTCAAAATTTGCCGAACTTGCACGGAAAGCCCTTTATCTTCGCTGTACCGCCTCCGTTTCGGGAGGGACCCAGCTCAGCAATGAACTGAAAAACGGGCGGAACTTTGTCCATGAGAATGCGTGGACCAGTTCCAATTTTATGGATTCTTCCTATGGGTACGTCGATCCCTACAAGGATCCGAACGGTACATGGGGGACTTATGTAAGGAGCACCTATCTGAAGGGCATTTTCGCCAACATCAAACATACGGGAAGACTTTCCGACATTGCCGCACACAAAGGCGTCCTGGCCGGATGCTACTACAATAATTCCTTTACCTCTGCCACGGACAATGGACACGGCCCCGGCGGGTTGACAAAGATTATTCCCATGGTGAAATCCGACGGTTCCGCGAAAGCCTTGTCCGTCAGTCTGGATGAAGCGTACAAATACGGCAGTAATGTCAATTTGACAACAGGCTCCGGCGCCTACTACGTGGCCTTCACCTACCTGGGCGCGACGAAAGACTGAACGGAGAGAGATAAAAGATGATCCTCCGCCGCGCTTCGCGCTTCCTCCTTCGCGTGCTGCGCTACGGCGGACGAGATGGAGGACAGGGAGATGAAAGATGAGAAAAGGCCGGCAAATCTGCAATGTCCATTTTTGTCCGTCTTGTCCGTCTTTCACTTCCAGCTCGGCAATGTGCCTCACCATACGAAAGCCAGTCCCAACGGGGCGGCATAAAACTGAAATGTAACACAAGGAAAAACGCATGAAAAAGATTATATCCTTTTTTGCCGTCTTGACGGCTGCAGCTCTTTTCGCCGCGCCGGATGAGGTCAAACTGAGCTCGTTCGGTCCGGGGAAAGACGACGCCACCGCCGCATTCGAGGCGGCCTTCGCCTCCGGGGCAAAAAAGATCATTGTGGATGATCCCGGATTCGATTACATCGTCCGGCCTCTGTTCGTGCCTTCGGATACGGAGATCGTATTCCTTGACAAGGTGGTTGTCCGGGCAAAGAAGGATGAGTTCAAGGGAACAAACGATTCCCTGTTCCGGATCCGCGGACAGAAAAACGTCATTCTCCGGGGCGAGGGAACGGTCCTTCTGGAAATGAACAAAGCCGATTATCAGGACAAGACCCGCTACAGACCGGCGGAGTGGCGTCACGGAATCGCCATAAGCGGCGGTGAAAACGTGATCGTGAAGAATCTGACAGTCCGGAGTTCGGGCGGTGACGGAATCTACGTTTCCAACAACAAGGCGGATTGTCCCAGAGATATCCTGATCGAAAATGTGATCTGCGAGAATCATCACCGTCAGGGGATCTCCGTGACCTGTGCGGAAAACCTGATCGTGCGCAGCAGCCGGTTCAACGAAACCTCCGGAACTCCGCCCGCCTGCGGGATCGACTTCGAGCCCAACGAGGCACGGGACCGGCTGGTCAATATCCTGATGGAAGACTGCGAATTTTCCAGGAACGCCATGAGCGGGATCTTTTTTCATCTGATCCAGCTGAACAAGGAAAAGAGCCTGCCTGTTTCCATCACGATCCGGAACTGCCGTTTCGATGGCAACAGACGCGGTCTCGGAGCGAACATCGGCACGGTTTCTGGAGAGATCACGTTCGACGGCTGCTCCTTCACGGAAAGCGGAGGGGAGTCGGTCTACTTCAAAAATGCATTCGGCAATTTGAAATTCACCGTCAGAAACTCCCTGTTTCAGGATAAAATCGGGAAGATCGAGATCGAAACCGATGCGCCGCGGGACACCGGCAATATCTTCTTCGAAAACGTGAAACTGATCACGGGCGCCGCCGCTCCGGTGACGCTGGACTGTCCGGAGGGGTACGGCCTGGTCAACTGCCATTTCGGTCTTCTCTTCGGCGAAGCACTTTCCAGTCTGAAGGAGTTCGATTCTCAAGCGCTGATGGAAAAATACGCGCCGAACCCGGAACAGCGCAAATCCATCACCTTTGTGACGGTCGAACCCAAAAAACTCAAGGCGGCCACGCAGAGCAGCAAAGACGGCCTGGGAAATATGAATATCCGGGGCAAATTCCGCTTCATCCAGGCGGTCCCCGCCGCGGGGACCTATCCCATCCGCTTCACCTTCCGGCGGCTCGGACGGCGTGACCTCAAGGGAAGCATTTCCGTGCGCGATCAGAATGACACGCTGGTGGACCGGAAGGAGAAGATTATCCCGGTGAACGATCAGTATGTGTACGAACTGAAAACCAACGGCGCGGGCGTCTACATCTTCGAAGTCAATTTCGGCGATCACTGTGTCCAGCTTCACGCCGATCATCCCGGACAGGGCATTCTGGCCGACAAAGCTCTTCCTCTGATCTGGGGATGCAATAAACTGTATTTCGTCGTCCCGGCCGAGGCGGAAGAAGTCAAGGCCGAGGTGGCCGGTTCCAGCGGCGGTGAATGGATCCACGCCTATCTGCGTGATTCCAGTCAGAGGATCGTGGACAAGGCGGTGGAGTGCTACAATGCGCCCAGAATTCTTACGGTGAAACGGACTCCCACGGAGAAGGATGAGATCTGGACTCTGGAACTCCACGCGGAAGAGGATCACCGTGTCCGTCTGGGGGCTCCCTGCCTGCCCATCTTCTACGCCGCCCCGGAAAACATCCTGATCAAGAGAGATGAAAGATGATCCTCCTTCGCTAAAGCTTCGGAGGACAAGAAGATGAAAGCTGAAAGAAAGACAGCAAATCTGCAGTATCTATTTTTATCCGTCTTGTCCGTCCAGTCCGATTTTCGGGCATGAGCGAGACCGCAAAAAATCTCCGCCTCGCCGGATGAGCTTCCTCCCCCCGGCTTCGCCCGGTCACTTCTTTGTGACGGCGGCCACGACCTTCTTCATTTCGCCTTCGCAGTCCATGAGGCGCTGCATCAGGGTGAACTGCGTGCGGCAGCGGTCGAGATTGTGTCCCGGACGGTGGGTCTTGAAATAGGTGTCGCCCTGCAGGTAGTCGGTGAGGAAACGGATGCCGATCTCGAAGGTGATGAGTTCGCCGGAGAAGGGCATGAGCTCGATTTCCTTCGGGGTGAGGCAGTCGCCCGATCCTTCGATGAAGCCTTTGGCCAGAGCTTCGAACATTTCCATCCGCACCTGGACCTTTGAGAGATCCCGCTCGTCCTCCGAGGCCGGGCTGACGCTGGTGCGCACCAGGTCGCCGAAATCGTACAGGGAGACGCCCGGCATGATGGTATCCAGGTCGATGACGCAGACGCCTTCGCCGGTTTCGTCATCCAGCATCACGTTGTTGATTTTCGTGTCGTTGTGCGTGACACGCTCCGGGATCTCGCCCTTTGCCAGAAGATCCACGAACACGGAGGCCATGTCCCGATGGCTTTGTACGAACTCGATCTCCGCTTTGGCTTCGGCGGCCCGGCCCAGTTTGTTCTCCGCCAGGGCCTTGTCGAAGTCGGCCAGGCGTGAAGGCGTATTGTGGAAGTTCGGGATCACCTCGTGGAGCCGTTCGCCGGGCAGACCCGCCAGGAGACGCTGGAACGAACCGAAGGCTTTTGCCGCCTCGTAGGCGAATTTCGCGCTTTCCAGAATATCGTAGGTACGGGCCCGCTCGATAAAGAGGTATGCCCGCCAGGCGTTTCCTTCCGGATCCGTGTAATAGGTTTTGCCGTCCGTGGTGCCGAGCAGGGTCAGTGAGCGGCGGGTGGCGTCCTTGCGTCCGGCCAGCTGCCGTTTGCTGTAGTCCAGCACCCGCGCGATGTTTTCCATGAGTTCATCGGGTTTCTTGAAGATGGAGGTATTGATGCGCTGAAGGATGTAACGCACCTGATAGCCCGCCTGATTGAAGACGATCAGATACGTGTCGTTGATGTGGCCCGAACCGTACCGTTCGTACCACAAAAAATCTCCCCAGATGTCGAAGTGGGATGCGATTTCTCTCACGTTGTGCTGCATGGACTCCATCCTTCTTGCGTTTCGCCGGAATGTCCGGCTCGTTTTGTTTATTTTTCTCTGCCTGTCTTTCAGAAGATCCGGTCCGGATAGATCCCTTCCCCGATCAGTTTTCGAATGTTCGCCTGCACCGCCGGCTTGTCCTCCCGGTAGGTCACGCCGAACCACGAATCCTCGCTTTCCAGCACGCGGACCGTGGCCTTTTTCTCGGCGATGAGTTCCTCCACCACGAAGGGTATGAAAAATTCGCTTTTGAGCTCCGTGCCGTGCTGACTCAGGAATGTTTTGAAGCGGACGTGGAGTTCCTCGAAGAGCGAGGGCATGAATCCCCAGAAATTCATGGAGGCGATCTCATCGCCGGTGAACTCGATGGGATGTCCGTCCCCTTCGTCGTTGCGGGCGCGGCCGCCGCCCAGGGACGAGATCTTGGTCCGTTCCACGACTTCCTGAAGGATCCCGTTTTCCGTGCGGCAGATGCCGCGCGCCACGGTCCCGAATTCCGAAAGGGTCTTTTTCAGGGGGAAGCCCACCATGAAATGGCCGTTGGGATCGGTATTGTCCGTCATGGCTTTGGCCAGCAGGGCGTAAGCGCTTTTCCCGTAGAAATCGTCCGCATTGATGGCGGCGAAGGGTTCGCAGATCTTGTCCGCCGCGGAAAGAATGGCATGCCCCGTTCCCCAGGGCTTCACCCGACCTTCGGGCACCGTGAACGGAGCTGGCAGGGCATCCAGCTGCTGAAAGGCGTATTCCACGGGGAGTTTCTTTTCCCATCGGGAGCTGACCAGGGAGCGGAACTCCTTTTCGATATCGTGACGGATGACGAAGACCACTTTGCCGAATCCGGCCCGGATGGCGTCGAAGATGGAGTAGTCGAGAATGATCTCGCCGTTGGGACCCACGGGGTCGATCTGCTTGAGTCCGCCGTAACGGCTTCCCATGCCGGCTGCAAGAACCAGAAGAGTCGGTTTCATTTTTCGGTATTTCCTTTAACTCGTTTTCTGTTACGCCTGGACGACCGGAAGACTCGCCGCCGCCACAGCCTGACCGTGCCGACGGTTCTTCTCATCCGGGATCGCGAATTCCACGTTGTATTCGGGGAACTGCGTGCGGATCACGCGGCCCGCCTCTTCCAGAATGATGTCGCCGCCTTTTCCGGAGGTGACGCGTCCCAGGATCAGAAGTTTGTCGATGGCGGGATAGAAGTCGTAGTACCGGGCGATGGTGTACCCGAAGGCCACGCCGATGCTGCGGAAGATCTTCTCTGCGCGCTTGTCGCCCTGTTCCATGAGCTTCTGCACGCCCTTGAGCCGTTCCGGAAATTTCATGTCGGAAGGAAATTCGATTCCGGCAAGCGGCGCCAGACGGGCAACGCCCTGCTGCGAGAAGTACTGCACGCCGCATCCCAGATCGCCGCTCCATTCGTCCGCCGGAGCGCCGTCGCGGTAGTCGATGGGCGCGAACGCCAGTTCGTTGAGCCAGTCGGTGATGTTGCCGTCCGGGTTCACGTATCCGCCGGCCATGCTGGTGCCCAGGGAGACGCCCAGCACGCTGTTGGAGTTGAGCTCCATGGATCCGGCCAGCGCCGTGACTTCGCCGTCGTTCACCACTTCGAAGGGCACCTTCCACTCTTTCGCCAGATCCAGAAAGATGTTCGCCACACGGGATTCCCACAGCTCCTTCGGCACGCCCCGGAAGAGCGAGGCGATCCGTGCCCGGTTTGCCACATACACGCCCGCCGAACTTCCGCCGATGGCGTCCACGCGCGGCAGATGGGCCGCCGCCCGTTTGAGCGTATCGTTGATCCCGTCCTTATGGTACTGCGGATCCTTCTGGAAGTAGGGATCCCACGGCACTTCCTCGGAGAAGACCACCTTGCCGTCGATCACCGCCGCGCATTTCCGGTCCGAGCCGCCCAGATCGAATCCGATGCGGCATCCTTCCAGATGGCGGCCCAGAGGCTGCGAGGGTTCTTTTGCCTCGGGCGCCTGATCCAACGGGACGGCGACGAATTTCACAGGGGCGTTGTAGATATTGCCCATGGCTTCGGCATCGAAGGCCCGGGCGCCCGTCTTCAAATCGTAGATCTTCGTCATCTGTTCCGCAATTTCCGGGGCTCCGGCGATAGTGACGAGTGCGCCGCCCTTGATCCAGAACATGGCCTTCACGAGCCGTTCCACATGAAACAGGTTCGCTTCCGCTTCCCCGGCATTGGGCTGATCGAACAGAATCGTATCGTACACGCTCACGCTTTCACGGGATCTTTCCATGGCGATCCGCACGTTCCGGACTCGGCCGGAGGCCTTCACGGCCGCGTGAAATGCCCGGTCCCACAGCACGGCGGGGATGAAGTCGGGATCCAGTTCGGGTACGATGGCGGGAACAGACTGTCTGCAAATTTGCTTCAGCATAGTTCACTTCCTCATTGATTCTGTTTTTTGTGATGACCTTTACGGCCGCGATACCCCGAAATACGGGATTCTTCAAATATAGCACGCGCGCGGGAAAAATCAACCGTTTTCCGCACGGGAAGAAGGTTTTTCGGAAAAATCGCAGAATTTTTGTTTTTTTCGCTTGACATCGATATGTAGCACTGTTTATGATACTCGTGAAGCCATGGAAGGGACATCGCATGATCGAGCCTATTTATCAGAAAATTGCCGTTCGCCTGGAAGCGTATATCCGGGACCGCGGCATCGTCGGACGCCTGCCCGGAACACGTCAGCTCAGCCGTGAACTGGGATGCCATCATGTGACGATTTCCAAAGCGATCCGGCTGCTGGCCGAAAAAGGACTGCTGGAAAACCGCGGCGTCCGCGGCGTGTTCGTCCTCGGTGCGGAGAAATCGGCACGGCCTCTCCATCGGGTGCTGGCCATGGTCAGCGGACTGCATGAAACGCCCGCCAACCGGGAACTGCTGGCGAAAATCAACCACTTCCTCAAGGATTATCATTACAGCATGATCGGAATCCATTTCGAGGAGTCGCTGTTTCAGGAGAATCCGAGGCTGCTTCTGAATTTCCCCGTGGATGGATTCCTTTTCCGGTTGTCTACACTGCGGAAGATTCAGACGCAGCTGCTTCGTCAGGAAAACATCCCGGCGGTTTCATGCGTCCTGCAGCAGGGCATGGACTGGCTCGATCAGACCGATTGCGATCATGCCGCGGGATATGCGCTTCTCCTGAAAAAACTCCGATCCGCCGGACATCGCCGGATCGGCTGGATCGAATTCGGACGGATTCCGGAGTATCAGCCGTATCTGGAGGCTGTACGCGGCTACTTCCAAGCTGCCTTGGGGCCGGATTTCGATTCGGATCTAATGTTTATACGGGAAAGCGGCAAGGAGATGCTGGACCGTTTCGGGATGGACTACTGCCGCATTTACTGCAAACGGGCCCTGGTGCATTTCTTCGGGTTGAAGCGTCCGCCTACGGCCATCATCGTGCCGCGGGCGGATTTCGCGCTGGAACTCGGTCATCTGCTGACGGCGGCCCGCATCCGGGTGCCCGACCAGATGGCTGTCATGTACGTGAGTCACGGACTGCTCCCGGAGAAACTTCCTTTCCCCGGGGTGGAATTCGACGAAGAAAAAATGCTGTTCTGGGGCGTGCGCCGTCTGCTGGAACGACTGAAAAATCCGGTCCTCGAACCGGAAAAATATCTAGTGCCTCCGATCTTTCATGAGGCAGGAACTGAAATCAGGTATGAGGTATGAGAGAGGAGGTATGAGGTATGAAAGATGAAAGAAAACAGGGCCGCGAGTTCGTCTATGGGCCTTGTCATTCGAAGAACCAGCCCCAACGGGGCGACACAAAAAAACGGAATATGACATAAGGAAGACGTGCAAAACGAAAGGGCAAAAATCATGATGACTCGAAAAGCCGCATTTAAAACCTCATACTTCATACCCCATACCTCATACCTGAAGCGAGAAAAGCGCTTCACGCTGATCGAGCTGCTGGTGGTCATTGCCATCATCGCCATCCTCGCGGGGATGCTTCTGCCCGCGCTGGGCAAGGCTCGGGAATTCGGAAACAGAACCAGCTGTACCGGAAATCTGAAGCAGTTCGGCATCGCGCTGTTTCTGTATACCGATAATCACAACGGTCATCTGGAAGGGGTGGAATACCCGTCGGGGACAACAGAACTGCCGGGCAAATGCTGGGATGCCAATCTCAACGAATACATCCAAAACGAAGCGTGTTTCAAGTGTCCGAGCGACAATGTTCAGCGTGATTCCTCTCGGATAAGTATGGCACCTTGTTCTTACTCGGTGTCCTCAGTATACTATCTGAGTGAGGGCTGGCCGAAGACTCTCCTGATCGACCGTATCCGTCATCCGAGTGAACTTCTGTATGCGATCGACGGTCATTCGCCATGGCGCGTGATCGACAAGGCCGACGGCGGCTGGACTCTTCAAGGAACAAGCTATAGAGACGTGAGTAAACGGAGACAATTCAGTCCGCATGACAGATTTAATTCCACCAACGGGGTCCGCTATGACGGCAGTGTCGGCAATTATCCCTATCTGACCGTCCCGCATACCGGATTCGCCAGCGATCAAACTATGGAGGAGGTGCTCAAATGATCCGGAAGATCCTTTTGCTTTTCTGTCTGCCCTTCTGTCTTTGTACCGGCCAGAATCTGATACGCAACGGCGATTTTACGGAAGCGGGAACAGAAGGCAGGATTCCACATTGGACCATCTGGTTTGACAAACCGGGTCCGGACTCTTCGGTGAGTCTGGATACCACCAACAGCCGCACCGGTGGGGTGTCACTGGCAATCATGCACAGGGAGGAAAAACTTTACACCCGGATCGAACAGCTGCATATTCCCTGCAAGCCACATACCTCCTACGTCGCCCGTTTTTATGTAAAAGGGCAGAATCTCCGGACTTCCTGCAAGGGCGGCGTAAGAATGTTCATCGGGCCGCATGGGGATATCCTTCGTCCGATCTGCCAGTTCGGGCCGGGTCTGGAACATTTCAAACGGGAAGTCCCGAATCCGTGGACATTCGACTGGACCCTGTATGAAAGTCCGGTGTTCGGGTCCGGCGACAGCAGCGAACTGGGCGTGACTCTATTCTTGCGCTTCGCTTCCGGTACGGTGTGGTTCGACAACGTGGAACTGTATGAATATTCTCCCGATCTGAGTAGAAATATGGAGGTGGAACGCACCCGGAAACTGATCGGGAAAGATATCGGACAGGTGGAAAAACTGGCGCCGGAACTGGCACCGGAACTGGCGGATCTTCGACGGGAAACGGAAAATTTCTTTCCGGCGGAGCGGGATCCGAGGAAAGGCATGCCATTCCATGCACCGCAGGAAAAACTCGGACAACTGTTCAGCCGCGAATTGAGGAAAAGATTTCCCGGGCGGGATATGATCGTTTCGCTTGCGTCTGATCCGCTGGCGCCGCAAAGCGCATACTTCATTCCGGAGAAGGATTCACTGCCTTCCGGACTTCTGCTGTGCGGATTGCACGGCGAAACAGAGAGTTTTGCCGTGAACCTGACCAACTGTACAGAACAGCCGCAGACCGTGCGCTTTTCCATCCCGGATGATTTGGAGATGGTTCCCCGGCTCGCGGTCCATGTGGAGACAGACCGCTGTACGGAACAGGACGATGCTCTGCCCCGGCTCCGGGCCGCGGAGGACGGGCTTTTTTCCGTATCGGTCCCTTCGGGCATGACGAGGCAGATTTATTTTACCGTGCCGCTGCAGCGTACGACGGATAGCATGCTGACTTTCGGATCGGAAATACTTCGGATCGAATTGCGCCCGAAAAAGGAAGGCCTGCCCCCCGAACTGCCGTTCACCCTGTTTTCTTACGAACATCCTTCCTTCGGATTGTACAGACAACCCGAACTCACCCGAAAGATGTTTACTGCCATGCATCAGAATGCGATCATGCCGTATCAGTTCGAGTCTCCACTGCCGGTATTCGATGGAAAAGGGGAGATCCATCCGGAGCAGATGAACTGGGAGAAACTCGATCTTATGCGCTATATGAAGCCCTTGCCCCAGAAATTGGTCCTGCATCTTCCCGTTAACGATGAGCCGCATATCACGCCGTGTCTCGGGACGGACGGCGGCAAACCGATCCCGGTCTATTCGGCGGAATGGGAGCGGCGCATCATTCTCTGGCTTCGGGCTCTCCTTCCCGGGCTGCGTCAGCGCGGCATCGGGTATGACCGCCTGCTGATCCAGCTGAAGGATGAACCAGGCGAAAAAGATATGCCATACATGGAAAAACTGGCCGCCGTGGTCCGGAAAGCTGATCCGAATTTACGGATCTACAGTAATTTCAATCATTCCATTCCTTCGGATAAAATCGCCTCTCTGGCGCAGTTCGTGGATGTTCTTGCTCCGGAGATCCTGGAGATGACACCGGAAACAATGGAGATCCTGAAAAGTTCCGGCCGGGAGATATGGTGCTATCATGTTCAGACGCGCACCGTACCCGGCAGCCGGATCCGGGACTTGTTCCGCTTCCTGAACATGGAAAACGTCCGCGGGTACTCCTTCTGGTGCTTCAAGGACCACCGGTCAAGCTGGGAAATGGGACAGGGATACTCCGTGGTCTACGACGGCGACCCGGACGAATGGATCCCCTCCAAGCGCAGCGAGGGGATCCGTCTGGGTGTTGAAGATTTCACTTTGCTGGAACGGTTCAAAGTGAAAAATCCGGATGATTACGTAAAGATCGGGAAAGCGGTTGAGACTATGAGCCGCGATGAATTTCGCAGTCTGATACTGCGGAAAATGGAATAAGAGGTGTTCAAACAATGGAACTTACTGTGACTGAAAAGACCGGGGCCGCGATCCAGCGGGCGATCGACGCCGTCCATGCCGCGGGCGGCGGCACCGTGGAACTCGAATCGGGGGTCTATCCCTCCGCCACATTGTGGCTGAAGAGCCATGTGGAACTGCATCTCTCCGCGGGCGCGGTCCTGCTCGGCAGTCCGGACTGGCAGGATTACGGGGATTTCATCCATCCCGAGCAACCCGTTACGCCGGAAGGCAGCCGCAAATGCTTTATCGCCGCGGCCGATGCGGAAAATATCGCGATCACCGGGTCCGGCGAAATCAACGGGCAGGGCCCGATGTTCTACGACCGCAACGTCCCGCCCGGGCAGACCTTCGCCAAACCGCCGCATCCCCGCACGCGGATGGTCCAGTTCTTCAACTGCCGGAATGTCCGGCTGGAAGGCATCACTTTTCTCGATTCCCCCGGCTGGACCATGTGGCTGAGCGCATGTTCCGACGTGTTCATCGACCGGATCCGGGTCATCGGCTGTCAGCAGATGATCAACAACGACGGAATCGATATCGACGCCTGCCGGAACGTTACGGTCAGCAACAGTTTCTTCCAGACCGGCGACGACTGTCTGATCCTGCGGGCGATCCGCCGGAAGCCGGACGAGCCCGCGGTCTGCGAGAACGTGCTGGTAAGCAACTGCGTGCTGAACAGCCCCTGCCAGGGGATCCGCATCGGCTGTCCCAGTGACGACACGATCCGCCACTGTCAGTTCAACAATCTCATCTTCCACTGCCGGGGCAACGGGATCCTCTGCCGGTATCCGTATGTATACCTGCGGAAGAACTGCTCCGGCTACATCGACGTCAGCGACCTTGCATTCCGCAATGTCGACCTTGAATGCAGTCAGCGTCCGATCGTGATCCAGTGCGACGACGGGATCTCCCTGCGCGGGGTCCGCCGCCTGATTTTTGAAAATATCCGGATCAAAGCCGGAGAGCCGATCCTTCTTTCCGGGAATGCGGCATCCGTGCTGACGGACATCGAACTGAATCACCTCTCCGGAACGGTCGCCGGCAATGTCCCGATGGAGCTCCGCTACGTTCGGAATCTGAAGATCGACCGGTTCGACCTGACGGCCGAAACCGGAGAGATCGTTCCCCTGATGCGGAAGGAATCGCCTTCGTGGGAGACCAAATTCTGACTGCTCTTTTTCCGCAGGATGAGAGTGCCTTTCAAGACAGGAAAAAATTTCCTCAGCGGACCGCCTGCCAGAGTTCGTGCAGGATGTCAAATCGGTCCTTCTTCGCGCGGTCGTAGTCGCCGCACCGGGTGGTCAGAACGATCCCGTACATGGCGCGGCTTTCATCGAAGAGGATGGTCTGTCCGCTCCATCCGCTGTGGAAGAGGACGGATCCGAACATGGGCTCCGCCAGGAATTTTTCATAAACCGACCAGCCGAATCTCCGGTATCCGTGGAAATGAACCGACCGATCGGGCCGGATCTCCGCCATTTCCGCTTCGCCGAACAGCGCTTTCCCCGATTCCGTCCGTCCGCCGCGCAGATAGCATTCCAGCAGTTTTGCGTAATCCTTCGCACTGGTGAAAAGACCCGCGTTGCCCGTGCACCGGCCGTCCCGGAAAATCCGCATGGCCACAAAGTCGGAGATTTCGCCCGGACGGTTTGTACCAAGCGTCTGCCCCAGCCGCGTCTCCGGAATATCCGGTCCGGGCTTGCCCAGGCTGGAGTCATTCATGCGGAGCGGTTCGAAGATCTCCCGTCGGCAGAACTCCGTCAGCGTCTCGCCCGCGATGCGTTCCGCGATCAGGGAAAGAAGAATATAGTTCCAGCAGGAGTAGCAGGCGTGACGCGTGGGCGGATGGGGCGGCGGCGTGATCAGCATGTTTTCCAGCATCCGGATCCCCGATTCATCGAAGTACGGACGCTGTTTCTGCCCCCGGACATCACCGAATCCGGATACATGGTTTGCCAGATCCCGGACCGTCAGCGGTTCATAAAGCGGCGCCGAGAAATCCTTCAGATATTCCGTAAACGGGGCATCGAAATCGATAAGGCCCCGGGAATGCAGGATCAGCAGTGCGGTAATGAGTGCGCCGACTTTCGTAGTGCTGGCCACATCCAGAACCGTATCCGTATCCATGGCGGACACCCGTTCCGGAGAGGTGTGTCCCGCAGCCAGCTCGCAGTATACCTTGCCGCCTTTCCCCGCCAGGACAGCGCCGCCCAGAATGACTCCGTCCCGGATCTCCGCCTGGAGAATATCCGAGATCCTGCGGCGGAATCCATCGGGGACTGCATTCCTTTCCTCGCCGGTATCTGTCTTCGCGTTCATAGAAAAACTCTCTGGTGTTATGGTGCCGAAGGAGGGACTCGAACCCTCATGCCGTTGCCGGCGCCAGATTTTGAGTCTAGTTTCTAGGCACGAATTATAAAATTTTTGGTGTTATATTGTTGTAATTTGCATTTTTGGCGGTATATTACGTATCAGAAAGAGACACGAAAAAACAGGATTTGTTCCGGCATAATGGAAACATTTTTGCAGACAAAGGATTTTTATAACTATGGCGAGACAGACTAAGGGCCGAATCTACAAGGCTGGGAAAAAAGGCGCGTTTCATCTTCAATATTACGTCAACAGGAAACAGTTTGTCGTAACATTGAAGGATGAAGCCGGAAACATTATCACCAACGAGAGGAAGGCGCGGGAGGTTGCGGAAACGATTCTGCACCCTGTCAAGGCGGAAACGCAAGCCGCACAGTTGCGTCAGATTCTCAATGCTGTGGAGTCTGCGGAAGCAAAGGCTGCCCGTCTGGAGCAGGAGCAGCTGGAAGCAAAGGCCAGAGCGGAAGAGGCGAAAAAGGATGCAAAGGCCACCCTTGCCGCCGGATGGGATATGTTTATGAGCTGTCCAAGGCGTCCGGCCAGTTGCAAGCGCTTTTCGAGCGATGAAATCCCCCGGACCAGTACCATGGGGAACTATCGCGCATATTTCAGAAGATTTCACTTATGGATGCAGGAAGAGAATCCGGAAATCAAGCTTCTGTCAGAAGTAACCGGGGACCATGCGGCCGCTTTCATGGACTCAGTGCAGGCCGCCGGAGCGTCCGGGACATTTAACAAGTATCTGCAATTCTTCAATCTCTTTTTCAAAGTGCTGAACGATGCCGGAAAGATCAAGTGCGGGAACCCGTTCTGCGACATTGACCGCATGGAAAATCGTTACCACAGCAAAAAGCCGCTGTCCGTGGAGCAGATCGCCAAGTTGATCGATTCCGCGACCGGAGAGATGCGTCTGCTGATCGCCCTGGGATATTTTACAGGCCTCCGGTTCGGGGATTGCTGTACGCTTCTCTGGCAGGAGGTGGATCTTCTCCGTGGCGTGATCGAACGGGTCCCCCGGAAGACGGAACACACCGTAAAGGATATTCAGCAGGCTATTGTAAAAGTCGGGATTCCGGAGTTTCTCTTCCGGATGCTGTCCGAGGTTGCGCCGGAGGATCGGAAAGGTTATGTTCTGCCGGGATTCGCCAAAGAGTACCTGGAGGGGAAGGAATACCGTGCAAACCGCCGTCTGCTGGAGCATTTCGAGAAATGCGGGATCCATACGGTCAAGGCCGGGACCGGGACCCCGGAGCTCCGGAACGATGCCGGGAAGATCGTGAAACGGGCTGTCCGTGCCGTTACAGAGTACGGATTCCACAGTCTCCGGTACAGTTACATTTCCCACAATGCCGAAGCGGGAACGCCGGCCGCCGTGATCCAGAGGAACGCCGGACACGCAAATCCCGCCATGACGGAGCACTATACCCGCATTTCAGACCGGGCCGCCATTCAGTACGCCAATGCCCTGAAACTGCCCCTTCCGGAGCCGTCCGACGTGATCGATGTTTCTCCCGCACCAGAGAACCCAGACCGGGCCGAATTGCATAGGCTGGCCGATTCTCTTCCGCTGGAGACAGTTCGCGAGATCCTGAGTCATTATCGGCTGACTTGAGTACGGATATACCGGAACAGCTCAAGAAACAGCACATTTCAGAGAAGATCAGAGGATTTCGAGAAAAAACGGAAAATTTTTGAGTTCAAAAACTCAGATCTTCATTTCAAATCTCGGCTTTTTTCAGAGAGGATCGGAGAGCATGGGGTATTATTGCCGCGGTTCCAAAAACAACAGGAAAGGAATTGCAAACCATGCAGATCACAAATCGAATCACTCCCGCCGTCATTCAAGCCGCCACAGCCATGCTCTCGCCGTATGTGCCGGAGATCAGTCCGCAGTCTCTGATTGCCGCATTACGGGCCTACAAAATCGGCGAGAGCCCGAAGACCAGGCAACAGGAAAAACCGTACACTCGTAAGGAAGTCGCAGACCTGCTGGGACTGTCCGTACAGACGGTGCACCGAATGATGAAAGCCGGGAGGCTCCGCCGGATCCAGGTAGGACTGCGCGCCGTCAGGATCGATCCTGCCAGTGTCAAGCTGCTGCTTAATGGAGCCGCAGCCATCAGCGATACGGCGGAGTGACGATACCGTGATGCGCAGGTCATGAAACAAATGGAGTGGAATTTGTAAAACACAGCGGCCGGATTATATTATCGACCGAAAAGCCGCCAAAACGAGGGAAACGATGGAAAAGAAACAGGCCTGGTTCAGTCACTACACGTTGGAGTATCCGAATCACGATCCGGATAAAATTTCCGCATACGCGGTGGGCTGGATCAGTATTGCCCTGTTTGGTGCCTGCGTGATGATTATCGACATCCCCTCCGGGATTCTGCTGGCGGTGTTTTCCGGTTTGATTTTGACCGGTGTCATGCTGTGGAAGAATCCGGCGAGCTTCAAGATCGGCGAGGTCCGGAAAATTCCCTGGATCCTTGCCGCATTCGCGCTGCCCTATCTTTCGACACTGATATTCGCCTTTCTGTATTGGCGTACAGGAGAACGGTGGAGCGTGATAATGTGTATTATCAGCGCCCTGTTGGTGTCTATTCTTCTTTTCTACATATTCTACCGCTGGCAGCGGAGGGGCTCGACGGAAGAATCTGTCCGGCAGCTCCAGATGAGGCAGGACCAGGCTTTTTCATCGTTGAGCGAAAAGATCGAGCAATCGGCGGAAGATCTGAAGCAGAAGCTGCATCCGGACGCAAAATATGCGGAAATCGACAAGTGGGCGACCGTGCCGGACAGCATCGCTTTTATTA
>JAFZZR010000078.1 GCA_017615635.1 Lentisphaeria bacterium
AAGCAGACGCGGCTGAAAAGAACCGGATGGCAGCTGGGACTCGTCAATTTTTCTGAAAACGGGGCCCTCCAGATCGGTCTCCTGAACGTCAATGAAACGTCCGCGTTCTGCAAATGGTTTCCGCTTGTGAATTTTGCAGGACCGGACGCAGGGCTGCCGTCCGGAAAAGACAGTACGGAGAAAACGGAGCTCAGACTCCGGAAGGTTCAAAAGGAGAGATAATGATGGACCGGAAGAAAGCACTTGACTGGATCACTTACATTGCCAATATGCTGGCGGCGCTGCCGTTCATGGGACTGCTCAGCTGCGGTATTCTCGGGCTGGTGATGGCCATCCTGGATGTTTGCCGCCCCGATATCAACCCGGAACGGGCACAGGTGATGTGGTTTATTGTCGTACTCTGGATTTTCCTGACCGTTCTCTGGGGATACTATCAGTATGGCATCCTGATACGGGGAAATGTCCGTATGAAGGTAAAAAGAGGCTGGAAACCGGCGTTCATTCTTGCGGTGGTCATGCTGATCGCTATTCTGCTGCTTATCGTGCTTCCTGCTTATCTCCGGTCAAAACAGTATGAAAAGATAAGAGAAGAGTTGAGACAGCAACGGGAATCGGGGAAAATGCAGACGCTGCCGTCGCAGGCGCCAATGGTTTCCGAGCCGGCCGCTGACGCCGGAGAATCTGCCGATGCGGAAGAAACAGTTGAAGCCCGGGAAACCGTCGAAGCCGAAGAGGACTATCCGGCGGAGTCGGCCATATTCAAGATTTCCAAGGGAAAAATGGTCGTGAATGATTCCGCCCTTGCCGGGATCCGGACTTCTTTGAAGGGCGACACGCTGGAGTTGGAACTCCACGCGGATCCCGCGAGGACCTATCCGCGCGAAGCCGACATCCCGGCGGGCGCAAAGAGGATCCGTCTGTGGGGCTGCGACTACGATCTGCCCCCGCCGGATCATACGGCGTACTTTTATTCTTTCTTCGGACAGGAGTTCACTTCGGGAATCGCGCATAGCGAACGGGGCGTGATACAGGGCATCATGATGTTTCTTTCTATCGCGCCGGATCAAAAAACTTTCGAGGCGGAGATCCGGCATCTCTGCTGTTCGGAGTTCGAGCAGTGGAAGAAAAAGGCAAGCTCCCGCTTTATTGTTGCCGATGACGGTCAGATCTTCAAATGGCTGGGGCGGAAAGACCGGCCGGGGTGTGCGCCCATACACTACTGGCTGACGGAGAATTTCAAGAACCGGGGAGGGAAATTGCAGATATATCTGCCGGCTTCGGGGAGGTTTTTTGACCGTCCCATGGAAAAGAGATGCGTCCTGCGGGAGATCGATCTTCCTGTGCCGGATCCGCGTCCAGCCTCGATCTTTTTTGTGAATATGCCGCAGCGGGAAAAGTACCTTGCGGAAAACCAGAGCGTCATATTCGAGGCCAAAAAGAGCGTCGGCGAGTTCCGTGCATTCGCCGAAAAGCTGAAACTTCTCCGGTGCGGAATGACCCCCGAAGAGACTGCCGGGATTCTCGGAAAACCGGACGAGTATTGCGTGACGGAATCGGTAAATCCGAAAAATGCGTCACACGCCATTGCCTCCTATTATTTTCTGAAAGGGGGGCCGGCTTCCGTGGACGATCTGGAAGTCATGCTGTTTTTTCAGGAGGATCCGTCCGGCGTCTTCCGCCTGGAGTGGGTGTTCTGATGATGGACCGCAGGAAAATACTTGACTGGATCACCTGCATACTCAATATGCCAGAGTGAAGGGCCGGAGCCGCTCCCATTCAGCAAGAGCGAATGGAGATGACTCCGGGATAGTCGGCGCCGGATTTTTCGATCCGCAGAGTTGCCCGGCCGTCCGGGGAGGGGAGCGTGAGACGTCCGTCTTGCGGGATCTTGTATTTGTCCGTACTGCCGTTCAGGGTGATCCGGCACTCGGAGGCGCAGCCGGGCAGGAATCCGATTTCGAGGGAGCCGCCGGCAGCGGACTTCATTTCCACCTCGAAGAATCCGTTGGGGAAGACGGAATTGCCTGCGTAACGGACGGGGAGTCCGTTCTTCAACTCGGTGTGGCTGGCGTGCATATACCGGAAGATCCGGTACTGATCGCCGAAGGAGCCCGGCAGGATCAGGTCCCGCGACCCGGCGGCGAGTGCGGAGCGCAGTTTCTGTTCCGCCTCGAACTGGGGGATCATTTCGCGGCAGAGGATGCGGAGCCCCTTCAGGTAAACCCGGTCCAGATCGTCTCCGGGGAGCGGAGCGCCGTCGCAGCAGCTTTCCATGGTCGGGAGAGCTTCCGAGGTGTCGGCAAGAAGTCCGTTGATGATCTCTTCCGCGCGGGCGACGCTCGGAAGAAGTCTGCGTGGATGCGCTTCGCTGCTTTCCAGGTCCTCGAAATAGGCGCAGAGCGATTCGGTGAAGGCGCTGATCGCCTTGCACGCGGTATTCAGGATGCGCCAGACACGTTCGGCCTTTTCATATTCGCGGGGGACGAGGCGCTCCTTCAGAGCCCGGATCCGTGCGAGACCCTCTTCCGCAAGTTTCAGGGCGGTCTGCTTTTCCCGGAGGATCGCGTCCCGTCCGGGCGCCATGCGGTCCGAAAGGATGCCCCATTCGCCGCGCAGCTGATGAAGAGACACGTTGTTGTGATAGAGACCGAGGGAACCGCCAGCGGCGACCCATTTCCAGTCCGGGAGGATCGGGAACTTGTGGAAGACCACGTTTCCGCAGACGAAGTTGGTCTTGAGGACGGCCTCCAGTCCCATGCGGGCGAGTTCGGTCATCTCCTTTTCGCATCCCTGCCAGTGATCCTTCGCCCACAGGGCATAGATATCATCCGCGGTCAGATCCGGATCGCGGATCAGCTGGTGGTAGGCAAAGATATTGATCTCGTGGCAGTCGAAAATGCAGTTCCCGATGCGGTCGAGCCGGACCGCGTAGCGTGAGACGCCGGCCGCCATACCCTCGTGAACGTATCGGACGATGTTGTCGACGTTGGCGGCGGGCAGATATCCGGCGCCGAGGAATTCGCCGAGGCCGTCGCACTCGGCATTGAGGGCCGTGCCGGGCTGTTTTTTCAGGAACGGGTTCGGCGGCAGGAAGGGATCGAAGTCGTATGGCGTGATCTTGGTCTCGATATCGAAGGCGTGATCCTTTGCCGCCAGACGGGCGCCGCGCAGGATGTCTTCGTAATCCGCGGCGATGGAGCCGAAGGAGCGCAGGATGAAACGTTTGTGATATTTTTCATGCTCTTCGGCAAAGAGACGCACGATCGTTTCCACCACCTTGTCCGGGGGATAGCGGTCGGGATCGGAATTGTGGATCACGGAATAGTCCGCCTCCGTCAGAGTCAGGACGATGCCGCCGAGATCCGGCGCGACCCGGAAGGCGTTCTCGATCTTGTACCGCAGGAAATCCAGAAAATCTTTGCCCAGAAGATCGAATTCGCCATCCTTGTCGAGCATGGCGGGACGGTCTTCCAGCATCCCCTTCGGCATCATGATCTCCCGATGCCAGAGATACACGGGGCGCGGGCCGGCGAGCTTCACGATCTCGTTGAGAGTCCGGCGTGTTTCCATGACCCGGGCCTTGTCGCACTTTTCCGCCGCGTGCGGATAGGGTTCGAAGAGGAGCAGTCCGTTCAGCCCGCCCGCGGGATTCGCGAAGGCGCCGCAAAGTTCGAAACTGTCTACGTCGTAACGGGATGCCTCGTTGATGATCCGGCGCATATAGACGCTGTCGATCATGGTGGGATGCATTAGGCTCCAGGTGATTTCTTTCTTCACGATCTTGTTCCTTCTGTTTTCGGGAGTTCCGGAAGATTCGATCCGCAGATCCGCTTTTTTTATAATATCACACGCCGAGGAGAAAATCAAGGCAATGAGGGCGGGAAAGTGCGGAGTGACTTGAAAAAAAGGAAATAGGGAGTATATTACAGGGGAAGAGACGAACCGGTCAGGTACTTTTTTGAGGACGGTTTTTCAGAGCAAGGGAATGGAAACGGTTTTCCTCAAAAGCCGGATCGTCCGTGCATACAGCGGTTTACGATGAAACAGATTTTCAAGTTCACCAGCATCAGAACGCTTATTGCGCTCTATTTTCTTCTCGCTTTTTCCGGGGCCATGCTTGTTTACGTCGCGGTCGTGACCAATTCGATCATACACGAGCAGAGCTACAACTACAACAACCATTTCCGCTATCACATTGCCAACGACTGCTTCCGGCAGGGGACGGATCTGCTGACGGAGGCGGTGCGGCGTTATGTTGTGACGATGAAGCCGGAATACATAGAGCAGTATTTCGCGGAGGCACTGCAGATACGGCATCGCGAACAGGCGCTGGAGATGGTCCGGGATCTTCAGATCGATCCGGAACTGAAGGAGTCGCTGAATCAGGCGATGGAGACCTCCCGGAAGCTGATGGACACCGAGTATCATGCCATGCATCTCATTGCGCTGAGAAGCAAAAACGAGACGCTGCACCGGGAGGTCAAGGATTATCCTCTGACGCCGAAAGAGGAGAAGATGTCGATCATTCAGCGCCACGTGCAGGCGGAAAAACTGCTGTGGGACGATGCGTATATCCGGAATAAGGCGGAGATCTACGAGTATCTTTCGCGCGGACTGGAAACGGCGAACGAGCAGTCCATGGAGCGGCACCAGCAGCTGAAGGGGGAACTCATCCGCATGCTGTATCTGGGATCCATCTGTCTGATCGCCTTTGTCCTGGCTGTGTGCGGATTCGTTTTCTACCGGCGCTATCAGCACGAGCAGGTGATCCTCCTGCAGGCGGAGAAGAATGCGGAGATGAACGTGCTGCTGAAGGAGGAGCGCGACAAGGCGATCCGGGCGGAGAAGGCGAGGAGCTATTTCTTCTCGACGGTGAGTCACGACATCCGCACGCCGCTGAATTCCGTGATCGGCTTTTCCGAGATGCTGCAGCTCGGGATCGAGGATCCGGAGGAGAAGGAGAAGGCGCTGGATGCCATCATCACCAGTTCCCAGACCCTGCTGGAACTGATCAACGATGTGCTGGACCTCTCGAAACTGGAATCGGGCAAGATGGAGCTGCATCCCGTGCCGACGGACGTGGCGGAACTGGTCCGGAAAGTGACATCATCCTTCGAAGTGGCGGCGAGCCGGCTGTCCGTCCAGCTGTACTCGAAGGTGGAGGAAATGCCTGCCCTGCAGCTGGATCCGCAGCGCATCCGCCAGATTCTCTTCAACCTCATCGGCAACGCCGTGAAGTTCACGGTCAAGGGTTATATAACGGTTCGGGCCGCCTACGACGAGAACGGCACCTTCACGCTTTCCGTGTCCGACACGGGGCGGGGTATCTCTCAGGAGGATATCGGGAAGCTGATGTCTCCCTACGTGCAGCTGCGGGACCGCGACAGTACCACAGGCACGGGTCTGGGCCTGGCCATCTGCAAGCAGCTTTCCAAACAGATGCAGGGGGAGCTGGAGCTTGAATCGGAACTGGGCAAGGGCTCGACCTTCACGCTCCGCATCCCGAATGTGAAATCCTTCTCGAAGGAGGAGGCCGACGCATACTTCCACAAGAACAATGCGCCGAAGGTCGTAACGAAACTGGATGAGGTCTTTACGGAGAAATCCATCCTGATCGTCGACGACCAGAAACTCAATCTGCGGATCCTGCAGACCATGCTGGCGCGTCTCGGACTTCACAAGGTCCTGACGGCCGGAAACGGAAAAGAAGCACTGGACGTGCTGCGGAACGCCGATAAAGTGGATCTGGTCCTGACGGATATGTCTATGCCCGTTATGGACGGTGCCGAGCTGGTGCGGGAGATCCGCAAACAGCCTCGGTTCGAGAAACTTCCGGTCTACGTTATCACCGCGGACGTGGAGATGCAGGGCGAGTACCGGAAGATCGGGTTCGACGATATGCTCATCAAGCCCATCACGCTGGAGAAGCTGCGTGCTCTCCTCACGAATTCCGGAGAGGACAAGGAAAACGCGTAAGGAGATCTGTTGTCAGATCTCTTTCGCAAGCGCTTTCATCTGTTCGAAGAGTGTGGTTGCCGTATTCTTGTCGGACATCTTGGCGGCGACCCGGAGGGCGATGGCGACATCGGCCAGGCCGGTATCGCCGGTGGCCAGGGCGTTGCCCTTGACCGCATGCGCCAGCTTGTCGAGAGCCGGCCAGTCGTCGGACGCCAAGGCGGATTCGAATTCGGGAAGTTTTTCCTGGATCGAATTGGCGTATTCGGCGTAGATCTCCTTGACGACGTCCTCGTCGCCGAACTGCTCCATCAGATAGTCCTTACAGCACTGTTTCATTTTTCCGTTTCCTGTCCGTTTTCCGTTTTATCTTTCAAGCGAATGCGATAGACTGTTTCGTTCAGCGTGTCGAACCGGTTGCGCTCTATGCTGCTGCAGATTTTGCGGACCATGAGCCGTCCGCGTCCGCGTCCGCTGAAATCGCGGTTTTTGAGTTCCAGTTCCACCTCCAGGTCGCCGGCGGCCACCGCGATGCTGGGTTCCTGCGTTCCCCAGTCCCAGACGGTCAGTTCCACATGTTTTTTGGTCTTTTTCAGTTTGAAGCATGCCTGTTCACCGGCCCGGTCGCGCATATCGTATCCGTGATCGAACAGGTTCATCATTTTCTCTTCGAAAACGAGTTCCACCTGGGTAACGACTTCCGGATCCCAGTTCTGATCGAAACACCACTCTTCGATCTCCTGCGCCATTTTGTCGATGGCCGCGGCATCCATGGGGATGGACTTGAGCAGGACATCGTTTTCCATGGTGAGAGAGCCGAAGATCAGCTCCGTCACATCGTCGATGAAAACGGGATATCCGTACGCCTCGCAGGCAAGCTGGAACTTATAAGGGGATGCAACAACGGTATTGTTCAGCCGGGCGTCCTGCAGAAGTTCGTTTTGGAGGTTGATCCGGAGCTGATCCGACATGGGCTCATGTCCGTCCTGATCTTTGTACACGTCGAATACGCCGTCCGTAAATGCCACGCACAGAGCCGTATCGGACAAACGGGTCCTCACTACGTCGTCTTCCGAATACACGGTATCCTGGACCAGACCGATGGGCAGGGTCCCCTTCTTCTCCGGATTGATCTCGCCCAAATCCTTGTTCATCGGGTCTACCACATACAGATCCGGGGCTCCGCAGCTGATCCAGTCGACGGTCTTCGTTTCCGGATGGTGGATGCAGATGAGGGCGGTCATGTAGGAGGCGGTACCCAGATTGGAGGTGTAGAACCGGTGCATCAGATTGGCGATGGAGGCCGGAGTCGCGGCGGCGAAGTGGTCGCTGGAGGGAAGCTGTTTGAGAAAACTCTGGACCGCCATCATGGAAAGCGAAGCGCTGGCACCGTGTCCCTGGATATCTCCCAGCACATACAGATTGCCGCCTTTGTCCGGCAGGGGCAGCACTTCCAGAAGGTCGCCGGAGACGATGTCTTTCGGCTTCCACCAGTACGTGTAGAAATTCGTATCGTCGATCCGGACGCGGGGCGGAAGCATATTGCGCTGCAGGTGGGCGCCCAGATTCAGGGACTCCATGACTTCCTTGTCCTTCGCCTTGATCAGTTCGTCGACTCTCCGGGAGGCGACAATGCTCTGCACCCGTTTGAGGAGCAGGTCCGGCTTAATGGATTTGGGAAGATAGAAGCTGTAGCTGTCCTCCATGATCCGTTTGAGGAATCCGCTCCCTTCCTCGGGATCCAGGGCGGTCATGAAAAAGATGGGAATGCTTTCGTCCATTCCGCGCAGGATGTCCCGGAACACGAATCCGTCCATATCGCCCATCATGATGTCCGTTATGATGGCCTTGAACTGCTTGTATCCGCCGTCATTCAGCAGGACGACAGCTTCCGGGATGGAAGCCACGCAGACGGCGGTATATCCGATCTGCCGGAGTTTTGCGTTGAGCGTCAACCGGATGAGACGTTCGTCGTCGATCACCAGTATGTTTATCTTTTCTTTCTGTTCAGACATGGATCTCAAACTGTTATGTCTTTGCTTACCGGCTGCCGGTCAAACGGACGGGTCCGGTCCGGTAATGCCGGGATCCGCGCCGTGTTCTTCGGGATGATGTTCCCGTCGACGCATCCTATTATAGCATCTTTCCGCCTCTTTTCAAGTTTGTCTTCCGGCAAAAAATCAGGAAAAACCGGACGTCCCCGACGCTTGAAAAGAACCTGTCCGGGTGTATAGTATTTTCATTGGTTTCCGAGAAAGAATCCTGCTGTGAAAGGACAGAAAATATGAACGAATATGAAAACCGTCTGAAGTGGTTCCATGAGGCCCGGTTCGGCCTTTACATCCATTTCGGCCTCTACTCCATTCCCGGACGGGGAGAGTGGACCATGTACTCCGAGCGGATCCCGGCACCGGAGTATGCCCGTCTGGCGGATCAGTTCCGCCCGGAGCCCGGGTGCGCGAAGGAGTGGATCTCGGCGGCGGCTGCCGCGGGGGCGAAATATGTGGTTCTGACGACACGTCATCACGATGGATACTGCCTGTTCGACAGCCAATGCTCCGACTTTACGAGCGTGAAACGGGGGCCGGGGCGGGATCTTGTCCGGGAGTATGCGGAGGCCGCCCGTGCGGCCGGACTCCGGGTCGGATTCTATTACTCGCTGCTTGACTGGCGTTTTCCCGGGTACTTCGAACCGGAAAAATATCCGGAATCCCGCGAAGCGCTGATCGCTCAGGCGCATGATCAGGTCCGCGAACTCATGACGAACTACGGAAAGATCGACCTTCTGGAATACGACGGCGGATGGGACTCCCGTCTGCGTACGGGACGTCCCCAGTGGGCGGAATTCTGGCGTTCCGCCGAGCTCAATGCCATGGTGCGGAAGCTCCAGCCGGGGATCCTCATCAACGACCGTTCCGGAACGGACGAGGATCTGGAGACGCCGGAACAGGAAGTGCGTCCGGGGAGCCGGGGCGTCTCGGAAAGCTGCATGTGCATCGGCGATTCCTGCGCCTGGGGATATACGAGGTTCAATCCGAACTGGAAAACGGCGGAACAGCTTCTGCAGCATCTGATCCAGGCAGCCCAGGGCGGCGGAAACTTTCTGCTGAACGTGGGGCCGGATCCCGCGGGTCGCATCCGGAGCGAGGAACTGGACCGTCTGGCCGCGCTGGGCGGCTGGCTCCGGGAAAACGGCGAAGCCGTCTACAACGCCTTCCCCTGTTCTCTGATCGGAAGCGCGAAGCCCGGTACGGTGGATCTGAATCTGCAGGGGCCCTGGACGCGGAAAGGATCATGCGGCTACTGGTGCATGTTCCGGTGGCCGGGCGTCGAGGCGGTTGCGGTCCGGATCAAAACGCCGGTGAAGCGGGTGACTCTCCTGAAAACGGGCGAGGAGTTTCCGTTCGAGTGGGATGCGCGGACGCAGCGGCTGAAGATACGCGGACTTCCGGTATTTCCGCCGGATGCGCTCTGCTCCGTCCTGAAGGTGGAATTCGAGGGCGTGCCCGAGCTGGGTACGGAAGAGGATCTCTCCCGCTGGCTGGCCGGATGAGAAGGCGGAAAGTTTTTTGATGCGTGCAGCTTGAAAAGGGGGGACAGCCGGTGTATATTTTACGGCGGAATGTTTTGCAGAACAGAAAATAAAATAAGAAAGGTCGTGCGGGAGCGGTAGAATGGATTATCAGTTCGAAATGGTCGGTGATGTGCTCAAGATTTCGCTGGACGGACGTCTGGTTGCGGCCTGCTCCGAAGATTTCAAGGAAACGATGTTCGAACGTCTGAAGGATCATAAGTCCATTCTGTTCGATCTGACCAAGATGGCGCATATCGATTCCTCCGGGCTCGGCGCTCTGGTCTCCATTCTGCAGCGGGTCAATTCCTCCGGCGGTGTCATCAAGCTGGCCTGCCTGCAGCCCCGGCCGCGCATCGTCTTCGATATTACCAAGATCTGCCGTGTTTTCGATATTTACGACACGGTGGACGAGGCGATCGCCAGTTTCAAATGATCCGCCGCAGACCGAAACGGAGTTGCTGATATGGCCATGGAATCTGTCAGCATCCTGGTCCGCTCCCGTAACGACGAACCGTTCGCGGAGGCAACGTTCCGGTCGATCCTGGAGCAGGACTCCCCGCTCCCGTTCGAAGTCGTCAGCTGCGACGACGCCTCGGAAGACCGGACGCCGGAAATCATAGAATCGTTTCCCGAAGTGAAGAGACTGCCCCGTCCCGAAGGACCGTATCTGCCCGGGAAGCGGCTGAACTACATGATCCGCCACTGCACCGGAGATATCGTGGTGTTCAACAATGCCGATGCCGTCCCTCAAAACCGGTCGTGGCTGCGCAATCTTATCAAACCTCTGCTGGATGGCTCGGCGGATGCCGTGTATGCCAATCAGCTGGCCCGTCCGGATGCGGACTGGCTCGTCCGCAAAGACAACCTGCGTGCGTTCGGAGACGGGCGGATCGCGGCGCAATGGCGCTTCTTTTTTTCGCTGGCATCGGCTGCCGCCGGAAGAGACGATCTGCTGCACCGTCCCTTCGATGAAGAGATCCGGTACTCGGAAGACGTGGAGTGGGCGCACCGGGAGCCGATCCGGATCGTCTACGTGCCGGACGCGCTGGTGGAGCATTCGCACAACTACACCTTGCCGGAGCTGAAACGGAGGTTTTACGGAGAGGGCTTTGCGGACGGCCGGATTTTCGGCGATTCGCCCTCCCTTTTCCGGGAAATGGCGTCCGCGGCCCGGGAGACTTTGAGAGATTTCGCGTTCCTCCTGAAAAATCCGCAGGGACTGATGGAACTTCCGGGTGCGCCCGTCCGCCGTTTCGTCCAGCGGTACAATCACTGGAAAGGAGTGTCGGATTATGTCCGCGGCAAACATTAGGGTCGCGCACGTCCTGCGCCGTTTCACCCGGTCGGAATGGGGCGGTACGGAAAGCGTGGTATGGAATACGGTCCTCCAGCTGCGGGCCCGCGGAGCGGATCCGGAGATCCTGACCACCAGTGCGCTGTCGAAGCCCGGGGAGGAATGGGACGACGGCGTGAGGATACGCCGTTTCCCCTACTGGTATCCCTATTTTCCCATGACGGGGCGTGCGGCGCTGGAAATGGATAAGAAGGGCGGCAATCCGTTTTCGCCGGGTTTGTTCCGGGCGCTGAAAAAGGGACGGTTCGATCTGATCCACATCCATTGCGGCGGACGCCTTTCCGTCATGTGCGCTTTGACCGCTCACCGGCTGGGGATCCCCTGCGTCATCAGCCTTCACGGCGGATTCGCCGCCGTCCCCGACGGGGAACTGAAGAACATGATGGCGCCCGCGCGCGGCCGGTTCCATTACGGCGGAATCATCGACCGGATCGCCGGATACCGGCGCAATGCCGTGGCGGAATCGGATGCGGTGATCTGCATCAGCCGTGCCGAAGAGCGGCTGCTGAAAGAACAATTTCCGGACCGCCGGATCGTCTATCTGCCCAACGGCGTGAACTGCGATGAGTTTGCACAGAAGCCTTCCAGCACACCGCAGGCGGAGTGGCGGATCCCCGCAGACCGCCGTCTGATCCTCTGCATCTCCCGGATCGACTATCAGAAAAATCAGAAGATTCTGCTGGAGATCCTGCGCAAAGATCCGAACAGCCATCTGCTTCTTCTGGGGCCGGTCACATCCCCCTGGTACTGCGAGGAAGTGAAGAACCGCGCGAAGGAACTCGGCGTGGCGGACCGGCTGACCGTCATCCCGGGACTCCCGCCCGGCGATCCCCGGCTCAAGGCCGTCTTGCACGAGGCGGATCTCTTTGTCCTGCCTTCTCTTCACGAACCCTTCGGGATCGTGGCTCTGGAGGCCTGGGCCGCGGGACTCCCGGTGCTGGCTTCCGGCGCGGGCGGTCTGGCGGACTTCATCACGCCCGAACGGAACGGACTGTTTTTCGATCCGGAGAAGCCGGAGTCGCTGGTCTGCGCGTACGAGCGGCTGATCGGAGATCCCGGTCTGCGGGAAAACCTTATCGCCCATGCGCAGGAGGATGTCCGGGCATTTTCCTGGCCTGCGCTGACCGACCGGCTGTTGAACCTGTACGGGGAACTTCTCCATGAAAAAAGGTGAGATCCTGTATTGCGGAGAGTACACCGGTTTCGCCGGCGGAATCGAACGCTATGCGTTCCGGACAGCGCAGTGTCTGCGCGAGGCGGGATGGAGCGTCGACTGGTGCGGGACTCGTTCCGCACGCGGCGAAGAGTCGTTCCGGTGTGGATTCGACCGCGTGTTTTCCCCGGACGATCTGCCTGCGGAGATGTCCGGCTGCCGTCTGGCGATCCTGCACAAGCTGCCCGATGCGGAATTTCTGGCCCGGCTTCGCGCCCGGCTTGGAGACCGTCTGGTTTTTCTGGCTCACGATCATGATCTGTACTGTCCGCGCCGCCATTACTATACGCCGTTCGGCCGGATCAACTGCCATCGTGCTTTCGAACCGGTGCGGTGCGGTCTCTGCTCGCATCTGGCTTCGCCCCGGAACTGGCCGGATGCGGGCCGGAGCCGTTCGGCTCTGCTCCGGGAGCTGCGGGACCATCACGCCGCCGTGCTTTCCTCATTCATGAAGGACAATCTGGTGCGTAACGGGTTCCGGGAGGAACGGATCCACTCTCTCCCGCCGGTGATCGAACCCTCTGGCTCCATCCCCGCCCGGACCGAACCGGGGAAGGACTTCCGCATCCTGTTTCTGGGCCAGCTGATCCGGGGGAAGGGCGCCGATCTCTTTCTGCGGGCGCTGGCGGATCTGCGGATCCCATGGCGTGCGACGCTGGCCGGAGACGGGAATGACCGCACCATGCTGGAGAATCTGGCGGAGTCGCTGAAAATCGCCGACCGGATCCGGTTCACCGGCTGGCTGGACGATCCGGGATCCTGTTTCGCCGACTGCGATGCGGCGGTGTTTCCCTCACGCTGGCAGGAGCCGTTCGGCCTTTCCGGCGCGGAGGCCCTGGCTCACGGCGTACCCGTCGTCGCATTCGACGTCGGCGGCGTGCGGGAGTGGCTGGCTCACGGCGTCTCCGGCTTTCTCGTACCGGAGCTGGATGTCGCCGCGTTTTCCGCGAAACTGGAGGAACTGTACGAAGATCCGGCTCTCCGGAAACGCCTGGGCGCTTCCGGCGCGGAGCAAATGCGCGAACGTTTCTCCCGGATCCGTTTCCTGGAAGCGGTCGAGCGTCTGACCGAGGCGGTGAATCCATGAAGATCCTTCTTTCCTGCGTGCCGTTCGACGGCGGAAAATCGGGTATTTCGGTGTACGTCCGCGAGCTCGTTGCGGCGCTGAAGGCACAGGGACATTCCCTGACCCTGATCGTGGAGGCCGATGCGGCGGATTCCTTCCCGGACTATGACCGGATCATCCTCCCGAAAATCTGTCGCAGGGCCGTCGTTTCCATGCTGTACCATCTGTTCATCCTGCCTTTCCGGATCCGGTTCCGGGCGTACGACATGATGATCCTGTGCGCGGCGAACCGCCGGGCCCTGTGCCGGTATCCGATCTTCACGGTCGCGGTGGTCCACGATCTTTCGCAGTATCACGTCAAGGCCAAATACGACTGCTTCCGGATGTTCTATATCCGGTATCTGCTGCCCTGGTTTGTCCGGCGTGCTCCGGCGGTGGCGGCGATCAGCCGATCCACGGCCGCCGACCTCAAAAAATATTGGCATATACCGGAACGCCGGATCCATGTGATCTATGACGGGCTTTCCATTCCGGAAGGGAAGGAAAGTGCGGAGCCGTGGCTTCGCGAACACGGGGTGACCCGGCCGTACATTCTCTACATTTCAAGGCTGGAGCATCCGGGGAAAAATCATGTGAATCTGATCAAAGCCTACAGCTCCCTGCCAGCGGAGCTGGCGGAACGCTTCGATCTCGTCCTGCCCGGTTCGGACTGGAACGGAGCGGAGACCGTTCACCGGGCGGCGGAGAACTCTCCGTACGCCTCGCACATCCACTTTCCCGGCTTCGCAGACCGGGAATTTCTGCCGGACCTGTACCGGAGGGCTGCCTGCTACGTCTTTCCTTCCTTTTTCGAGGGATTCGGCCTTTCTCTGATCGAGGCCATGTACTGCGGTACGCCATGCGGCTGCTCCCGGAGCTCCTCCCTGGGCGAACTGGGTGAGGGCGCCGCTCTTCTCTTCGATCCGGAAAAGCCCGAAGAGATCGCGTCCGTGCTGAAGGAACTTCTGACTCTGACGGAAAGCCGCCGCGAGGAACTGCGGCAGGCCGGATTCCATCGGGCGGCACAGTTTTCCTGGGAGACGGCGGCCCGGCAGTTCGCGGAATTGCCGTCGCGCCGTCCGTTCATCTTCGGCGTGCCTTGCGACAACGTCACCATGGCGCAGGCGCTGGACCGTCTGGACGAACTGATCCGCCGCCGATCCGGATTCGCCGCCTTCATCAATGCCCACTGCCTGAACATCGCCTGCAAGGATCCGGCGTATGTGGACATTCTGAACCGGGCGGATGCCGTCTGGCCGGACGGAAGCGGGATCCGCATGGCGGGCCGGATCCGCCGTTTTCCCGTGCCGGAAAACGTCAACGGGACCGATATGTTTCCCCTGATCTGTGCGAAGCCGTACCGGATCTTCATGCTGGGCGCCGCGCCCGGCGTGGCGGAAAAGGCCATGGCCAATGCACAGGCGGAATTCCCCGGTGCGCAATTCGTGGGCGCCGCGCCCGGTTTTTTTGCCGATGAGGCGGAAGAACGGGCTGTCATCAAGCGGATCAATGTGCTGGATCCGGACGTCCTGCTGGTCGCCATGGGCGTGCCCCGGCAGGAAAAATGGATCGACGAACACCGTTCCGAGCTGGTTTGCGGCGTTGTGATGGCCGTGGGCGGTCTGCTGGATTTCGTTTCCGGACGGATCCCCCGCGCCCCGCTCTGGATGCGGAAGCTCGGCATCGAATGGTGCTACCGTCTGTATCAGGAACCCGTCCGGCTCTTCCGGCGCTACGTCCTCGGCAATCCGCTGTTCCTTCTGCGGGTCATCTTCCGGAAGGATTGACCGCTCCGGCAACGATGTCCGCCAGAAGACGGCTCTGCCGCTTCCGGTAATTCTCCCCGGAAAATTCCTCCGCCCGGGCCGCACAGCGTTTCTGCTGCGCCTCGCGGAATGCGGGATCGGTCAGCAGGTGCGCCAGGATCCCCGCCGCCTCGTCCGCGTCACGGTAGGTGAGTTCGGGTGTATCCACGATCTCCTGCGTGCCGCCCTCGTTCGGGACCAGTGCGATATTTCCCGCCTTGAGGTACTCCGTGACGGAGATCCCGAACGCCTCGTCGCGTTCCGCGTGAATTGCATACGTTCCGGCCAGGAGGAACGCTTCCTTTTCTTCGCGGTAGACGGGTCCGTGAAGGCGGACCCAGGGATGTTCCTTTTCGATTTTGCGCAGGGCGTCGGAACAGGCGCTGTCATCCAGCAGTCCGCCGATGTGAAGCGAAAGATCAAGACCGGTGATCCGCCGGGCTTCTTCCACGATGCGGAAAATCTCGTCGATTTTCTTGTCGGGCGAGATCCGGCCGAGGCAGTTCACCCGGAGGGGATCCCTTTTGACTTCCGCCTCATGAAATTCAAAGATCGTGGGCGGATAAAACACCTGGCTGCTGAAGGATCCGTAGAAGGCACGCATGGTCTCCTCCACATAGCGGGAGGTGGGGTAGATCCGTTCCCTCGGATCACGCAGGATCCTGCGGGTGGACCGGATGCCCAGGATCGGGCGCAGGATATTTTCCGCCAGCAGGGTGCGGATCTTCCGCTTCAGCAGGGATGCCCCGGTCAGCGGTTTGCGGTGCATGAAAAAGTCGTTGAATGCGTTATCCCCGAACATGCGCATGAAGTAGATGAAATGATGGGCCGGCTTGCCGAAATCGAACATATTCACGGTGGAAATGCAGATATCCGCCTCCTTCGCCAGTTTTTTCAGCTGTCTCGTCCGGTAGAACGGAAGAATGGAATCCAGCTTGCAGAGGAAGGCGCTTTCCGGTTTGACCAGCACGACCTTGAGCCGCTCCGTGTCGATGGGGATCCCGCAGAGTTTCGCGGCGTTTTCCACATCGGAAGGCCAGTTCAGCGCCAGGGTCACCTCGCAGGTTTTCTGCAGTTCCGCAAAAAAGAGAAGAGGCATATATTCGCTGCCGCCCAGTTCCCGGGCGAATTGCGTGAAGTAGATCAGAACTCTTTTCATGATGCGGCATCCGGCTCCGTTTTCAGCGTATCCGCCCGTTCCTCGATCCGCTGCTTCATCAGCTGGAAGTAGTCCGACACGCGGCGGACCGTATCCGGGATCTCGTCGGTGGAAAGAATGACCGCCTGGGAATCCTTGTCTTCGGGGGCGAATCCGTGCATTCCGTTGAGGGCGCGGGCGCCCATGTCCGAGGGGGCGATCTGGATGCCCGGATCCATCAGGAAAAGGGCGTCTCCGAAAGGACGGTCGGGGCGGTAGATCCCGTAGTATTTCTCCTCGTTTTCGGTGAGCCAGTGTCCGGAATCCTCGAACGGCCTGACGGCGCTGCGGATGATCTGTTCGGCCTCCGGCTTCAGGAAAGTCACGCGGAACATGGTGGAGTCGTAGCAGGCTCCGTAGTCGCGGCCGAACTTCAGACCGGTTTTTTCGACGGCCGACCGCAGATCCACGGTCCGGGTAAGCGGAGTCATGCCGTGGTCGGAAATGACGGTGAGGCGCAGGGATTTTTTCTGCTCGCGGCAGAGCTGGAAAAGGGAGAGGATCTGCGTCCGATACCATTCGACTTTTTCGCGGATCCTGTCATGGAGCAGGACGGGATACTGATGCAAAAGAGCATCCAGTTCGGCCGTGTAGATGAAAAGGAAGGGCGTGCCCGCGGAGATGGCCTGGCGGGCCGCCTCGAAATTCCGGCGGTCGCCGATATGCCAGTCGGAAATATGTCCTTTTACCTTCAAACGGTCCAGCAGATCCCGGAGATTTTCCACCTGGCCCATGCCGCCTTTGGCGAACAGATCGCGTTTTTCGCAGTAATCCATCATGCCCAGTTTCCGGAAGGGCATCTGATAGAGCTGGAAGTAGCCGGTGAAGCCGTACAGCTTCCCGATCAGGCGGGAGAGGAGATGGCGCACCCGGCCCCGGTTCCAGAAGGATTCGGGCTTCATCAGCGGAGCGAGCTTCCCCAGCAGGCGGAACGGGGAACTTTCCGGGGCGAACCGGAAGAGTCCCAGGTGTCCGTGCTCCGCAGGCGTCCGTCCGGAAAGAATGGTGGGGATTGCGGTGCTGGAATACCCGAACTGCATTTCGATCCGGCGGCGGAAAGGCAGTTCTTTTTCCATGAATCCGGTGCGGGAGACCAGCTCCCAGCCGAGGGCGTCTATGAACAGAAAAATCTCCACATCGTATTGCTTCATGATCATATCCTTCCTGATTACGGCAGCGCGTGCCAGCCCGGCAGCGTGCGGATGTCTTCGGCCGGCTTTCGTTTTTTCCATTCCGGATCGGGTTTGTCCGCCTTGCCGAGCAGATATCCGGTCACGGCGGCGGCCGGCGCAATGGTTTCCCATACGGAAAATTCGCTGGCTTCCACCGATTCCCCCTCCATGTTGCACCAGCGGTGCCAGACGGGCAGGATCCGTCCTGTCTCCAGAGAGCACTCGTCTTCGGAGAGTCCGCTCTTCGGCAGAAGGGAAATACTGTATCCGGAAAAATTCTGATGTGCTCTGGGCGGATAGAACAATCCGTAGGCCATTTTCACGGCGGCGCGCGGGATCCCGTAGGTATTGCGGAACGGCGTTATGCCCGGCACGAATTCGGCAATGCCGTCCGCGTAGGAGTTCAGGTCGAGAAAACGGACCGGATATACCCGGCCCAGTCCGCTTGTCATAGTGCTGCCGGAGGGATTCGCGCCGTTGTGAAAATCGTTCGCGATCAAGGCCGCATTCAGAAATTCAGGATCGCCGGTCATGGCGTGGGCAGCAACGAAGGTCCGGGCCCGGCGAAGCGGATGATATGTTCCCCAGCTCATGGTGTGGACCCAGGCGTCTTTCGGGCCGAACCAGGCGATCCGGTATGGATAGTTTTCCTCCTGCTGGCGGAGCATGGTTTCGGCATCACGGAGCAGGGGCCTCCGCCGGGCCTCCCGGAGCTTGTCCAGTGCGGCGGAGTCATAGCTGCCCAGTTCCAGTTCGATCCAGAAGAGGGGCGACCAGCGCCAGGCGCTCTTTTTCATGACCGATTCCGCCCGGTCTGCCGCATCTTCCGCCGCATAAAGGTACGATTTATCTTTTTTCAGCAGATAAAGATCCAGTCCCGCCTTCACGATCAGTTCCGGCGCAAGTTCCGGATCCTCCCGGTAGAAGACGGTCCGGCGGTTGTAGCGGTAGACACGGACCGGCGGCCGGCCCTCCTGAAAGGCGAAGTTCCAGGCTTTTTCCGCGGATGCAATGTATTCGGCGGCCTTTTCCTCCGCTCCGGCCCGCTTCAGCGCCAGGGCAAGTTCCGCGGCGTAGGCGGCGTATTCCAGCGTGCTGTTTCTCGTGGCGCAGGAGAGATAATACACCAGCGTGTCGTCGGCAGCGCAGCCGTCGTCGGGCGTGGGATGCCGCGTGGTTTCCACCCAGGTCCCGACTCCGCCGTCCGGCTGCTGTTTCTTCCGCAGGTGCTCCATTCCCCAGAGCGCTTCGTCCAGGATATCGGGGATCCCGTTGCCGCTTTCCGGCAGATCCAGTTGGCCGTCGCAGAAGTTTTCCGGCTTCAAAAGATAGACGGCGGTCAGATCTCCGACGATGGTCAGATGCTGGGGACGGCGGTCCCAGTCCGCGGCATCGTGCCATCCTCCGGCAGCTTCCAGTTTTTCCGCCTGGCGCGGCACGTTCTGCTCGATCAGAAGAAAATGATTGACCGTAAGGCTTTTTCCGTCCGCGGTATGGAATCCCCAGGGCCGGTTGTCCGCTCCCTTGTTGTAGTGGCTGTCATCCGGCGGAAACGTTCCGCGGAAACAATGCGGATGGCAGGCCCGCGCTGTCCAGTTCGTGCAGCTTTCGTCCCGTGCGATGCCGCATCTCTGATGAAACAGGCCCCGGGCATGGAGATAGAATGCCTCCGCCATAGTGTCGCCGCCGATCCGGAAATCCGCGCTTCGGCCCACGCCGTCCACAGCGAGATAATATCGTCCCGGCGCGGAGAACGGCGTGAAATCCAGTTCCAGCACCTCTTCGCCGGAAAACGGCGTTCCCGAGGCGTTGGCCGGATCCTCCGGGCGCTTTGCCAGCGTGCCCGTGAAAACGGTTTTTCCGCTTTCGGCTTCGACCAGTCGGAACGGACGTCTGGCCAGCGGATGCAGACGCAGGGGCCCCGCCGTTCCCAGCCAGGCACCCAGATAGGCATATTTCCGGGCCTCGGGCATATATCCGATCTGATTTACCTTGAAGGTCGGCGAGGGAGTGTCCGGACGGTAGACAAATTCGATTTTTTCGCCCGCGGGCATGGTGACGGTGATCTCTTCTCCCCCGGTCAGCGGACGGTCCAGCTCCAGAAAACAGTGGTGCGCCAGATCGGCATTCTTGCTGATCTTTTTCCGGCCTTCCTTGTCTGGAAAACGGGCCAGTCCTTCCGGCGTCAGCCAGACGCCCGTCCGGATCACGTTCAGAGCTTTCCCTTGTGCGGATTCCAGCGTGATCCTGTCCGCCTTGTTCAGCAGCAGCTCAACGGCCGCCGGACGGTACGCCGCTATGGCTTCCGTGCCCGCCGCATGAAAGTTGAATTCTTCGGCCCAGCGGGGCAGTTTCCGCCCCGTATCCCGAGCCGCCGACTTCTGCCGGAAAAGAGACTGTTGAAGTTCATCGTAGTCGCCCGTCAGGACCAGTGTACGGGAATCCAGCGCCGTGCATTTCCAGTTTCCCCGGGGCGGCAGATCATCCGCTTCCGCCGGCCTCGGAATGAACAGGCACAGGATCAGGATCATCCATATGGAAACGTGTTTTTTCATGAGGCAGTCCTCCGTGTTTTTTCCCGTCTGCGCTGTACGGCGCAGAGAAGCGGTAGAAGGAACCGGAAACGGCGCAGCGCCAGGAGGAAGATCCGTCCGGATATGCCGTCCGCGCACGGGCGCTCTTTTTCCGCAGAACGTGCGATCTCGCGTAACGCCTTTCTTTTTTCGAAAAATCCGGCATCGGGATCGCAGCAGACCGTCTGCACCTTGTGCACGAAACACCGGAGAAGGAGTTTCTGCTCCAGGGCGGGATACGGTTTTCCCAGCTCATATTTCCGGAAGATCCGGATCCGGGTGTCTGCGTAGTTCCGCCAGTTCTTTTCCCGGAGAAGGTCCGCACTCTTCCGGTGCCGCGCCGTGGCCGAATCCTCTCCGCTTCGGATATAGCGGTACAGCGGTTCGGCCGAGGCGATGATCCGATCCGTCCGGCCCAGATAGTCCATATAGAAAAGTTCGTCTTCTTTCATGGAGACTCCGGCGGTGAAGCGGACCGATTGCCGTTCGATGATGTCGCGCCGGAAGAGCGAGGCGAACAGATATCCATGCACCGCGGGGCTGCCGGAAAAGAGAGGAAGGAGAAATCTCCGTCGCACCTCGTCCGGTCCGTCCAGAAGTTCCTCCGGTCCGGTGATGGCAAAGTTTATCCGGACAGTCTGTGCTTCGGGGCTGACGTCGAGGAACGCGCAGCAGCTCAGAGCGGCGTGACTCCGCAGCGCTTGTGCGTACAGAGTTTCCAGCCAGCCGGGTTCCGGCTGATCGTCCGCATCGCAGAACGCGATCCACTCGCCCCGGGCGGCATCCAGTCCCCGGTTCCGTGCGAGGCTGACGCCCTGATTCGGCCCGTCCAGCACCGTGATCCGGTCGGGCCTGCAGGCCTGATACTCCCGGCAGATCTCGAGGGATCGGTCCCGGGAGCCGTCGTTGACGAGGATGAGTTCGAAAGAGTCGAACGACTGCGCCAGGACCGCGTCCAGCGTGAGCCGGAGCCGTTTCTCCGCATTGAAAACGGGGATAATGACACTGATGCGAATGTCCGGCATGTTTTTCAATGGAAAATCTTCCTCAGGCGCTTCCGGATTTTGCAGTTCAGACTGACCGGATACCGCAGGAGTCCGCAGAGAGTGCGGTTTCCCGGCTTCAGACAGTAGGGGATCTCTCCGGGCATTTTCCAGCCCTGCTGCCGGGCGAATTCCGCCACGGCGACGTATTTTTCGAAGTGACGGAACGCCGAGGGCGCCCATCCCTGCCAGGGTTTCGGCTGTCCGATGAAGTGGATGAAAAGCTCGTCGGGATCTTTATCCAGCCGGAAAGTTTTCGCCACGTCCGGCGCACCCGGAAAGAAAGCCAGACAGCTGTTGAGCACGGATTCATCCAGCTGATGGTAATACTTGAGCGTCCGGTCCACCACGCCCACATTTCCGACGGGTAGAACGGACATCATCTGCTCGTGCCATTTTTCCAGGAATGGCCGCGCGCTTTTGTGTACCGAGAGGAAGCAGGCGGAACAGCTGCGGGCGATCCGCGGCGTTTCCAGTCCGTTCAGATCCTTCCGCCAGACATCCAGCACGGCCTGCGGGATCCGGTGTCCGTCTTCTCCGTAGAGATAGCCTTTGAAGGCCATGGGCTGTTCCTCGGGACTGCGCATACGGACATGGATCTCATTCGTTTTCTCCGGGATCAGCCGGCTCGAGCAGTTTCCGTGGAAAAAACCGTCGCTGTCGGCCCAGGTGATGTAGTCCGTCTCCGCCTGAAGCATGACCAGCGCCTTGCAGCAGGTCAGGGATCTGGGAAAATCGTCCAGCGGATAAAACCGCACATCGCCCATCTGCCTGAGAATGTCTTCGGCTTCCCGGTCGAAGCCGCGCGTTCCCACGATGACGGGTTCATCCATGCCGTTCCGGCGGAGAGACGCGATGAGGAGGAAGATCCCCCACAGATAATTCCGGTCGCCCGCGGTGATAACCGTATTGTTTTTCATGATGCCTTGACTTCCGTTGGATTGTGTTCCAGTTTCATCAGTTCCCGGCCGTGCCGGTTCAGATAGCTGATGAAGGCAAAAAGAATCATCAGCCACATGAAATTGATCTGCTGCTTCAGGATCCATTCCAGGGTGGACTGGAGAAAGGCCCCGGAGAGAGCCCCGAACACGCCGGACGGAATATAGAAGTAGCGGGAACCTCGCAGCCTCCTCATCAGCCGGATGCAGGTGAACCAGTAGTATCCGAACCAGGTGAGGAGCACGAGCAGGCACGGGATCCCGCATTCGGCGCCCACCAGAAGATAGATCGTCTCCACGATTCCGTCCTTGAAATCTTCCGTGTATCCCTTTTTGGGATCCCGGTGCCGGCTGTATTCATAGGGCGGATTGATCTTGATTCCCCAGTTGTTCAGTCCCACACCGGCCAGCGGCTTGTCCCGGATCATGTTCAGCGCCGCAATGGCGAAGTTTTTCCGTGTCTCGCCCGAGGATTTCGGCGCGTTTTCGAACCGGTAGATGATCTTCGGCAGAAACAGAAGGAGCCCCACGAATCCGCAGAGGACCAGCAGACCCGTCAGAATGATCTTCCGGGAGGAAAATCCTTTGATGAACGAACAGCCCATGGTCAGCATGCCCGCCAGCGGATAACAGAAGAGGGCACCCCGGGAATAGGTCCGTACCAGAGAAACGGAGGCGACGAGGAAGACCGCGATGAAAATCTTCGTGCGGAATCCTTCCCGGTTGTTGAAGATCCGGGCGAAAAACAGCATGCCGGCCATCATCATGCACATGGCCATGCTGTTCTGATGGGGGAAAACACCCCGCACCTGATAGATACCGTGCAAATGCTGCTGCAGAATGACGAGGAAGTTGATGAAAATCACCGCGGCGAACCCGTAGAGAATGATATCGAAGTCGCCCTGGCTGTACTCCAGATAGTGGAAGACGGCGAGGAATACCAGATAGATCATGAACATTTTCCACAGTTCGAAAAAGCTGAAAAGACAGTTTTCGGCGTTGAGGAGCGAGGGGATCGAAAAGAGAAAATAGAAAAGGTACAGCAGACAGCCGGTATCCGTGATGAGACGGATCCTTTTCCCCAGCAACGTCATGCCAAGCAGCAGCGAAAGGGCCGTGATGTAGATGATGGAGATCTCCATGCCCCGGGAAGTTCCCCGGTAGGTCTCGTGGGAGAGAAAGTTGATTGCCGAGGCGTTGAACACGATGAGCGGCAATGTCAGTCCCAGCGTGAACCAGCGGACCCACCGCCGGTCGCAGATCATCAGCATGACCGCCGGCGCGATCCCCGCAATAGCGGCGCCGAAAAAAAGGTATTTCATTGCCTTCAGATCCCCATGGCGGCGCCCCAGGTCAGCGGAGTCGTCAGCATGTTGATGAGCTGCCCGGTAGGCAGCAGTTTCCGGACGAACACGTTGTATTCCGAGATGTTGTCATGCGGCATGTAGACGATATCGCCGGGTGAAAGCGGAACATTGCGTTTTTTGCCGGCAAGGATGCCGTCCAGATCGACCTTGTACATTTTCGGGTTCGCGATGCCGCCCCGGATGATGATGACGTGGCTCCAGTGCGTCTCGTTTATCCAGCCTGCGTCGGAGAGCAGCTCCAGGACTCCCATGTCTTTCTCCCAAAAGCGCCGGTACGGCTTTTTGACATCACCGGCAAGATAGACCACGGTGTCCTCCCGGGGAGCGATGTAGATGTAGTCGCCTTTGCGGAGCAGAACGTTGTGCGGCGTCTGGCCGGTGGTGATCGCCTGTTGGAAGTCAATAGGAATGATCTCGTTGTGACGGAGGAAAACGGACTTTTCCAGATTCGTGGCATCCAAGGTCTGCCCGTCGTAGAGGCGAGTGGCGGCGCCGCCCGCCTTGGCAAAGAGATCCGCCAGCCTCATGCCGTTGGAAATATCGTACATGCCTGGCGTCGTCACGGCTCCGGCAATGGTCACGGTTTCGGAGCGGATCTCATACGGCGATATGCCCACTTTCGGATTGCGGATGTATTTCGAGAGCTTTTCTTCGATCTGATGCGCCGCCTGTTCCAGAGTCAGACCCGCCACCTTCACCTGGCCGATGAACACCATGCCGATATATCCGTCCGGCGTCACGGTCGTCTTCACCGCCAGATCGGAGTGATTGTAGACCGTGATCGATACGTTGTCTCCGGAATTGATGGTGTAGACTTCCTCCGCCTCTTTTTCCAGGGCTTCCAGCCGCCGGATCCGTTTCTCTTCATCTTCCTCGCTGACTTCCGATTCCTCCAGAAGCGCACTGTCGATTTCCAGTTCCGGAACTTCATCGTAGTTTCCGGTGAACCGGTCATAGCAGCCGCTGCCGAAGAGCAGCGCTGCAAGGGCAGTCAGAGAAAGGAAAAGAAGGCGGAGCGGCAGATTCATGATTCGCTCTCCATATCCATGATTTTTTTGAAATGCGAGGCGATTCCATCGGACAGGACCGTCATGATATCGATTCCCGTGCTTCGCTGGATTTCAGCCAAGGTACGCAGGCTCTTTCTCGGCGTTTTCATGAGCCCGACGGCGATCAGAAGACTGTCGCACAGGGGAATGAACCGGTCCAGGAAAAGTCTGTCGTGGCGGAATGCGAAGAAATGACGGATAATGATGAGATCGTATTTTTTCTGAAGGGTCACCAGGTCCTGCCGGAGCAGTTCCTGTTCCGTCGGAGCTATGTACTTTTTGCTGGCGATGGGCAGGATTCCCCGGTTGCCCGAATACATCACAATGCCCGTGTCGGGCATCGGCAGATCTTCTTCCACGTTGTCGGCCAGCATGATATCCACGAAGAGAAGCCGTTTCCCCGACATGGCGTAGTTCCACTCCACGGCGGAAAAGAAATCCTGCAGAAGTTTTGCGCCGGGGAGAGCGCCTGCCAGAACGACATGCTTCTCCTTCAGAGTGTTCTGCAGGTGCAGGCAGACAGCGTTGAAGATGAGGTCTCTGGCCGCGTCCGAGCGGAACATCTTTACGGAAACGGGCAGCTTGCCCAGATAATTCAACTCGGGCCGCAGCGTCATTTCCTGCTCAGATGTCACCTGCCCGACGAAAAGCTCCAGCAGGACCAGTATGACGACAATGAATCCCGTGATCGCGGCGGCGGCGAAGACGGCGATGGCCAGATTCTTTTTCCGGAACGGCTTCTGCCCGACGGCCGACACCGCCTGCTCCGTCACGAACAGATCGTCCTTGACCAGAACCAGCAGGTAGTTGATGTCCGCCAGAGATTCGTCCAGTTTCTGCAGGGAATCCCGCAGACTTACGGTCTGCTGGACCAGTTCCCGATAGCGGGGCAGAATCCGGGTAAGGGCTTCGATGGTCTTGCGTTCCATTTCCATTTCACCCTCCAGCACGCGGATCTCCTCTTCCTTGCTTTCCCGTTCGCTCTGAACGCTTTTCAGCTCGTTTCTCAGCTCTTCGGCGGAGTCGAGCATCTGCGTGTCTTTTTCGGTGAGTCCGCTCTCCTTCAGAAATTCCTGAAAGCGTGTACGCAGGATCTTTTCCCGGGAAAGAAGACTCATCAGCTTCGGATTTTCCTCCGTATACAATTCCTGGGCAATGGCGATCTCTTTTCTCAACTTCTTCAGCTCTTCGTTCTGCTCCCGTATCTCCTGCTTGTGTTCGAGAAGCACGGGGTTGATTTCCTTCAGGGATCCCAGCAGACGTTTCTGGCGGTTCTGCAGATTCATCAGCGCAAATTTCAGCTTGGAAAGAGCTTCCTGGCGCTCGGAAAGCCCCACCCGCAGCCGGTCGTAATCATCTTCCGGCGAAACCACGTTCAGGGGACTGGTCAGTTTTTCCTTCTCATCGTTGATTATCTTGATCTGCCGGAAGACATCCTGTTTTTTTCCCTTCAGGACATCTTCCCATTTCTGCAGATCCTCGGTCCGTTTTTCCGCATATTCCTGGAGACAGAGCTTCGCGTATCCGTTGGTGAAAGCGACGGCTTCCTGTTCCGTATGGGCGTGAAGCACTACGGCAAAGCTGCTGTTCTTCTTCTTTTCCACGGTGACCATGACGGCCCCCGTCGCGTCCACCCCGTCGAATTCCTTGTTCCGTACCGCTTCGAAGAACTGTGTGCGCAGGGCGGGACGGTTGAACATCTGCAGCATGAAATTTTCTTCGTAGGGACGGATCTTGCCGGGCTGCTTCGGATAATAGTGCAGGGAGATCCGGGCCACATAGCGGTTCGAGGAATGGGAGACTCGGAGATAAATGACCGTGAGGATGCCGCCCAGCAGCAGGAGAAAAACGACGAACAGAAGCACGATGTGACTTTTCAGGATGATCTGCAGCTGCTTCCTGATAAGTTCCAGCCGTTTCAGCTGTTCAAGTTCCTGTTCTGTCATCTCTTCCATAATTTTTTCGTCCCCGTGATCCGATGTTCTCCGCATCCCGATGGCATATCCGGCATTATATCACCGATCTGCCGTTTATTCAAGTGCCGATGCACATCTTTGCTCTTTTTATTTTAAAAGCGCAGGCGCGCTTCCCCGCTCCGTCCCGTCAGTTGAATTTTTTCCAGAGGTCGTACAGCTTCGGAGGGCAGGGGGGATACGTCCCTCCCGTCTCCAAACGTTCGATAAGTCCGCACAGTACAGTCAGGACCGGATCGTCCGTCATCGTCCCGGCGGATCGTATGGCTTTCGCCCGGATCAGCCACCGCAGAAAATTTCTTGTCGACCGCGCGCCGGCCGCACGTTTCCGCAGACCCGCCTTCACGAGTTCGAGTTCCGCGTCCGACTTTGTTCCCGCCACCCGGCGGACGGTGTCCAGATAGAACGTCCGGCATTCGGTCCATCGCTTTTCCGGGTCCGGCGGCAGGACCGGGCATGGTTCGAGTTTGAACCGGAACGCTTCTGCGTATGCTTCTCCGAAATTCCGCGGAAGCCCGTTTTCCTCCGCAAAGAGGGAAACGGCGGAGACCCGGTCTCCGCCGCGCCAGAGGTATTTTCCCGCGGCCAGGAGGAGCGCGTCACCGCAGCCCAGGACCGCTTTGTTCATGTTCCGGACAATGAAATCCGTTTCCTCTCCGCCCTGTCCGGCGGCCAGCTTCTCTCCGGCGAAGATCAGGCCCATGCCCCGGTTCAGCAGCAGACGGAGCGCTTCCGTGTAAGGCAGTTCGGCCGGATCCAGCCCGGGGATCCGCTTCGCCAGGTCGGCCTTTCCCCAGACGGGCTTCCAGCCGTGCAGGAGTTCCTGATACATGAGTGTGTGCGCCACGCCGGAAAGGGAGGCCAGATTCTTCACCGGACTGAAATCCACCGCCACGCCGAGTTTTCCTTCCCACTTTTCCGCAATTTTGCGAAGCTCTTCCCCGATCCGATGCCGTTCTCTGCGGCCCGCATCCTCGGAGAAGGCGAAGAGATCCAGATCGTTGTACAGCCTGTCTCCCGCATCGGTATGCCGCACGCCTCCCTCTCCGCGGCCGTAGCCGCCGCCCAGGACCACGCAGGCCAGACCGCGGGGGCGGATCGAATCCAGCGTCCGGGCCATATCTTCCAAAGCCGAATCCAGCTGCGCATCCAGTGCCGGACTGGGAATGACGGTGTATCGGCCGCTCATGCGTTCAGCCCGTCCTTTTCATCCCGCAGCGTGTTATCGGGTTTCTGCAGCGTAAGCATGCGCCGGAGCTGACTGCCCAGAGGAACCGAGGCCATCCGGAAGAAATTGCGGTGGTGGTAGTAATACACGTCGTCCATGTTTTTCTCGGATGCGGATGCTTCCGCCGGCCAGCGGAGATCGGAGTAACGGAATACGTAATCGGATCCGCTGCCGAACCGGACCAGCTGAAGCGGTCCGACGGCGGCCCGCCAGATTTTGGGATAGACGGTTCTCAGGAAGGCGGGATACGGCATATCCTTGAGATATTTCCAGAGCAGGACGACCGGCAGATACAAAGGCAGTTCGAAGACGGCCAGGAACAGGGCGAAAAGTTTCTCCATAAACGAGAAAAACAGCCGTCCGTTGCTTTGCGTTTTGAAGTCGTCCGCCAGAAACGCATCATCCAGATCCACATAGGAATCGCTTGCCGGATCCAGCACGCGCCGTCCGTTCACGATCTTTTCCCGGATCACCATGTTCCGCCCGATGTAGGTGTTGTTCATGATGATCGAGCGGCTGACCTTTGTGTTTTCATCGATCACCGTAAACTGTCCGATGATCGCTCCGTCCTTTATGCTGACGCCCCGGGAGATGAGCACGTTGTCCTGGATGAGGACCGGCGTCTGCACGTCGGCGCGGGGCATGATGGCCACGTTCCGGCCCACGCCGTACCCGTGCTGGGACGAGTAGCCGGGCAGAGAGTATACGCCCGGATTCCGCAGCAGACGAAAATTGATGTCGAAGTATCTCTTCAGCGTGTCGCATTCCAGAATGGGGACTCCGGACCGGTAATACTTTCCGTTCCGGTACAGATAGACGCCGGGTTCCGGATCTTCCCGGTCGGGATCGGTTTCGTCCAGAGGACGGAAGAGTTCCTCGATATTCCGGATATCGGGGAGAAAGAGTCCCCAGATGAGCAGTGCGTCCTCATCTTTTTCGGAATATTTTTCCCGCATCTGCAGGAGCTGCTTCAGGGAAGAGATCCGTTCCGAGTTCAGATAATGAAGCTGAAGCGACCAGTAGGCGCCGCTGCCCAGATCGTCCGCCAGCCGGGGATTCAGGAACCTGTCCAGCAGAAAGACCTCGGAGACCTTCAGCGTTCCGCACAGGTCCACGAGATGCCGAACGAGCGATTTTCCGGCGACGGGCATTTCTCCCGGCCCCAGATCGGGAAAGAATTCGCGGATCTTCGAGAGATCCGCATTGCCCGGATAAAGGCATGCCTGCATGATATCAGTAAGCTCCTTTGCCGCTCAAAATCGCCGGAACAGTGCGAAGCAGAACCAGAAGATCCTTCCAAAGACTTTGAGACTGGATGTATTCCTTGTCCAGCTCGACCTGCTGCCTGAACGGGATGTCGCTCCGTCCGCTGACCTGCCAGATGCACGTAATGCCCGGCTTGATGTTCAGCCGCTTGCGGTCTTCCAGCGTATACTGCTGAACTTCCGAAGGCAGCGGCGGACGCGGTCCCACCAGGCTCATGTCGCCCAGAAGCACATTCAGCAGCTGCGGCAGTTCATCCATGCTGCTCTTGCGGAGGAACCTTCCGACCGGCGTGATCCGCGGGTCGTTTTTCATCTTGAAGATGACGCCGTCTTCGGATTCGTTCAGTTCCATGAGGGCCCGCTTGCGCGCTTCGGCATCCACATACATGCTCCGGAATTTGAAGAACATGAAGCTGCGCCCGTAATAGCCGACCCGTTCCTGCACGAAAAAGATCGGGCCGCGCGACGTTATCTTGACGAGGACCGCGATCACGATGAAAAGCGGCGACAGAACGATCAGGGCCAGGATCGACAGCACGACGTCGAAGAAGCGCTTCAGCGCATAGGAAAGCTGCACCGTTGCGTCCCAGAGAAACATACGCATTCTCGAATGGACCCAGCGGGTCCGCCGGTCCTCCAGTTCGCGTATGAGGGACGTCAGGTTTTGCGTCGTTTCATTCTCTTTATGCTGATCATCCATGTTCTTGCGTTGCTTCCTACCGTCCGTCGGCTTTCGCCGGTCGTGCTTTCCGGCAGACGCTGCACGGGCATGAAATTCTTCCGCAGGCCGGACGGGAATCCGCCGTCACTCTGCAAAAAATTCGGCGCATAAAGTACACCCTGATCCGGCTTTTGTCAAGTTTTTTCTTTTAAATTCTAGAAAATGCGTGACCGGTTTGAAAATCTTTTTGTGTGCGCTACATTATATACCCCGTTTTTTTCAGGAAAAAAGATGAAGCTCGATTTTACAGGCAATACTCGACGCAATGTGATCGCCGCCGGTTTGAACAAGGCGGTCGGCATCCTTTTTCCCTTTTTGAACCGGACCCTGTTCCTGTGGCTGCTGGGGCCCGCCTACCTGGGACTGAACGGCCTTTTCGGCTCCATAATCGGAGTTCTGATGCTGGCGGAACTCGGCTTCGGGACGGCCATCGTCTGTTCCATGTACAAGCCGGTGGCCGAGGACAAACGGGAGCAGCTCTGCGCATATCTGTGCTTTTTCCGGACCGTCTACCGCTGGGTCGGCGGCGTGATCTTCATGGCCGGCGTCTGTCTTCTTCCCTTTCTCCGCACCCTGGTGAAGGGGAATGTGCCGCCGGATATCGATCTTCATATTCTCTACATGCTTCATCTGCTGAATACCGCGGTCAGCTACTTCTTTTTTGCCTACCGGGGCGCCGTGCTCAATGCCTATCATCGGCAGGATGTTGTGACCAATATCCGGAGCCTGGTTTCGGTAGCTCAGTACATTGCGGTCTTCCTCATCCTTCTGCTGACCCGCAACTACTATCTGTACGTCATTGCCACGATCTGCTTCACCATGATCCAGAATCTTCTGGTGGTCCGCGAAGCCCGGCGCCTTTTTCCCGAGATCGAGCCGCGGGGACAGCTTTCCGTGCGCCGCCGCCGCAAGGTGCTGGACGACGTCCGGTCGATCTTCATGCACCAGATCGGAGCCGTCATCACCTATTCTTTCGACAACGTAGTGGTTTCCGCCTTCCTTGGTCTGGTGGCCGTTGCCGCCTACGGAAACTACTGGTATGTATGCAGTACCGTGGCGGGCTTGCCCTGGGCCGTCTACAACTCCATGATCGGCGGTTTCGGCAACCGGATCCATACCGAGACCCGCGAGGAGAATTTCCGTCTTTTCATGCGGGCGAACCGACTGGTGAGCATCGTCGTCATCTGGTGCGCCGCCATGATGACTGCGCTGTATCAGCCTTTCGTGTATGAATGGACGAAGGGACAGCCCGAACTCATGTGCCACATCCTGACGCCGCTTCTGATGGTCCTGTTCTTCTACGTCAATCAGTCGCGGCAGACCCTGCTTTCCTTCAAATCGGCCGCCTCTCTCTGGCGGGCCGACCGCTGGAAGCCGGTCATCGCGGGGCTGGTCAACCTCGGACTCAACATCACCTTCATCAGACTGTTTCCGGCGGAGTACAAACTGGACGGTGTGATCCTTTCCACCATTCTTTCCTTCCTTTTCATCCAGATCCCGTGGGAATCCCGCGTGATGTTCACGGCGTTCTTCACCCCGGATCAGGCGAAGAACTACTGGATCTTTCAGGCCCGATCGGCGGTGCTGGCGCTTCTGCTCTGCGGAGTCACATGGGGCGCGGCCGTGCTGATCCCCGTCGGCGGAATCGTCGGACTTCTGCTGAAGGGTATGGCCTCCGCGGCGGTTTCGGGCACGCTGACAGTGATCCTTTTCCGTTCGGATCTGCGTGAGATGCTTCAGAAGCTGTTGAGGAAGCGGGCGCCGGAACGGTAAGATATCCGGGCCCGGATCCGTGTGGGGAGGATCGTTTATTTTCCGTCCCGCAGTTTCAGGAGCGGGAAGTAGAACCAGATGAAGAACCGTTCCGCGAACCAGCCGAGCCCCGGATGCCGAACGAAGAGCTTGACCCACTGTCCCGCGAAGCGCCGTTTGGCCGACGCCGCCTTCAGGAGACGATCGAAGTCCGCAAAGTCATCGGGGAAGATGATCCGAAGCGTTTTCAGCCGTTCCTCACGGGGTATCTCCTTCACATACATCCGGCTGAACCAGAAAATCAGGATCCGCGAGATCCAGGCCCTGGCCCAGGCCGCCGAAACACGGGCGTCGAAGTTCGGCGATCCTGAGACCTGCGTATGGAATGCCAGCAGGGAATGAAGGCCGATGGCGAAATCCTTGTGGAAATATCCCGCTCCGCGTGCCGACGTCTGGACGGAATTTTCACGGATCCTGTAGAGATAGTAGGGTTCGTGAAGCGGGACGACGCGCTTCGCCAGAAAAAGGGCCCGGGGCGAAAATTCGCTGTCCTGATTCCGCAGTCCGTAGATGCAGTACAGCTTGTTCTCCGTCAGGAACTCCCGGCGGAAAATCGTGAACTGGAGCATGGGACTCGGGTTCAGCCAGCGCCGTTCCAGAAGAAGCGTCGCTTCCACGCCCGTCATTTCCTCCGGAGCGTCCGGCGGATAGTTGTCCCGGGTTTCTTTTTCCCCCGTTATTTCATTGAAGGCGAGGATGGTGCAGGGATATAGATCCGCGCCGGGCCGGGCCTGGATTTTTGCGGCCAGGTTTGCCAGTGCGCTGTCCGAGATCGTGTCGTCGCCGTCGAGAAAGATCACGTACTCGCCGCGGGCCATGTCAGTACCCGTATTCCGAGAGGCAGAACACGATCCGCTGCGTTCATGTGTGAAAATACGGAACCGCGGATCCGAGCCTGCCGCCGACCGTATCACCTCTTCGGTCCGGTCCTTCGAGGTTTCGATTCCGAGCAGGCATTCCCAGTCCTGAAACGACTGTTTCAAGATGGAATCCAGGCATTCCTTTACATAGGGTTCCACGTCACAGCATGGAATGATGAGGGAGAAAAACGGCGTCTTCTCCGGCGGGACTTTGCGATCGTCACTCATGATAAAACTTCTTCCGACAACTTGTTTTGAATTTTGACCTGCGAAAAAATTTCCGCAGATATGACGAAATGTAGCTTGCAGACGCGGTTTTTTCAAGCATTCCGGACCGAAAAAGCCGATTTTCGGGGTCGGGTGTGCATTTTTTTTGTTTTTTTTGCTTTTTGAACTTGTCATTCCGCGCAAACGAGACTATATTACTATAATTGCAAAAGCTGTGGATGGCGCTTTGTCTTCCGGACTGCGGTCTTGTTTGTCCGGCGGCTGCGGCGTCCGCATAAAACCATATCAGGAGTGAGCGGAAATGGCTGGAATACCGAAGTTGATTATTCTGTCGGAACAGTTTCGCGGCAGGACTTTTGAGCTGACGAAGGATCAGCACACGGTCGGGCGCGTGGACGAACGGGATATCTGCATCAAGGATCCGACCATCAGCACGTATCACTGCCGCTTCGTCAAGAACGGGAATACCTATGTTGTTGAGGATCAGGGATCCACGAATGGAACCCGCGTCAACAACGTTCCCGTGGTCTCCCAGGCCCTGCAGAACAGCGACATCCTTCAGATCGGCGGCGTGGAGATCCTGTACGACTGCGACGACAAGTCCGTGACCACCGTGGTCCAGCAGCAGACCACGGATATCGACGTGACGGCGGCCAGCACGACTCAGACGATCCGCCGTGTGGACCAGATGGGCTTCACGAAGCGCAGCAAGGACGGCAGCAGTCAGAAGGTCATGATCGGCCTGATCATTCTTCTGGCGCTTCTCGTTCTGGGCCTCCTCGCCTTCCTCATCTTCAGCATGCAGAATCCGGCCGGACAGAACAATCAGAACGTCATCGAAACTTCTTCGCCCGCCACGGCGGTGGAAACGGTCGTCGTTCCTGCCGCTCCTGCCGCTCCGGCTGCTCCTGCGGCACCGGCTGCGCCCGCCGCAC
>JAFZZR010000079.1 GCA_017615635.1 Lentisphaeria bacterium
CCGTTGGTCAGCGGGACCGCCGCCGCCGTCTGGCTCAGGTTGGAGGCCAGAAGACACAGCGAGACCTCCAGACGCCGACCGCAGACGCCGATCCCCAGGAACCACAGCGCCGCCGCCAGAAACGGGAAGAAGACGAACGTGGTGGCCGTGATCCAGCCCAGCAGAACCTTCCAGTTTTTCCGATAGTGCGCGATGGCCTCCGCCGCCCGGGTGAATGCGCCTCCTGAAAAACGGTCCAGCAAAGAGAGTATCTTTTTCATGAACGCAAACCGGTAGAGGATGTCATGGAAGAACACGGCGGCCACGGCGCAGAGAACTCCGGTGCAGATGACCATGGCCGTATAGATCCCGATCCGGAGTTCTTCCGGAAATTCGAGGATCACCGGGAAAAAGACCGCGCAGCCAAGCAGCGTGAAAAGCATCAGCGCCGTGAGACCGCAGAGACGGTCCACCAGAATGGAAAAGACGCCGTTGAACTTCTCTCCGCCGGGCGATCTTTTCGCCAGGATGCCCGCTTTGATCAGATCGCCGCCCACCGATCCGGCGGGTATGAACAGCGAGAAGAACTGGCCCTGCATGCCCAGAGAAAAAATCTCGCGGAACGGAAGGCGGATCCCGATGCACCGGAGAAGAAAATGCCAGCGGATGATCGTCAGGACCAGCTGGATGAAGACGCATGCCGCGGCCAGCGCCGGATAGAGCAGGGGGACCGCCACGGCGGACTGGAAGTCGAGTCCGGACCGCCGGATGAGCCATACGAGGATCCCGACTGCGATCCCGATTTTCAGAATGAAGAGAATGATTTTTTTCATGACGTTTTCCTGTTGTCGGCGGGCTGAAGATCCGGTCTCAGACGGCGCAGTCCCTCGTATACGGCCACGGCCACCGAATTCGCCAGATTCAGGCTCCTGTAAAAATGGCCGGGCATGGGGATCGTGTAGAGATCCGGGGCGTATTTCGTGTAAAATTCATCCGGAAGACCGTGCCCTTCGTTTCCGAACACCAGCCAGGAGCCCGGTTCCAGCGGACAGTCCCAATAGCATTTCTCTCCCTTCGTGGAGAAAAAGTAGAGCTTCGCACCGTCCGCTTCCTTCAGCAGATCCTCCCACGTGTCGTGGATCCGGCAGTCCACATGACGCCAGTAGTCCATGCCGGCCCGCTTGAGATACCGGTCTTCGAAGGAGAAGGCGACGGGCCGGACCAGGTGCAGTCTGCACCGGGTGCAGCAGGCGATGCGTCCGATGTTTCCCGTGTTCTGCGGGATTTCGGGTGCAACGAGAACAATGTGATATAAAATTTCGTCCATTTTCATTCATCCGGCCTGAAATCATGTAAGATAATCCCTCTTTCCCCTTCTTTCAACTTGATTTTTGTTTTTTTCGGCGTAAATTACGAAACGCTAATCGAAAGGACCGATCCGCATGAAACGTATTCTTTCTCTCTTTTCCGTCTCTCTCCTGCTCTTCGTCCTCGTCTCCTGCGCCGGAGAATCCAGCCATTCGTCCGGCAGCTGGTTCACCTCCCTGTTCACCGGAGTTCCTGCCAACAACGATGTCCCCATCGACGAGCTGGTGAAGTATATCCTCACGAAAACCGACTCTGAGCCATGCTGCGACATGGAGCCCGGGCCCGTTCATGCGGAAAGCGGATTCAGCGTGTTTCTGGCGGGCAAGCAGGTGGCGTTCTACAAGTACGACGCCACCAAGAAGAAGATGCGCAAGAAGCTGGACTACATAAGAAAAAACGGGTGCGTCTATATCGTGGGACACCGTTTCCCCGCACGGGTCAACGGCTCTTTCGTCATGGTGGATTACGAGATCAATCCCCAGAAGGACACCCTCATAAAAGTGTTCGACGAGTTCTGAACCCTTTCCCCGGCGGACCGGACTCCATGATAACACCGAGACTTTTTTCCATTTTCCGCCGCGAGGCGGGCGCGGGCGCCTTCTTTTTGAGCATCCTGGTGTGGGGCATCGGTGTCGGATGCTTCGCCGCCGCCATGAACAATTTTCTGTCCGATCTCTACGGCATGAACGGCATGGACCGCGGCTGGCTGGAGTTTTTCCGCGAACTGCCCGGACTGCTCCTGGTCTTCATCCTGGCCCTCCTTCACCGGGTGTCGGACTGGCGCGTCATGCGGATCGGCAGCCTGATCTCCCTGGCCGGCGCAGCTCTGCTCCTGATCCCCTCCGATAAGATTTTCGTGACGGCCACCATCATGATCTGGAGCATGGGCGAACATCTGGTCATGCCGGTCCGTTCGGCCATCGCCATGCAGATCGCCAGACCCGCTCATGCGGGGCAGTCTCTCGGATACCTTACGGGCGTCATCAATTTCGGGACGGTGGCGGGCAGTCTGCTTGTGGCGGCGATCTTCTTCCTCGGCGTTACGTACTTCGACATTTCCAGAGCCTCGCTTTTCCGGATCGTCTGGTGCATTATCGCCGGACTTATGCTGGTCAGCGTCATCTGTTCCTTTTCGCCGTCCGTGCCCCGGATCCCCTCCCGGCGGCCCCGGCTCCTGTTCCACAGAAAATTCGGCAAATTCTATGCTCTGGAACTTTTTTACGGCGCCAGAAAACAGATTTTCATCACTTTCGCACCCTACGTCCTGATCCGCGAATACGGTTTCTCCACCTCCCAGATGGCCGCGCTCCTGGGCGTCTGCGCGCTGGTCAACATCTTCGGCGGGCCGGCTGTGGGACGAGTGACCGACCGCCTCGGATACCGTACGGTCATGATCTGGGACACGGTGATCCTCTTCTTTGTCTGTCTACTGTACGGCTATGCGGGGAGGATCTTCCCCGCCGCTCTCGTCACCCTCGTGCTCTGCCTGAACTTCCTGCTGGATACCGTCCTCAGCACTACCTCGCTGGCGACCAATATCTATGTGCGGACTCTGGCGGACAGCAACGACGAGCTTACCGCCACCCTCTCCACCGGCATTTCCATCAACCACCTGATCGCCATTCTCTCGGCTCCCATCGGCGGCTGGATCTGGATGAAGTTCGGGATCGGCGTCCTTTTCAGTTTCGCCGCGGTCATGGCCGTCTGCAATACGCTGTTCGCCATGACCATTCCCCGTCCGGCGGCCGTCTCCGCCCGCCGCTGACGGTCATCCTGCCCTTCCACCTCAACGCAGGTGCTGCGCCCCGGTATCAGAACGGGGCGCACCAGCCGAAGAAGACTGGCCTTTCCGGGATCAGGACTGTTTCCTGTCGCCGGAGGCTGCCGAAGCCTTATCCACGGCTTCCAGCTGGGCTTTGTCGGCCAGGGACATATTGCCTTCCACCATGCCGTTGTCCAGGGCGTTGACCTGCGTCCGGGCGGCCAGATCGCGGAACATCTGCTTCATGTCGATGACTCCTCCGATGAGGAACCAGACCATGGAGATCACCGCGACAATGCATCCGACCACCACGGAGATGATGAAGAGGCGCCATCCCCACCATTCGGCGGGCCAGCGGTAGAAGGCGTTCCAGACGATAGTGCCGATATAGAAGAGGCCGAAGGAGATGCCGAAACTGTAGATGAAGGTGCCCCAGGCGATGCATTTATCGCCGAAGGTGTAGTCGGGCGTGATCCCGATGATCTTCTTGAAGGCGTTCCTGAATGTCAGCTTTTCGAAGTGCTTGATCTCACCGTCCACGGCGTACTTCCCGCGGTGCAGCATGCGGTTCAGATTGAACGGCCGGCGGCAGGTAAGCCGGGAGACGACGCAGTACATGGCGATGCTCAGGATCATGGCGATGAACATGATCTCGGTGGAGTTGATGGGGAACTTCACGGCGTCCATGCGCCAGAGAATCCACGGCTCGAAGGGGCCGCTCAAGGTCTCCAGCAGACGGGAGAAGAAGGGGATCATGCCCATGCGGTCGAGGAAGGGATACACGTAATCCGGCCAGTTCCGCTGAACCAGCATGCCGCCGCCGGAAACCACCGCGCCCGTCAGGATCGAGGCGTATGCTCCGGCTGTGGTTCCGAACCGGGTATACAGTCCGCCGATCATCACCGCTCCGGCGCCGCCGCCCCAGATGGCTCCCACCACCGTCATATACAGGTTGATGTAGTCCAGCTGGACCATGTAAAGGGAGGCGAAGAAATAGAGGATGCAGATGAGCACAGTCAGGACTTTGATCATGAGAATGTGCGTCTTCGGATCCAGCGGCGTCTTGCGGAACGGCAGAATGACGTCCTGCATGACCGACATGGCCGCACTGAAGATGTGACTGTCGTCCGAGGATACCATGAGCATCAGCATCAGCAGAATGAAGACGCCGATGAGCGCGCCCGGCAGGATGTGGCGGAACGCCACCGGCAGACGCAGCTGATTGTACAGAGTGCGGAACTCCTGGAATTTTGCATTGCCTTCCGGCGTGTCGCCCAGCGTCTCCTTGACCGTATCCAGATAGGGCGTATCCAGATTCTTTTTCTCCGAAAGAGGCTCGTCCTTGCCGATGATGTGGATCTGTTCCGGGATCGCCGCAGTCCTGGCTCTCAGCTCGTTCCGCATCTCCTCGTCCTGAATGATCTCGCCCACGATCCGGCTGCACATTTCCGTCCGGATCTCTTTCGCTTTCGGCGCATAATGCACGTGATTCATCACCACCAGGATCATGCCGCCCATCAGCAGATAGAAAAGCGGATTGAATCCGTTTCGCCAGGCGCCGAGGATGCCCGCCATCTTCTGCTCGTGGGCCGTCCGGGCCGCCGAGGAGGCGCCGCCGCCGAACCAGTTTCCGCGGTTCAGAATACCGGCAAAGATGGTGACGATCGCCGCAAACAAGTTGAAGTCGCGCAAGGACTTGATATCATACGGGTTGATAAAGCTCTCGCCCGCTACGCGGTCCGCCATCACCGGCACGATCTCATCCCACCACGAGAAGCTCAGGATGATGTACATGGTGAAGATGAAGATGATCGGGTAGGTGAGGAGTCCCTGGATCGTGTCGGTGATCAGCAGCGCCATGGAGCCGCCGGCCAGCAGAATGGTGGCGGCCAGAATCAGAACGATCCCGATCACCAGCGCCAGGCTTTGGATCTTGAATCCGAAAATATCGATATAGTGCGGAATGCCCAGCAGATAGATGAAGAACCGAGCCGAGATCGCCGGCAGGATCATGTTGGAAAGCAGTTCCACCGAGGTCCTCAGACATGCGCAGAACAGCCGGAACGGACGGTTGTACCGCATCTCCAGAAACTGCCCGATGCTCAATGCCTTCGTCTCACGGAGACGATACGTCACGAATCCGGTCAGCGAGACGATCAGCGAGATCGGCGCCGCGAATCCGCCCCAGAATCCGGTGGAGAATCCGGTTCGGTAGTGGACTTCGATATAGGCGATCAGGAACATGACGCTCAACCCGGCCTCCATGCCGCCCACCGAGAGCAGATACCGTCCGCAGAGCCGTCCGCCCGCCAGAAAGTCCGGGATCCCGCGGATGTACTTCCGGGTGTGGAAGGCCATGTAGAGAACGAAAGAAAACGGGACGATGGCGATCAGCCAGTTGTACCAGGTCATGATGGATTGTCTCCTGTGCGTGCAGAATTCGATATGTAGAATATAGGGGGGACCGTCTATGAAAAAAAGCCGCTCTACGCGCCTTCTGAATCAGCGTGCCGAAGAAACCTCCTTGTATCTGAACCCGGGGACCTGGGTTTCGTACCGTAGCACGTTTTCAGGAAAATGCAAGAGTCTCCCGGAAAAATACCGGGATTTATTTCGTCTCTTTGCCTCCCTTTTTTCCATCGGAAAACGATAGGCCCTGTGCCGATGCGGGATCACTCGTATTCCACCCGGGCCAGCTTCGAGGAATCCGCGCCGCCCGCGATGCCCGGGGTGAATTCCAGCCGGTAGGGAGCCGACGAATGCACCGGATCGTTGTTGTCCCACACGAGAAATCCGAAACGTTTCGCCTTTCCGCCGACCGCCGACCATGGGACGGCGACTTCGTACCGGGTCGTATTTCCCTCCCGGACGACGGATGCGGGGAAGTCCTTGATGCCCGGATCTTTGCCGCCGAGTTTCACCACCTGAACGCCTTTCGGCGTGAGCGCCAGCCCGAAGTTGAATTCGGAAACCTCCTTCGGTTCCGTGTCGTTCAGCAGACATGACGGACGGTGATCCCGGGGCGACAGCACGAACTGAATCGAGTCGTCGCGCCAGACGGCTCTTCCGGTATAGCGCTGGAGATGCACCGGATCGTCCACTTCCACAGCCAGGTAAAAGTTTTTATTGTCGTATCCGGTCCAGTATTTCGCCGAGACATTGTGTCCGTTGGGGTTGAAATTTTTCGAGTAGAAGAAGCATCGTTCCGGCTGAAGAGCCTCGATGGGGCGGATGTGATCGGGATAGTGCAGAAGTCCTGGGGCGCCGGTGCGGAGCTGTTCCGGTCCGGAGACTCTCTTCAGGGTGCAGACGGGAATGTCTTCCAGCGGGATATCATACTCTCTTTCCCCGGAGATCAGTTTGCCCGGCGCGGTCACGGTCATGGGAAATGCACAGGTCTCATCCGGCTGGATCTCCGCCGTGAGAAGATCCTGTCCCGGCATCCGGATTTCCACCTTGCGGGGAGTGCGCAGCAGACTTCGGATCAGAACCGAATCCGGCAGCGCAACACATTTGAATTCCGGTGTGTTGGCGTAAATCGCCCGGTCGATGACGGGAACGACATCCGCGGCCGGTCGATCGACCGTGATATAAAGCGGATCCGGTCCGATGACCAGAGGGTGTCCGGTGATATTGCGGCCGTACATATTCAGGACCCTGCTCCCGGCCGGCAGAGGCAGAGGCAGAGGGAATGACTGCTGTTTCCCGATTGTCCAGATCGTCACCAGAGTCGATCCATCCGGTTTGCGGAATATGTAGGAATAGATTCCGCCGTTGATGATTTCGGCTTCCGCTTCGGCGAAAGCGAGTTCGGCGGCCGCTGTCGCATACATGGCCCCGCCGGGAAGCGGCACCCGGTGATAAGCCCCTCCGAACGGAATTGTTTTCCAGATGGTCGCCATGTGCATGGAATCATTGCTTTCGGGGATCCGGTTATAGTCGTTGGGGCGGAAGAGCTGATAGAAAAGGACGGGCGCGGCTTTGGAGATGATCAGGCTTCGTGCGGTCAGGCGGGCCTGTTCCGGAGCCAGACCGGTATCGAACGGCGCGCCGAAATTGATGGAATATCCCGTTTCGTTATTGGCAATGAATTTTCCCTTTCCAAGCTGGACGGAAAGAGCCGACGCCTCCCGGTAGAATTTCATCAGGGCGGCTTCCGGAAGGGTCACGCTGCCTTTGGCAAGATCCCAGTTCCCGGTATAGGCGTCGATGTAGTAGATATCGAAATCATCAACGATGTCTCCCATCTGGATCGGTTCGATGTCCTGGGTCCGGGGCGGAACGTTGTTGCCGCCGGCAATGATCCTGATTTCCGGGTCGATCTGCTTCAGCTGGCGGGATCCCAGACGGACCAGCGTGACGAAATTGGCCATTGCCTCGCTCCAGGTGCCGATATACCGGCTCTTGTTGGTGGCGTTGCTCGGCGTTTCCTGACCGATGACCCATTCTTTTGTTTTGATCCGGGGGGCGACTTCCGCGATGAAATCCGAATAAACTTTTATGACGCTGTCGTTCATCAGCGGCATGCCCCGCTTCATCTCTTCCGGCGAACGGATGTCCGCCCGGGGCAGCGAGGTGCCGAGATCGGCGACCAGCTGAAAGTCGCCGGATTCCAGAAACGGCTTGTAACTTTGATTCAGCATCTGATCCGCCGTCCGTTTCACATCCCGGTGCGGCAAGGCGAAACGCCAGTCCAGTTTCATGGCGATGGAACCGCATCCGACCCGCTTGTATCCATCATGCAGTTCGCGGAGCACACCGAATCCGAACTGGAAAAACGGATCCCGCTTTCCCGGCACGGGCGCGACGGCGAAACCGCCCTGGACGCGATAGGATTTCGCCCCGTCGGCAAAAATTTCCGCCTCGACCACGTAGTATCCGGCTTCCTGCCCCGGGAGACGGATCAAGTCCTCCCGTTTCTTTCGGGGAATGCGGCAGATCTCACGCCCGGATTCGTCTTTGACGGTCAGGGCATAATCGAGATCCGCGGCCGGACTTTCGATCAGAAGCCGCAGCGTGATCTCCTGACCGGGTTCGAAGAATCCGAATACGCCTCCCGGGATCAGCGCCGCTTGACGGACAGCCGGATCATACTGCTCCCGGAAGCATTCCGGCTTCTTTTTTCCGTTTTTTCCGTCGATGGCGGAGCTCGGTCCGGCAGCCAGAATGCAGAACGAAATGAATACGAACAGGAGCAGAAAACTTTTTTTCACGATTATCCTCTTTCGTCTTGAGGTGACTGTTTTGGTATACACCGGTTTTTCGTCCGGGCCGCGTCAACCCGTTTTCGAGTATGCGTCAAGATTTTTTAACTTCAAAAAGAAGTGTTTCCGGCGCATGGATGTCCAGTTCCAGCGTGTCCGTGTTTTCGAAGCGGAGTTTCCCCTCGAAAAGCTCGGTGATCACGGCGGCCTTCTCCGGCAGACGGATCACGGTTTTCCCGCTGTCCGCCGAATGAACCATCAGCAGATCCTCCGAGGCAAAGACCGGGATCGCCTCCTCGGCATAAAGATGGACTCCGGCCCTTGCCGCGGCCGCCTTCAGACCGGATGGTGTGACCGCCTCGGGCGCTCCCATGTAGCAGGAGAACCAGCTGCCCATCGAAACAGGTTCATTGACGGGCGAGGCTGCCGAGACGCCGCAGATTTCCGCCATCCGCCCATCGTTCCAGCCTTTGCCGTCGGAACATCCGCAGCCGGCGCCCCACATGACATGTCTGTCGGAATGCAGCACATGTTTTTTCAGAAGCGCCAGCCGTTCTTCCGTGATCTCGTACAGATCCGGGAAAAGGAAGAGCTTGAACCGTTCCGCATTTTTGATATGAGGAATATCATCGAAGGAGAAAACCGTATACGGCGCGCCCAGTTTGTTGAGCTGTGCCAGCAAAGGGATCCGGCTGTTGCAGCCGGCGTTTCTGCCGTCGTCGTTGACATAGAGGACGCTGGCGGGATCGGCGATCAGGGCAACTTCGGAGACCGGTTCGCGGGTCTCATCATCGAAATCCTCCCAGATCTCCCGGCATCGGTGCAAAGCATCCAGGACCTCTCTGCTCTTGTAAAAACCGCCCCACATATCGAACATCCAGAGAGATGTCCCGTGGATCAGCGACCGGGCGAACTCCCGCCGGACGCCCGCTACGTCGGCTTTCGTATTTTCCCATCCGACGTAGTCCACGGTAACGTGCGGAGACAGCTTGCGGTTGAAGGTGCTGGTGCGCTGATCGCACTCGTGCATGTATCTTTTGCCGTAGCGGTGGATCGTGCCGTTCGGCGGCATGAATCCGCCGAAGCCGCCCGTTTTTCGGTCGTGATACATCCCCGGACTGATCAGGAAATCCACATCCGGAGACGCCAGCACTTTTTCGTAGGCCAGGTGTCCGCACTGGACGATGCGCTTGGACTCGAGTTCGTTGATATAGCCGTAGAACACGCCCACGTCCTTCGGGGTCAGACAATGCTCCTTGATCAATTTCGCGAAATCAAGGATCCCTTGTGCAACCAGTTCGCTGTGAAACTTCCAATAGGCGAGCGCGTCGGCGTTTTTCTCCGGATCGCGAAGCCGGTTCTCCAGATGCGAGGAGGCAAAACGGTCGGCGCAGCAGGGAATGCAGCGGGGGATTTCCGGAAGATTGTCCTTGGCCCATGTCTGATAGGCGGCCAGCTTCTGCGGGGTTTCCACGCCGCCGGAGTAGTCCATCCACTCGTCGGTGACTCCGCAGGCTGGAATATAGGCCCTGATCCGGTCTCCGTACTTTTTCTCGGCGTAGTCAACGAAGGAGACCGCATATTTTTCCGTGTACGTTCGCCAGCGGGGATCGCATAACGCATCGGTCAGACTGCTGAAGCTGTCTGCCCCGAGCCGGTTGCCGCAGGCGAGCTGCCGATGGAGCCACAGAGGCGTATTGAGGTCGATCATGCAGAGGAATTTTGCATCGGGATTGATTGCGAGGACATCGCGGATCTGCTCGTCGAAGGGGGCGAAATCGTATGTTTCGTACCAGTGCCAGAGGGGTTTGTACTGGGAATACGGTTCGCCCAGCGAGTTGGCGGTGTTGGAAGGAAAAATGGTAAAGAGATCGAATCCCGCCGCGGTGAAATCCCGCATGGCGTCGAATTCCTTCCAGAACGAGCGATAGGCAAAATAATTCTTATGATCGCGCTTTGACATAAAGAACCCCGTGCGTTTGAAAATATGTCAATGGGCCCACGGATCCGTGCAATAGCCGTCCGGCCTGCCCGTTTCGTAGGTGGCATGTCCGTCCATCCAGAGAAAGTTGCTTCCTTTCAGGTGTGCGCTGTTGATCCCCCAGGGCTGCGTCGTTTCCGCGTCGGTACCCAGAGGAAGCTGATTCAGCGAGGTATTGCTGTTGAACGCGGTTTTCCATGTATCCGCCAGAAGCGGGATCGTGCTGAAGGAGAATTTCGATATCGCAGAGATATTGCTGACTACGAGCGATGACGCAGGCGTACGGAAATAGATCCGGCGGTTGTACCCGTATCCGGTCGGCATGGGAACGTTGTTGTAGGTCCAGTAGGTTTTTCCATCCGGTCTCAGATCCGGCTGACTGGGACACTGAAAATACTGCCCGAAGAGCGCTCTGGACTTTTCACCCCGAACGTTGGCATCTCCGTCCTGTACGGCATTTATCAAATTCTGTGCGCTCATGTGGCAGGGCATTTGCGCTTCCGGCGCGGTGACCATGATCGCCGCAAAATACTCCGTCAGATTGGTTCCCGGAAGCGTGCCGTTGCTGGGCAGCATATAACCGCCCGTCCCGTCCGTATAGAATTGCCAGAACAGCCCCAGCGATTTCAGCCTGCTTGTACAGGAAATTCTCCTCGCGGTTCCCTTTGCCTGACTCAACGACGGCAGAAGCATTCCCGCGAGGATCGCGATGATGGCGATCACGACAAGAAGTTCGATGAGGGTGAACGCACGCGTTTTCAAGAGGTATGTCTTCATCTTTCTTTCCCTTCCGTTCCTGTTTTTCGCTGTTCGGGATTGTCTGCGCTGTCTTGTCGGCAGCCGCTCCTGCCATATTCTAATCTCTAATCCTGTTTCTGTCAATGGAACGAAAGGAAAAAGAACCGATAAAATTCCGGAGGAAGAAAATTTCAATACAGTTTTCAATACAGTTTGCAATCGCATCAATGCACCTTATATTATGGAATTACGGAAAACAGAGGAGTCCATGCCATAAATCCGAGAGACAACATATACAGCCGGAATGTCCGCCGGGTAACCGACTGTCTGCGGGAAATGCTTCTGCCGCTGTCGCCGGGGGACAAACTGCCGGGGATCCGTACGCTGATGAAGCGGACGGGATACGGTCAGATCACGGTCACCAATGCCTTGCGGGAACTGCAAAAGGAAGGTTTTGTCCGGGTGGATCCGTACCGCGGGATTTTCCGGATCCGGCCGACCGAAAACGAACGGGATATCCGCCTGATCCATTGGCAGACACTGGTGGATTCGAAACGGAAAAACGGTTTTTTTCAGATCCTTTTCCGGAAGCTGCAGGAATGCGCGAAAGAATCGGGCCGCAGGATCGTCATAGAAAATGTCAAGGACCGGCTCCCGGAGGATATCGCCTCGGAACTGGTGAACGACGGGATCTCCCGCTGCATCGTCTGCAGTGCCCGCGAACGGGATTTTGCGGTCTGTCTGAAAAGACGGAAGATCGTATGTCTGGAACTGCTGCCCCGGCATACGAAGGAGGTGACGGCGACCCTGCGCGACGCTCCCGATATGACCGTGCGGCAGATGGACTATCTGCTTAAACGAGGCTACAGGCGGATTGGATATCTCACCTTCGGCGGCAATGATACGACCCAGTATCCGCTTCAGGTGCTCCGCCTGATGGATTATTACCGTCTGATGGCGGAAAACGGTCTGAAAGTCGATCCGGACTGGGTGCTCCAGTGTTCGGATCGGTATGAAAATCTGAATGACGGCATGGATCGGATCATGAACACGGATCCGTGCCCGGAAGTCCTGATCGTACCTGGGGCCGCGCTCTCCCGGCTCTATCCCTGGTGCCGGAGGCATCGTATCCGGATCGGGAAGGATCTGGCGGTGTTCAGCTGCGACGATTACAACGAGCACTACACGCCGGAGCCGACGAGCATCACCAACAATCCGGAACATATTGCTGAAACTTTCTGGGAGATGTTTCAGGCGGCGGAACGGGGCGAAAAGGTGGAAAGCCGCTATACGGAACTTTTCATCCGCACGGGCATGACGGTCCCCCATCTGAAAAACGCAGGGAAGTAAGTCGGGAATTATTTCCGCCGGAGCGGAAAAATAAAAGCAGGGGCGGACTTGACTTTTCTGTGTTCTCCGCTATCTTTACCGGAAAACATCCGTTTTAAAAGCACAGGCAAGGAGAGCACGAAATGCTGCTGAACTTTCGAATCGACTGGGGATATCAGTATCTCTATTCCCGCAGACACTATCATCCGTTCTATCACTGGGACGGTCATCTGGAATGCTCGGCGGGGATAATCCGGAAGGTCTTTCAGCTGGAATATCCGGTGATCTGGTTCGGACCCGGTCACTGCGCCCATGAAACGCTGCTCGACGGGCCATCGTGGAAAAGCACTACGAGGCGCGGACTCAGCGGGATCCGGATCGAGGCGGACGTGCCCGAGGATGCCGTTTTCAAACTGGTCACGATGTCCGGCTCGTTCGAGTTCCGGGCGGGCGATGTCCGGGACAAAGGACGGATCGAGTTTCCCGTCGGTCCGAAATACCTGGGATGTCACGTGATCGTGACCCGGATCGGATACTACTGGTTTCAGCCGAAGGCGAGGCCGGGGCAGATGATCTTGGAGGCGGACGATCTGGCGAAAAGCGTGCCCGTGCACGACTGGGCGAGGATGCGCACCGCCTGGATCGAGCCCGGCGGTCAGGCGGAATTCGAGGCGGATCTCCCGGAGACCCGCGGGGACAGCGATGAAACGATCCTCCACATAGTGGCCATGGCGGCGCCGGAATACACGCCCGGCGCGGAAAAACAGATCCATGACGAGTTTCCGCTGACGCTTCTCTGCGACGGCAAGGTCGTGGCGGAGGGGCGTCATTATTTCCGCGAGCACGACGCCTATATGCAGATGCTGGAAGATGTCTGGCTCCGGTTCCCCGCCGTCTCGGGAAAACATCATTTCCACCTCAAAAACGGAAACGGGCGGTTCTTCCTGCTTGTCACGCGCCTGATCCTTCAGCAGTCGGAGCACCGGCATCTGGAATTCTCTCTGCCGCCCTGGGCTCTGGCCGGCGAACCGCTGATCGGACGGATCTTCGCCGCCCGGAAGGACCGGACCGTCGTCCGCTGGGAGGACGGGCAGATGAGCCTGGATTTGCAGCCGGGCTGGAACGAGTTCGCCTTTTCCGTCTCCGCGCCGGGCCGGGATGTGGAGGTCTCCACGGATACGACACGCGGCGTCATCCCCGCGGTCTACGCACTGAAGGACGAGGCTCCGGAAGTGACGGTTGGGTACGACATGACCGTGGTGCCTCACGACGGCAACGGGTTCATGGACTGGCTTTTGGACTACACCTGGCGGACGCGGCTGGGAAATCTGGTGGTGTTCCGGTCGTTTCGGAGGCTGGGCCCCGAAACGCACGAGCGTGAGGAGATATCGGATGACCTGCTGTCACGCTGGGGGGATTTCTGCCGCCGTCACCGGATCCACGTGGAGGCTGCCAACTGCTACGAAAGCGGGGCTCTGGTGAAGTCGTCGGGCGAAATGATCCACAGCGTTGGCCGTCATGAATGGCCGGGTGCGGTGTATGCGTTCGATCCGGGCTTCGAATGGAGGTCCGAGGATATGAAAACGGCCATGGAGCACTGCCTGGCGCGCCTGAAGATCGAAATCGACAAAGCGCACAAGGTCTGCCGCCGCGCCGCCTTCGGGGATGCCTCCGGCGGACACCGCTACTGCTATCTGGCGGGAGCGGATTTCATCCGGACGGAGACCATGGTACCGCATACGCAGCATCTCTGCTCCCAGGCCCGGCCCGCGGCGGAGGCTCTTTCCGACGGGGAATGGGGCGTCCACATTGCGATCCAGCACGCGTTTCAGCCGTATTATGAGACGCATCTCGGCGTGTACTTCCTTTCCCTGTTCCAGCCCTGGATGATGGGGGCCTCCATGATCTATGAGGAGGACAGTCTGTTCCAGCTCTTCAAGGAGGAACGGCAGGCATGGGACGACCGTCTAACCAAGGGGAAACGGGATATGACGCGGGAGTTTTTCCGCTTCGTCAAGACCCATCCGCGCAAAGGAACGCCCACGCGGAAGATCGCGTTCGTGGAGGGGCGGTACGCCGCGCCCTTCAACGGTTTCATCTGCGATACGGATCAGGATCCCGACTACGCCGTCTGGGGCCTCTTCGGCAAGAACGATCCGCTCTGGGGACACCGTCAGCCTGAAAAATGCCGTCAGCTCCTGGACGTGCTGATGCCCGGCGCCAGCACGCAGCCGCTGAGGCAGGACTTCACCCGCCGGAGATTCTTCTTCTCCGGCACGCCCTACGGCGACTTCGATGAAGTTCCCACCGAGGCAAAACCCGAATACTTCGACCGCTACTCTCTTCTGCTTCATCTCGGCTGGAACACCATGATCCGGGAGGATTACGACAAGCTCGCCCGTTTCGTGGATAACGGAGGTACTCTGCTGATAGGCCTTCCGCAGTTCAGCCGGCACGTGCGGAGGGATTTCCTTGAAGACATGATGGATCTCGACCTCTGGAACGAGGGTGACCTCTCCGATCTCTGCGGACTCAAGGTCAAGGGGCCCGGCAAGTGCTATTCCGGTCAGTGGAACACGTCCGGACGCGAGCAGGCCTTCATCCCGGTACTTTCCGGGATCCCCAGCAAGTCTCCGGAAGAAGACGGCCCCTGCCGTCTGGCCAAATTGGAAATGAATGGCGCGGAAGCCGTCATCTGGGATGCCATGACCGGCGAACCGCTGGTATGCCGCTTCCGCAAAGGCAAGGGGACCGTGTACGTTGTGACCGCGTACGCGTATCCGGGGCATGAAGCGCTCCGGGACGTCATGGCGTTTCTCATTGCGCGTCTGGCCTCGGAGAATCTGCCGGAAACCCGAGTGGACGATCCTTCCCGCGAAGTCTTCTGGAACGAATGGATCGAGGAGGATTCCGTTCGCCGTCTGATGCTCCTGAATACGGACTGGACGACTGCCGGGAATATAAAGTCCGTGCGCGTGGAAAGCGGAGACGTCCGGTTCGAAACGAATGTGGTCGAGCGCGAGGCGAAGATCCTCACCATCCTGCCCGGCATGGTCCTGGAGCCGGACGATTTCTCCCTGCATCTGGAAATCACCGGAACGGGCACCATCCGCTGTCATGGCACGGGAATGCACCGGATCACGATCCACAAGCCGGGGAACCGGACGGAGACCTGCACCGCGGATCTGACGGAGACCACGGTACAGGAAATCGTTCTTTCCTGATCTCGTTTTTGTACGTTGCCGAAAGCCCGGGAGTCCGGGCTTTTTTTTGTTCCGGAAAATCAAAAAAAGTGACGAATCGGCATTGAAATCGTCAAAAAAAGTGATATATTGAATACGGAGGTGATACGATGAAGCCGACACAGACTTCGAAAACTCTGCTGAAGATCCAGCAGGGATACACGTCGTTTCACGGAAATTATATCCGGATCGCGGACCGGATCCTGGAAAATCCCTCGGTGGTGATCCGGGACAAGGTTGCGGATGCGGCGGCAGCCTGCGGGTGCGACAATGCGCAGATCATCCGTTTCTGTCAGAAACTGGGCTTCAAAGGTTTTTCCGACATGAAGCAGGCGCTGATCCACGACCTGATTCCGTTTCATACGAAGGTCGGTTCCTCCGAGCTTGACCGGAAAACCGGCTTCCAGCGTCTGGTGCAGGACGTCCGGACCGGATACCAGCGCACGATCAACGATACGCTCGCCGTATTCGATGAAGCCGAGTTCCTGAAAACGGCCGCAGCTGTCCGTCAGGCAGGCCGGATCATGATCTGCGGAACGGGCGCCTCCGGGATCGTGGGCGAGGACCTTCAGATGAAGCTGAGCCGGATGGGGTATCCCGTCTGCTGTTACGGGGATCCCATGACCCGGCGGATGCTTTGCGCGCTTCTGACGGGGAAGGATCTGCTGATCGCGATCTCCTTCCGCGGACAGAACAGCGAGGTGCTGGACTGCGTGAAGATCGCCCGCGCGAACGGCTGCCGGATCGCCTCTATTACCAACTGCCGGACGTCGCCGCTGGCGGAGATGAGCGATCTCACGCTTCTGACTGCAGCGGAAGAGGACGATTTCCGGATCGGCGCCATGACCTCGCGTTTCGCGCAGCTGATGGTGGTGGATTTTCTCTCCGTCATCATTGCTTCGAAAGACCAGAAGGCGGGCCGTTCGCTCGCCAGAACTTATGCCGTACTCGATCGGGCGGCAAAAAAATCCAATCCACAGAAGGAGAACAAACGATGAGTTTCATGTTCAACCCCTATCCCTATGTCGATCCCAAGGCGGTCAACTTCCCCGGCATCCCTGCGGATGCGGTGAAATCCGTCGTACGGGGAAATGCGAAAATCGGGAGCCAGCTGGCCGGGATCCCGGGCATTCTGCTGCTGGACGGGTATGTGGGCGCCTCGTTTTCCGAGCTTCTTACAAGGATCCGCGAGGCAAATCCCGATACCGTCTTCTTCGATATTTCCGAAGCGTACAAGTCTTCGGAGGAGATGGACTCGCTTCTGGCGGAGTCCCTGCCTGTCGACCGTGTGATCGACCCCATTCTTCTCTTCGGCAAAAGCGTTCACCGGGAACTGGATTCCCTGTTCGATCCGGCGAAACTTCAAACCCTGACTGCGCGGATCCGCGAGGCTGCCGCAGGGAAAAAATCTGTGGTCGTCCATGGCTGCGGCGCCGCCTGCGGTCAGATCCGGGCGCTCGGAGCAAAGGTTGCGTTCATCGACACGACGCCGCTGACGACAACGCTGCGGATTCGGGCGGGAAAGGTCAAGCCGCTGGCGGACAAGGAGACTCGCACGCTTCCTTATATCTTCCGCCGGATGTACTATTATGATTATGAAATTATGATGCTTCACCGGAAGCAGCTGATGGATGCCGGAGCGCTGGATTTCTATATCGACGGCAATGCGGTGGACGATCTCCGGATGATCTCCTTCACCGAACTTGAAAACATCTTCGGCGAACTTATCAAGCGTCCCTTCCGGTGCACCCCTGTCTACCTCGAGGGCGTCTGGGGCGGAAAATATGTGATGGAGCTGCGGGATCTTCCGAAGGAGATGCGGAACTGCGCCTGGGTGTTCGACATGATTCCCAACGAGGTCAGCGTGCAGGTGAAGGCCGGGCCGTGCATCTTCAATATCCCGTTCTCCACGTTCTTCCGTCACTGCAGCGAAAAGCTCATGGGCGAGGAGAGCGTGAAGCGGTTCGGGAACGTCTTCCCGATCCGGTTCAACTACGACGACACCTACGGCGGAAGCGGAAACATGTCGATCCAGGTTCATCCGCCGCAAAAGTACAATCAGGAGCATTTCGGCGAGCCCTTCCAGCAGGACGAGAGCTATTACTGCGTGAAAACCGCCGGAAGCAAGACCTATCAGGGATTGCGGGACGACTGCGATGTGGACGAGTTTTTCCGCTGCATCGACCGGGCGGAAAAGGAACATGTTCCCTTCGATCATGACAAGTACGTGAACTCCTTCCCCAGTGAGGCGGGCGATCAGTATCTGCTGCCCGGCGGGACCATTCACGCATCCGGCCGGAATCAGGTGATTCTGGAGATTGGCTCCTATACTATCGGAAGCTATACTTTCAAGCTGTACGACTACCTCCGCAAGGACCTGGACGGCAATCCCCGCCCGATCCATTCCATTCACGGGAAGAACGTCCTCGTGACCGACCGCCGCCGTTCGAAAATCGACGGTGTTCTGCGTCCGAAGCCCCGCACGGTCCGCGAGGGGGATGGCTGGAAGGAGGAGATCGTGGGCGAGCACGACCTGATCTATTTCAGTCTGCGGCGCCTGAGCTTCGACCGGAACATTTCCGACTGTACGAACGGGAAATTCCATGTGCTGACTCTGGTGGAAGGCGACGAAGTGCTGGTCTATTCCAAGGCCGATCCCACCCGCTGCTATCACCAGAAATTCATGGATATCGTTGTTGTCCCGGCCGATCTGGGCGAATATGGGATCATCAATCTGGGAACGGAACCATGCAAAGTCCACAAAGCTCATCTGAAGTAATTCTGGCCCTGGATATCGGCGGCACCTTCATCAAGTCCGCCCTGTTCCAGAATGGTCAACTGATCCGGAAATTGCCGCAGGTCCCCAGCCGGTCCGAGGGAACACGCGAGGAGATCGGCGAGGCCATCCGCACTGCGATCCGTCAGGCCGGCGCGCCGGACCGTCTGGCCGTTTCCATTCCGGGGCCCTTCGACTACAAAAACGGCATTTTTCGGGCGGAACACAAGTTCGCGGCCGTCTGCGGATGCGCCTTTTCGGAGTTCTCCGGGGGGCTTCCCGCCTCCTTCGTTCACGATGCCAATGCCTTTCTTCTGGGCGAACTCCTGCACGGGGCAGGGCGCGGATTCCTCCGCGTCGGCGCGGTCACGCTGGGCACCGGTCTGGGCGCGGCCTTTGCGATCGGCGGCGATCTGCAGCTCAATGCGCAGGGAAGTCCCACCGACAGCGTTTCCCTGTGGAACAAGCCGTACAGGGACGGCATTGCGGAGGACTATGTTTCCGCCCGTGCGCTGCTGAAGGATTATCCCGCGCCCGGCGGAAAAGAAATCGCGGAAGCCGCCGAAACGGGCGATCCCCGTGCGCTGGAGGCCTGGCGACGGTACAGCCTCGATCTTTATGCGCTTCTGGCGGACTGGAAAGCACGGCTGGAGCTGGACGTCATCGTCGTCGGCGGTCAGCTTCGGAGCGGGCTTCGCTTCGGAGTGCCCGTCCCGGCCGGACTGAATCTCCGGTTTTCGAGCCTCGACGGGGATGCGCCTCTCTGGGGTGCTCTGGAAGCCTCCGGAAAGGCGGAAACGCTTCCTGAGCCCGGGGAGGATATGATCCGCCGTTCCATCCTTTCCACGGGAAACGTTCACCGGTTTCATGAATTTTTCCGGCGTGCAGAGTCCGGCTGCGAGCTGACGCTGGGCGTGCTTGGAGGTTCCATTACCCGGGGCGCCGCCTGTCCTGAACCGGAGAAACGGTATCACGGCGTCCTGCTGGACTGGCTTCGTTCGCAGTTCCCCCGGAGCCGCTTCTCCCTGGTCAATGCGGGTATCGGGGCTACCGATTCCGTGTACGGCTCGTTCCGGGCACAACGGGATCTGCTTTCGCACAAGCCCGATCTGGTTGTGCTGGAATACGCAGTGAACGACACCGATCAGGCGCAGTGGGCGCAGAGTTACGAGGGATGCATCCGGCAGATCCTTGCAGACGGATGTCCTCTGCTTCTGCTTTTCATGACTCACAATCATCAGCGGAACTGTCAGCGGTTTCAGACGGTGCTCGGCCGTCATTACGGCCTGCCCATGGTGAGCTGGCACGATGCCGTCATGCCGGAACTCATGCGGGGCAGCCTCGCATGGGAGAATCTCAGCCCCGATGCCGTGCATCCGAATCCCGCCGCCCACAGCCTCGCCGGAAAACTTCTGTGCGCGTTGATGGAGAAGATCCGGACGCAGGCGGATGAGCCGGAATCTCCCATTCCGGAGCCTTTGATTTCGAAGGAATTTCAGTACACGTTCCTGCTGGAAAAGGATTCGTTTCGTCCGGAGACACTCGAAGGCTGGGAGGAAACTCCCGGGGAGGAGCCTCAGAAGTACTGGTTCCGCCGACGCTGGTTCGCCTCGCGGCCCGGCAGCCGGATGACCTTCTCCTTCGTGGGGGCGTCACTCTGGATCTCCTACCTCGGGATCCAGGGGCCCGCGGGGCGGATCTCCGTCCGGGTCGACGATTGTCCACCGGTCCTGGTGGACAGCTATTTCCCTCACGACTGGCCGGATCCCAAACAGATGTGGGCGCCCGTGCTCACCGGCCTGCCGGAAGGAAAACACCGGGCTGTCATTACGCTCCTTGACGAACATCATCCCGAAGGCGGCACGGAATTCTATTTCTGCGCAGCCGCCGGAACAGGAAAGGAATCTGCAAAATGAGTATTTTCACCCTGGGATCCATGTATTGGGTCAATCCGAAATATTCTCTGGATGATTTCCGTGCCGACATGCGGCGCGTCAAGGAAAACAAGCTCACGTTTCTCCGTACCTTCATTCAGTGGGAATACGTGGAAGTGGAACGGGACAAATTCGATTTTTCCATTTTCGATCCTTTTTTCCAGGCTGCGGCGGAGGAGGGGATCGGCCTTATGCCCACTTTGCTTTTCTATCTGCCCTTCCACCGCCGCGTGGAACAGATGAATAACGGACGCTCCGATGATCCGCGGCGGTATCCCTGCCTGGACCGGCCGGAGATCCGCGAGGGCGTGGAGCGCTTTTTCACCGAGACGGTGGAACATTTCAAGGACTCTCCCGCGCTGAAGGTGTGGAATCTGTGGAACGAGCCCACGGATCCGGTCTGCCACTGTCCCGACACCCTGGAGAAGTTCGCCTCCTGGCTGAAACGGAAATATCCGGATATGGCCGCCCTCAGAGAGGCCTGGGCGGGCGAATACTACATTTTCAACCCGATCCTGCCCCGGTCCATGGATGAACTGACCGGCGCATGGCTGAAGCAGCTCTTCGATCTTCCTCTTCGGGGAAGGGACACCGCTATGAGGCTGGATGCCTTCGAGTTCCAAAACCGGAATGCGGTGGAGCATGTGGCCTGGCTCGCCTCCATCATCCGCAGGATCGATCCGGCTCACGAGATCCATTCCAATCCAGCTTGCACCACGGTCAATCCTCTGGCGGGCAGCGGCTACTCTCCCTGGGAACTGGCTCAGGTTCAGGACAGCATTTCCGGTTCGATCCATCCTCACGGCATGCTGCCTCACCTGGAGCCCGATCCGGAGAAATATCCACGCACCATGGCATCCGTCATGGATCTGATACGGTCCTGGGCTGACGGGAAAGAGGCGTGGATCGGCGAATATCAGGGCGGTTCCACGTATGGAAAGCCGCACGCCTACACGCCGCGCGGAGCCGATATTTCCGCCACGCTCTATCATTCGCTGGCCCGCGGACTGAAGGGCCTGATCTACTGGGAATGGCAGTCCTGGCGCCAGAGCCTTTTTGAGACGGCGGAGTTCAGCCTCCGGAATCCCTCGGACGGCGGACCTACGGAACGCTCGGAGGCCACCCGGCAGTTCGGAGAATTTCTGGAAACGCACAAATCCGAACTTGAAGGACTTCAGACACCGTGCCCGCAGGTCGCCATCCTGCATTCCATGGACCAGTTTGCCGCGGAGCCGCTTCTGGATACCGTACGCTGGATCCCCTCCCATTATGCCGCAGCCTATGCAGCCCATCAGTCTCTTCTCCGGGCCGGGATTCCCTGCGACTTCATCACCGAGTCCCAGCTCAGCCCGGAGCGGCTGAACCGGTACAAAGTCCTCATCCTGCCTCATGTCCGGATCATCGCGCCGGAGACTGCCTCCGCCATCGCCGATTTCGTCGAAGCCGGCGGAGCCCTGTGGGCCGACGGACGCTGCGGCTACCTGGACAAACATCATTTTCTGCGGTCCGTCGTGCCCGGCAACGGTCTCGACCGCGTGTTCGGCTGCCGCGAGATCGACGAGGTTGCTCCGTTCGAAGACGACCGCCTGATCCTCAAAGACGGCTCCTCCGTGAAGCCGTGGCGCGAGATCCAGCGTCTGGAAGCGTATGAAAACGCCGAAGTCCTGGCCGAATGCAACGGATATCCCGCCGCCGTCCGCAACCGCTTCGGAAAAGGCACCGCCGAACTCTGGGGCACCTATCTTTCGGTCAACCGGGAAGCCGATCTTTCGAAGTTCCTGCCCGGATTCGCTGAAGCGCACGGCGTAACGCCGGATATCCGGATCCGCCGCGGAGACGATGTCTTCGCCTCCCTGATTCGGGGAAAGAACGTCCTTCTGGCGGTCTTCACCTCCGTCTCGAAAGCGGAGCAGAGCGTGTCGGCGGAAATCCCGGTCCGGAATGGCTCGATCCTCAACGGATCCTCTGCCTCGCTCGATGGAAACACGCTTTCTTTCACACTCCGGCCCGGAGAAACCGTACCGTTTTTGATCCGGGAGTAAAATCTTCCGGCGGTATTATTCCTCCGAGGTGAATGCGTGGCCTTGACCGCGAAAAACGGTCAAGGCTTCGTAAATTCCAGGAAAACCGTCATGGAACCGGAAGCCTTCTCAAAGATCAGCCGGTTCTCCTCAAATCGGATATCTTTGGTCAGATCCCTTTTTTCTCCGTCCACATCGATTACGCTCAATTTCCAGTGTTTCGTACGGATATCGCCTTTTTCCAGCGAAAAAGCCAAATCATCCTGATCGGTTTTGAAGCAGCTGGCAAGAATATAAATCGTACCATTCGGAGCCGTTCCGGCCAGAACCGTCGTGCCGGGGTGATCGACAGTAGCTTCGATCCGTTCCGTCTCCATCATCCGGTTCAGGAAATCGAATGCGTAATACCCGCAGTGAGGTTCGCCGAAATTGGAGAACAGCGAATATCCGCCGCCGGTGCTGCCGGTGTAATAATGAGTCATGTCGATGGGTTCATCCTGGAAGCGGGAAAGAACGGCGGCCAAATAGGCCGCGGAATGAGGGCCGACCATTTCCTGCTGCAGTTTTTTTTGCCGTCCGATATCGCATTGACTTCCCCAGCCTGCATGATAATGCCATTCCGACAGATGGATTTCCGTCTGCGAAAACCCGTATTCATCCAGCACTGCACGGATCTTTGCGGGCGCGGCGATCACCTTCTGCGGCTTGTCGCTGTATTGATGATATGTGAAGAAATCCAGAGGAGCCTGCTGATCCCGGCAGCCCTTCAGAAAATCGAGGAAGGCCGAGCCGTTGAGAGATGTGATCTTCGCCATGGAGGGGCCGCCGATCTTGAGTTCCGGGTGCCGCGACTTGAGTGCCTTTGCCGCGAAACAGTAGAAATCGATGAACTGTTTCCACGTGCCTTTCCACAGGATCGGCAGTTCGGTATCCGCCTCATTCCAGATTTCCCAATACTTGATATCATAATGAAATCCGTTGGACCATCCGTTGTTGTAGTGGTCAATGATATGTGAGGCGATTTCGACCCATTTCGACGGATCGGCAGGGGGTGCGGTGTGATGCGCAAATCCTGAATGATCGATGCTGACGCCCAGACGGTACATGATGGTTGTTCCGTAGCTGAGCGTATTGGCAAAATAGTCGTCTGTATCGCCGAAAATATAGTTTTCCTCCTTAAACGGGTCCGCATGTTCCAGCGGGAAAACGCAGGGAATATCCACCAGCATTTTTCCGGGATTGTTCAGCGGACAGTCGTGCATTCGGGTCTGCGGGATGTTGAGTTTCCGCAGGTGATCGGAAAGCACACGGCAGTGTCCGGCATGGGTGATCGGTGCTGCCAGATTCATGCCGTGGATCCGGCGAAAGGCGGCGGATTTTTTTTCCGGATAAATCGTGAACGAGATCATTCTTTTTCCTTGAGGCAAGACATTATGGAAACGTAATGCAGATTGGTTTCCGTTCCCGGCGGCATGGAGGCATTGTCCAGTTGGAGTTGAACTTCATTTCCGACGGCCGTGAACACATATTCATCGTAACAGCTGGAAATCGATCTTTTCGGATCAGGCGGCAGCTCCAGCCGAATTGCCGGTTTGAGCTCCGTTCCATCCAGCTTGAGCGTCAGATTTCCGGTCCCGCTGGTAACCAGCCGGATTTTGTAGTCCTTCTCCGGAATCAGATTCCTGACCACCTGCGAAACCGAGGCTGTTTTGTCCGTACGGACCAGCGTGACCATGTGGGAGGGATCCTTCTGCTCATTGAAACGTCTCAAAAAACGGCCTCCCTCGGATGAGCGTCCCGGAGTCACGGCTCCTTCGATCTGCCATTCATTCACCCCGTCTCGGAAAGACGCGTTGCGGAGATGTCCGGGGCAGAGCTTCATCCCTCGTTCTGCGGAAAGCAGGGTGGTTTTCCCCTCGATCACGTAATGCTTCAGCAATTCCATGACCCAGCGGGTGCGCTCCAGATCAGCATAGTTGTCCCCCCAGAAATTGATCAGGCCGATCCCCTTGAATACCGGATGTGTTGCGATCGTCTGCATCTGCATATCCAGCAGTACCCGATGGTCGGCTTCCGGCTCATTGTCCATTGTGAAACTCAGCGCCACATTGCTGTGGCAGAGCGAAATGCCCCAATAAGGATTGACTCCTGGGCAGACTTCGTTGATGTTCCGGGCGCAATCCGCCAGCGTTCTTACCTGATTTTCCGCTTGTGCCTCATCCGTATAGGTGCTCGGCAGGTAGACTTCCAGCATAATCCGGCTGAAATCACTTAAATTGATGCAGCGGGAAAAAACTTCCGCGACATAAGGAGAATCCGGAAAACTTCCGGTTATATAGGTCAGCACATCACGGCCCGGCGGGATCGTGATCTTGTCCAGATTCCGGATAAAGAGGACGATCGGTTTCTCTGTGTTGAGAGTCAGTTCATCCGCAAAAAAACCGTCCCACAGACGATTTTCCGGGGCCATGCCGGGATGATCGTATGTATCTCCCTTGCAATTGATGATCTCGCCGATCGCACAATGTGCATAGAGCTTCTGATGCCCGTCCCGGAATTTTCTGCGCTCGGTCGTACCGAGTCCGCAGCCGAGAAAACTCATGACGATACCGCTCTGATATTTCATCACAAACGGCCAGTCATGTTTCGGCAGACCCGGCAGGTAGGGCCCGGCCCCCAGCTGATAAATCGAGGTTTCGGCTACAGCGGAGATCCGGACCGGCCCGGAGCCTTTTTCCGTTTTGAATGTCTGCTTGCCCATGGGCAGGAAAACGGTATCTCCATTTTTTATCTTTTTGCCATACCCATCGACTCGCAGGACCATATCCTCCGGCAGGCCAAACAAAACCCATCCGACCCTCGGATTGATGAAAGAAGCGGAAGCACCAGCTTCGACCTGCTGTTCGGAAATGACAGTGTGGAAATTGTTCAGGACCTTTCCTTCGACGGAGTCGAATCCGGGTTTGATCTCCACGGCAAGATCGATCTCGCTTTTCCCCGCCCGGACTTCGACCGTGTATTTCCCGGGAGTCAAACCGTTCAGATCGAGCTTGACCTGTCCGTCTTCGCCGATATCGGCTTCGCGGCTGATCTCTCCGGCGGAATATCGGAGCTGACGGAGTTCCTTGTCGCCGAACCAGCGGCAGTTCAAGATCGCGTCGGCTGCCTGAAGCTGATCGCGCCGGTCCAGCACGACCAGTTCCGGGACGGGAATGAGCTTCCGATATTCCATGCTGCGTTCCATGGCGCTGATCGTAGCAGGTTCCACGGCAATATCGGAAATTTCCAGTTTCCCGGACCGGACATTGTTGACGAGGACCGCGATACTGTAGAAATCTTTGGACGGCATTCCGGAAAAGACCTGTTCCATGCTTTCCCATTCGTTTGTCCCGTTGGGAATTTCCAGAATGAACTCCTGAGTCCAGCCGTTGTTGAAAACGGTTATCACCGCTTTTCCCGCTTCGAAGTTTTTTGTCCGGAATTTGAACCGGAGATAATATAGTTCTCCTTCGATCAGATTGAACGTCCAGTCCTGCCGGATCAGGTAGGAACATTGAGCTCCTGTGAAAATAAACCGTCCGCCGTCCTGATATCCGCCGGAACTCTGATATCCAGGTTCGGTGCGGACATACCGCCAGGACCGGGGAAACGTGCCGTCATAGAGTTCGAGTTTGCCATTGGAGATCAGATTCGGAAACGTCCCCGGCTTCACTGTCTCTGCGGCACAGAGGAATGCGGCAGTCAGCAGACATGCCGTCAGACATATCATTTTTTTCATTGTCACCGGACTCCCATTCTATTTGAGTCCGTACCGGACTTCTCTGTTTCCTGTGAATTCTTTGCTGTGTATGCTGCCGTCCACCGTGATGTAATTGCTTTGTTTTGCGTGGCGCATACTTAAACTCTCCACCTTCGTGAAGTAATCCACCTCGCTGAAACTGGGAGACGTAGCATCCGCCATCATGATCCGGCTGGAGGGTTGCTGAACTTTTTTCAGGTTATGGGCATTGTTGCCGGGAGAATCCTCATCCGTTGTAGCATAAAAATTCATCCCGTAACTGGAGCAGCTTCCATAGGAAGTATCGGTCCAGCCTCCGAACGGGTTGCCGGTGCTCGCCTGGCCGGTTACCACCGGGCAATCCAGAAATTCTGTTATGGCATCCCATCCGGCCGGAGCGGTTGCCAGATTCTGGATGCAGCGCAAAGATCCGTGTGGTGTCCTTACATATCCGTTTTTTTTCAGGCAGAGCAGCCAGTTCGTCGTACCGTAGGTGGCGAGTGCCGATGCCGACTTGCGATTCAATGGTGTCGGAAGATAATCATTGTTCTCCATGGAATAAGTCAAAATTATAGTGGAAAAACTTTTGAGATTGGAGATGCATTGAATGGCTTTCGCCCGTGCTTTTGTACTGTTCAATGCCGGCAGCAGCATGCTCGCCAGAATGGCGATGATCGTGATCACGACTAAAAGTTCGATCAAAGTAAAAGATTTTTCCCGCTTCATGGCGGCCGAACCTGTTTTTCTGCACATCATATTCCAGTCCTTTCCATGGCAAAGCTGTTGTTTTTTTGAAAACGGCGATGCTTTTTTCAATAACCTGTCGTCCTCCTTGGCTGATCGGATTTGTCCGTAAAAACCGTACGGCTCCTTCTGTTTTTCATCGAATCCGACATCTTCCACGCACTTTGACGGGATAAACGGTTTGCCGTTCGATCAGCTGCACCGGGACATCGGCACTTTTCACCGCTTTGCCGGCAATCTGACAGCAGACCGTTCGGGCGACCGCCTGACCAAGAGCATCTGGATCTTCCGCTATGGTGGTCAACTGCGGGATCATGAACTCGGCGTAATCGGGATTTCCGTACCCGATCAGGGAAATTTCTCGTCCTGCCTGATGAAACACCCGATACATTTCGTATGCGTAAATTTCCTTAAAGGTGAATACCCCGGTGATTTCCGGATGATGTGCCAGGATCTCCTGCGCAATTTCGCTGACCGATTCCCTGTCCTCTTGCGAAAACACGGGAAATTGCGTCATGCATAAATCCCGGTGTTTCCGCTGAAAGGCAAGTGCCCCGTCGCGGCGGTCGTGAAAGAAACTGTAGGGAAGATCCAGATAAATCGTCACCATCGCCAGATTCCGGTGTCCCGCCTCATAAAGCCGTTCCGCCGCCAGCCAGCCGCCCCGGAAATTATCGTTGCTTATGGAAACATAACCGTCTATCTTATGGTTCAGCAGACAGATGCGGCCGGGCAGGAAAAGATTCAGCCGGGACAGATCCTGCTGCTCCAGCCGGTTCGCATCCGGGACAATGACGGCCGAATATCTTTTCGGCAGATCATCCAGCCGGGAATTGAGGACCAGCTCCAGTCCTGCCTTCTGAAGTTCCGCTTTCAATACGATCAGCATCCGGGCATAAAAGCGGTTTCGGATAAAAGAATTGATATCCAGTGCGCCCAGATAAAACAGGACGGATCCACGGCTGTTTTTCTGCAATCCCTCCTGATTGACAAATACCCCTTTTCCCTGCTTGCCGTAGACAATGCCCTGCATTTTCAGCCGGTCAAGCGCCAGATGAATGGTATTGTGACTGGTTTTGTATCTGGCCTTCATCTGCGAAATCGACGGCAGCATGCCGGTGATCCGGCCGGACCGGATTTCCTCAATCAGGATATTATACAGCTCTTTTCCAGTCATTTGCGATTTCCTGTTTTAACATATCCAGATAAGTTTACAGCAAAATTTACATCGGGAAAAGTTTTTTGTCAAGCGGGAAAACAAAAAAAACGCAAAAAAACCGAGAGGTATCTTTCCGGCGGGGTTATTCCTCCGAGGTGAATGCGGCGGCGGGAAATTCGCGGTTGAAGAGAATGCTCACGGGATTGTACGACCAGGCATAGCGGACGTACAGAGGTTTCTCCACCTTCTCCGAATTCAGCACCAGGGAATCGCCGGAAATCCCGGCATTGTCCGCCGGATAAAATTTCCGGTCGGCGCCCGCCAGGTAAAAGCTTTTGCCCGGATGATCGTGCAGGGTCATTCCTTCTGCGTACCGGAAGAATACCCGGAGCGATTTTCCTTCCGGCTGCGCTTTCACGAATTCGGGACCGCAGGGGAGGATGTCCTTCTTTCCGTAGACGTGATGAAGGGCCGAGGCGGCGAGGCGGCGTCCGATCTCTTTTTTGTTCTGGGGATGAATGTCATTTTCCTCGCCCGTATCCAGTGCCGTGATCAGGTGAACGTCCGGGAGATCCCCGCAGACTTTGAGCTGGGTATCCCGGAGAACGGCCCAGGTGGACTGGTCATCATAGTCGCTGGCTTCGCGGTAATCGGCCAGCTGGACTTGGAGAATAGGCAGATCCGGCTGTTCGAACTGGAAGCGCCAGTCGCGGATCAGCATTCCCATTTTTTTCCGATAGGACCCGGCCGCGGCGATCGTTTCCGTGTTGCTTTCGCCCTGATACCAGATGACGCCCCGGATCGAGGCGGGAAGCAGGGGCCGGACCATGGAATCGAACAGCATGCCGGGCGTGCCTACGTTGTTGAATCCGTAAGGCATCCTGCTCAGAAGTCTTCCGAAGTCGACTTCCGCCTTTGCCTTCCATTCGCCGGCCAGGGACAGGGAGAAATCGGGTCCGTCCAGCGTGTAAGCGTCGGCGGGCGGCATGAAGGCGCCGTCCCAGGCAAAGGAGTAGCCCCGGATGGCCAGGGTATTTTCGCCGGGGCGCACCAGATTGCCCGGGATCGTATAACAGCGGGGCTTGTCGAAGAATGCTACGTCAAGATCTTTTCCGGTGCGTCCGACCTCTATGCCGTTGAAGTACGTTGTGTCATGCTTGTCGACGCCGCCGAGATGGAGAACAAGTTCCTTGCCTGCCAGCGATTCCGGGATGCAGACCTTCTTCCGGATCCAGACTGCTCCGTTTCCGGCGATGCCCTGATTGATCCAGCTGCCGGGGACCTGCATGGCCGTCCACGAAGAATCATCCAGCGCCGGATCGGCCCAGCCCTGTTCGAATCCTTTGTTTTCGCGGTTGGGCGTGGCGTATCTGCTGAGAAAATCTTCCCGGGTTATGGGCGGTTCCGTCCAGAGAGCCTTTCCCCGCTTCCAGGTTTCCCAGGCCTCCAGCATTTCGCGTGTTTCGGGGTCGCCTTTGAGGGAAGACGGACTGATCCAGGTCTCCACCTTGGAGCCGCCCCAGGAACAGCAGATCAGCCCGACGGGGATGTTCAGCGTATCGCGGAGCTTCCGCCCGAACCAGGCGGCCACGGCCGAAGCTGCCGACGCGTTTTCCCTGTCTATCGGCCGCCACGAGCCCTCGAAGTACGGCTCCCGGCATCCGGTGGCGATCATGGGGACGGTGATGAACCGGAAGGTTTCCGGCTTCGTGATCGAATCCAGAAATTCTTTTTCCTGACGGACGTTCACGGGCTCCGATCCGTCTTCCGGAAGAGCCTTGGCCCAGCGGGAGCCCAGGGTGTACTGCATATTGGACTGTCCGGAACAAAGCCACACGTCGCCGATGAAAACATCCTTCAGGATAACGGATTCCTCCGGGTTTTCCGTGACGGAGATTTTCAGCTCGAACGGACCTCCGGCATCCAGAGGGGCCAGCTGAATCAGAAAACCGCCGCCGCGGGAGGATTTCGCGTATCCCTCCTGTCCGGCGAGCTCCGCCCGGACCAGTACGCCGGGAACGGTCTCGCCCCAGATGGAGATGGTTTTATTTCTCTGTAAGACGGCGCCATCCGTAAAAATGGATGCGAGTTTCATGATTTATGTCTCCTTGATTTGCGTTTTTTCTCGACGTTTCCAAATTTTTTGCGATAGTCTTCCGGCGAAATATGATAGATCGCCATGAAGGACCGGTAGAAGCTGGAGTACGATCCGTAATTGCAGTAATCGGAAATTTCCTTGCAGCTGCAGTTGCTCTTCTCAAGCAGATTCAAGGCCGCGCTCAAACGCTGTCCCGCACGGTACTTCTGCAGCGTCTGTCCCGTTTCCTTGTGGAAAATGCGGGACATGTGCTCGCGCGACAATCCCAGACGCTGCGCCAGCGCGGTGGTGGAGATCGGTTCGCAGAATGCGTAGGCGAGTTCCTTTTCCATTTCCCGGCTGAGGTGTTTTCCCGGCCGGGTATCCTGCAGGGTTTTTCCGGGGAAACACAGTTCGTTCATCAGGTCGAAGAAAATCTTTGCGCCCTCCAGCGGTGAAACGAAGAACCGAGCGCCGGAATGCTTGAGAAATGCCTTGAGATATTTTTTCAGCGAGTCGTTTTTCAGGATGAAGAAATATCCGTACACGGCGTTGATCTCGCGAATGATCCTTTCCGAGGCTTCTCCGGCGAAGCTGATCCACAGGAACCGCCACTCCTCTTCGCTTTCCGGCGGCACAAGATACGAGACCTGCGGATCGCAGTCGGTATGCAGGAACGCCGTGCCCGGAACGCAGTCGAATGTCTTGTCTCCCACGTTCAGAATGCCATGCCCTGCGGTCGTTATGGTAAGCTGTCCGCCCGTGAATTTCGGGATGTTTTCCGGATCGGTGAGGGGCATGCGGTAGCCCGCCTTTTCGCTTTCCTCCACCACCATGGCGGGGCAGGGGAGCGAAGGGCAGACGTTTTCCGAGGAAAAGGAGACGCTGCGCATACGGATCTTCTCAAGTTCGAGCATGGATCTTATACCTCGTTTTCAAAAATGTCGTTCCGTTTGCGGCAGTTCCCGTCAGCGGTCGATGACGTGCAGTACGGCATTCTTTTCGGCGACTGCCTCCAGCCCGACGGGCTTTTTCACGCGGATCTCCGGAACGCCGTCCGATCCGGTCCTCCAATCGACTTCGATCGGCCCCCGGGGCGTGGGGATCTCCCCGGAAGCGTGCGTGAGTCCGCAGGGCAGGGGATCGATCCGGAAGCGGGCGAATCCGGGTTCCAGCGGACTTACGCCCAGCAGGATATTCCCGCAGAAGAAGGGATAGATGCCGCTCCAGGCGTGACATAGACTGCCGGCGAAGCTGAAATCGTCGCCGCCCTCGCCGGTTTCCCACAGACTGGTGGCGCCGGAAAGCAGGATGGGATCGAAGATCTTCCGCAGACGGGGCAGGATCATGGCCCTGGCCCTGGAGCCGGACCGGTTCAGTCCGCGGAGCAGATAGAGGAGCGAGCTCAGGGTAGCGCTGTACATCGTGCCGTTTTCCAGATTGTCCAGCACCCGGTTCAGGCGGTCGTCCGGAAGATGGCCCAGCGTGAGGTACAGCGCCTGCATATGTTCGTAGAGTTTTCCTTCGTTGTCGTTCGCGGACAGGCTGATCCCTCCGCGCCGGGGGTCGAAGAAGTATTTTTCCACCGCCCGGATGATGGCTTCGGCCCGCTGCTTCAGAAAATCCGACCGGGCCGCATCGCCGTGGAACCGGTGCATCTTCGAGGCGGAAAGAAGAGCTTCCGCCAGATAAAGATTGTAGGGAGATTGCGGATGAACGTCGAGATGGCTCAACTCCTGCTGCCATTCGCAGAAGTTCCAGTATTTCTCGTCCGTTCCGGCGGAGTACAGATCGTCGAATCCCGGGACCGCGTCGGCCAGCGCACGGTCGAGGATGGCGTCCACCTGAGCGCGGTACTTGTCGAAGATCCGGAAGGAACCGGAGAACATCATGTGCTCGGAAAGGGCGGTGATCCAGGCCATGGTGAAGATGGGGATCGGGCGGAAGGCGGTTCCGGGTGCGGTGAGGGTGAGATACCGTTCGCCGTCAAAGGATTTTCCCAGCAGATCCAGGGAGGCGGCGGCGAAATCGCAGTTGCCCCAGACATAGTATCCGAAGAGCATCTGATTGCGCGAATCGTATCCGTACAGACTCTGTTCGCGCCAGGGACAGTCCTCGTAGTGTTCGTGCATGCAGAGCGTCAGGGTCCGGATCGCCAGGTCCCGCTGAGCCACGATCATGGAATCCTCGCAGGAGAAGGCGGCTTTTTCGGGCAGGGGGATCTCGGAGGCGGCCAGACCGATACTGTTCAGCGACACGGTCCCGTTTTCCGGCACCTGCGTGATGTGCAGTTCGATATACCGGCAGCCGAAGCGCCGATGCCTCGTTGTGAAGCAGTTGCGTCCCGCCCGGCAGTGATACCGGTCTCCGAAATTCCGATTTCCGATAAATGCGCGCACACGGCCGTCGTCCAGATGCTCTCCGTGGGTGATGTCCACGATGGTCCCCTCGGGCGCTTCCAGATCCAGGGCGATGTATCCGACGGTTTCCCTGCCCAGATCGACCACAATGAAATAGCCGTCGCAGCCCGGGAATTCGGAAAGGGGCTTGAAGGTGAATTTTTTGCCCGGCGCAAAGCGGAACTTCCGGCTGATGTACTGCTCTGTGATCTGATCCTTGTCGTACTCCGAAAACAGCTCCTCGATCCGTCTGGGCGCACAGAAATCCCGCATGCAGGTCAACGCGAAGGAGGATTCCTCCCGCGGCCGCTTGAGCACGCCGAAAAGGCTGAGCGTCGCGTCATCGATATTCTGAAGCTCCAGCTGCGGGACCTGCCGCAGATGCAGTTCTCCCTTCGGAGAGACGATCACCACCGGCCGATCGCAGCGCGTCTCCGGCGCATCGGCGTGATATTCGAAGGTGAATCCAAGCTGGCCTGTCAGTTTCGTGCGGAGGCTCTGTGTGTAGGCGTTGTCTTTCGCGCAGAGCCACGATCCGTCGGTTTTTGCCAGGATCTTGTCCCCGATGTATACCACCAGCTGAAGATAGCCGATCCCTTTCTGGCAGGTGAGAAAATCATCGCCGATGTAGTGCACGCCGCAGCGGATCCTGTTTTTTCCGATCCGCAGATATTTTTCCGCGGCGATCCGGGAGTACGTCCGGCTGTCGGGAAAATCGCTCAGCTGCTGAATGAGGACCGCCTGATCGTTGATGAAAAGTTCGAAGGTGGAATCTGCGGAAATTTCCAGCATGGCTCCCTGGATTTCCGCGGTTTCGAATTCTCCGGCAAACAGGTAGTAGGTATCCGGGGCGGGTTCTTTTTCGGCGAAGACCGGCTGCGCCTGATGGATCATTCCGGACGGCATGATGAAAATCTCCTGACGGTAAAATAGATGGATCCTGATTGATGTTCGAGCTTAATATAATCCTGCGGAAAACGAAAATCAAGAGATTTCGGAGATCCTTCGTCTGTTAATTTCGGAATAAATGGCCGCCGGGTCGTTTCCCGATGCTCCGGCCGGCGGAAAACGTTACGCCGATTCGGAATCCTGACTTCTTTTCGGATGTTTTGACCGGTATTCGCCGGGCGTGCATCCGCGGTTTTTTCTGTACGCGCGAGAGAAGTAGAATGGGCCTGATCGAGCTTCCCGGGGCCGCTCTGATTGATGGAGAAGCGGCTGCGGAACCGACAAAACGGGGATTCTCCAAGTTGCCCGGCGGCACAATGATAAAAAGGCGCTTTTACAAATGGCATCCGTCTGGCCGGTGCTTTTTTTGCGGAAAGTTTTCGGATATACGTCTTGACATTCCGTGAAACGGGGTTATATTGTGATTGGACGTTAAATCAATCACCCACCCCGCAGGCGGATGCATCATGGCTGTAACCTTGAAAGATATAGCCGAACAGATCGGCGTTTCCAATCAGGCGGTTTCCGCCGTCCTGAATTCCAAGACCAACTGCCGCGTCTCGAAAGAAAAAAGAGAGCGGATCCTGAAGCTGGCCCGCGATCTGAATTACCAGGCGAATATGTCCGCATCCATCCTTCGGGGACGGAGATCGAAGCTGATCGGGATCTTCGTGGATTCCTTTGCCCGGTACCGGACGCTGCGTCTCCTTCAGGAAATCGAACGGCTCAGCTCAAAACGCGGATACCGTATCGTGACCAGTTTCACGCACGACAACATAGCCCACATGAAGGCGGATTACCTTCAGTTCCAGCGTTACGGGATCTCCGACTTCATCTGCTGCGCCCATGATTATCCCAGATTCAAAGAGGAGGTCGCGGCGCTTTTTTCCGGCGCGGAAAACGTGGTTTTCATGGAGAAGCCGTGCCTCCCCGGCATGCCGTACGTCCGGACCAGCCGCGTCGAGGCCATGACCGCCATGATCGCGGATGCCTGCCGGAAAGGATGCAAACGTTTCGGGACCCTGTACGGATATCATGCCATGCAGACCGAATACACGCAGCGTGATGAGTTCAGGCAGGCCCTGCGGAACAACGGGCTCGAAGTCGATGAAAAGCTGTTGTTCGAGTTCCCGGAAAAGCATGACGTCGACCTTCGGATCCGCCTGGCAATGGAGAAGATGATCCTGCCGTACCGGCCCGACTTCCTGTATGTAGACGATTTTCCTTACACCATCACGCTTCGGACGCAGCTGGAGGAAACCGGACGGAAGATCATGATCCACGGCGGCAACGGAGATCCGCTGTTCCGGAGCATAAAACTGAACACGTTCGATCCCCGTTACGAAAAGATCGCGGAAAATCTGCTGGATCTGCTTCTTCATCCGGAACTTCGGACGACTGTCCCGGTGATCGAAGCCGTTTACCGGCGGAAGTGACGGAGAGGATTTTTCGAAGATGCGGACATATCAAAACCTGAAAACCTGGTTCTTCCGTCGGGAAGGCGATGCGGCGGAACAAGTAGTCACGATCCCCCACGACTGGGCGATCGGCGGTCCCTTCGACCGGAACAACGATCTCCAGGTCACGCATATCATACAGGATGGCGAGACGCGCGATTACGAACACACGGGACGGACCGGTGGTCTACCGCATGTGGGAAAGGCCCGGTACCGTTGCGTGATCCCGGGGCCGTCCGCGCCCGGAAAACGGGTGGCGCTCCTTTTCGACGGCGTTATGAGTCAAGCGAAGATTTTTCTCAACGGAAAAGAAGCCGGTTCCTGCAACTACGGCTACACCTCGTTTCTGATCGAGGCAACGGACTATCTCCATGACGGAGAAAACCTTCTGGAAGTCACGGCGGAAAATTTCCCCTCCGCTTCCCGCTGGTATCCCGGCGCGGGGATCTATCGCCGGGTTCAGCGGATCGAGACGGATCCGGTGTTTTTCGAAAACTGGTCGAATCATCTGGAATTTCTTCCGGAGGAGAATGCTCTCCGTCTTTGTGGAATCATTGAAAACCGCACGGGCGCAAAGATTTCCGGAGAGATCGTTCTGGAATCGCCCCTGTTCGAAACAACGGTCCTGCCCGTGGAGATCCCGGCGGGTTCTCTTCCCTTCGAGCGGAAACTTCCGCTGAAGTCCTGCGAACGCTGGGGTCCGGAGTCGCCCCGGCTTTACGATGTGAAGCTGACCGTGAAAAGCGGCTCGTATTCCGATTCGGAAACGATCCGCTTCGGGATCCGGGAGATCCGGTTCGACAAGGACCGCGGCTTCTTCCTGAACGGGGAACGGATGAAGCTCAACGGCGTCTGTCTGCATCATGATCTGGGACCGCTGGGGGCGGCGTTTCATCCGGCCGCGGCGAGACGGCAGCTCTCATTACTGAAAGATATGGGCTGCAACGCGATACGGACAAGTCACAATCCGCCCGCGCCACAGTTGCTGGACCTCTGCGACGAGATGGGCTTTCTGGTTATGGACGAGGCTTTCGACTGCTGGCGCAAGGGAAAGGTTGCCAACGATTATTCCCTTCATTTCGAACAGGATTCGGAAAAAGATCTCGTCTCCATGGTTCGCCGGGACCGGAATCATCCATGTATCATTCTCTGGAGCATCGGGAACGAGCTCATGGAGATCCGCGACCGGTCGCTGCGCGGGGATCTGATCGCCAAACGCCTGAGCGCCATCGTGAAACAGCATGACATGGGTCGTCCCGTGACGGCGGGGATGGATGCCTGCGATATGGCCATCGAGTCGGGGATCCCCGATCAGCTGGACATTCCGGGCTGGAATTACCGGCCCCAGTCCTATGGAAAGTATCACAGAAGGTTCCCGAATTGCCCTGTCATCGGCTCGGAGACACTCTCCACCGTATCCTCCCGCGGCATTTACTATTTCCCTGCACGGGAATACATTTACGGACGGCATCCCGAACGGGCGGAAGCCGCGGAGCATCAGTGTTCCTCCTATTGTCTGGACGCCCGCCCCTGGTCGCATACGCCGGAAGCGGAATTCCTGAGTCAGGATGAATACGAATTCGTTGCCGGACAGTTCATCTGGACCGGATTCGACTATCTCGGGGAGCCCAATCCTTTCGACCGGCAGTGGCCGGCCCGGAGCAGTTACTTCGGATGCATCGATCTGGCCGGACTCCCGAAGGATCTTTTCTATATCGTTCAAGCACAATGGAAAAAGACGGGTGAGCCGATGGTCCATATCATCCCGCATCACTGGAACTGGCGTACGGGACAAGTCTTCGATGTCCATGTTGCCTCGAACTGCGAGGAGGTGGAACTCTTCCTGAACGGGACCTCCCTTGGAAGGATCCCGCTCCACTTCGGATCCGGTGTCCTGGCGGAACGGTACCGCTTCATCTGGCATGACGTCCGGTGGGAGCCGGGCACGCTGCGCGCCGTCGGATACCGCAGGAACGAGCCCTGCGCGGAAGAGATCCTGCGCACGGCCTCGGAGCCGGCGCAGCTTTGTCTGGAAACGACGCGGCCTTTCTGCGAGGCCGATGGCGAGGATATGATTTTCGTTGTCGTATCCGTGCGGGACAAAGAGGGCAATCTCTGCGCGGACAAAACGCCGTTCGTGAAATTCTCTCTGGAGGGCGGATCGCTGAAACTTCTGGCCGCCGATGCCGGGAATCCCGCTTCCCTCGAACCGTTCCCCCGGCCGGAATGCACGCTGTTTTCCGGAATGGGCGTGGTGTATCTCCAGAGTACCGGGACGGAAGGCGAAACTCTTTTGCGTGCAGAAAGTTCCGGATTGAAAACCGCGGAGATACGTTTGGCCGGCAAAGACGGGAATCGTATAAATTCGGGTGCACCCAGCACCCTTGACACATAATTTAACCAAAACAGGAGAAAGGTATTATGAAAAAGAGAATCGGTTTCACCCTGATCGAGCTGCTGGTCGTGATCGCGATCATCGCCATCCTGGCGGGAATGCTTCTGCCCGCACTGGGCAAAGTGAAAATGACCGCGCAGCAGACCTCGTGCCTGAGCAATCTGAAGCAGTACGGACTTTTCCTTCAGATGTACACAACGGACAACGACGGCTATTATCTGCCCTGCTTTGTCCCGTATGACAAGTGCTCCATCAACTATCTGGTCTGGCTGGATTTCGCCCGGGAGACCAAGCTCTTCGGAAAGGCGGAACCCGACGGCGATGCCGTCAGCTACAAATTCGCGCTATGCCCGTCCGCACCGCCGAGTCCGCGCTGCTTCGTTTATACGAAAGCGAATAATCTCTGCTCGGCAAAGATCTATACCGATTACAGCTACAACAGAGGCATCGGACCGTCAATCAATGTGGAGGGAACCGGTGCTTGGTCCACCTCCGGTCAGCTGCTCAAGGAGACGCAGAAAAATCCGTTTCGCGCGAGCTCGGTATGGGTCATGGACAGCTGGAAACAGCGTATCGGCTCCAGTTCTCAAAGCTGCAACGGCTTCATGTATTACGATCATTCGGCCGGGAAAGTCGATTTCGGCATGTATTTTGCGCACGGACGGAGTTCCAACGTGCTGTTCCTGGACGGCCATGGCAGTGCGGAGCAGGGGCTTTACGCCACCTCCAACAGGAAACTTTATCCCTGGAATGCCGACTCCGCCAGTGACCTGGTCTTCCATCAGGAATAAGGAGTGGCTGATATGAGAATTCCGTTCTTTCCGCGCTGCACGGGTCTGCTTTTCTTTCTTTGCGCCTCGCTGGGGGCGCTGGAGATCACGGCGGACTTCCCCATTGTCCCGACCACGGCCAACGGAACGCCGGAGCGGGAAGCGCCGGAGGTCCTGCGGAGACACCTGAGCAGGATCTTCGGACGCGAAGTCACCGTCATTCCTGTTTCGGAGTGGAAGGAGGGGACACCGGCCATCGTGCTGAAGAGTGACCCGTCTTTGGATCAGGAAGAGTGGAAGATCGAAAGCGACGGCGCGATCCTGACGATCTCCGGAGGCTGGCCGCGCGGACTTTACTACGGAGTCTGCGAGTTTCTGGAGAAGTTCGGCGGGGTCCGCTGGTTCACCGCGCATGAGACCCGGATCCCGAAAGCGGAGAGCCTCACGGTCCCGGATAACGAATGCTTCCGCCGGAAGCCCGCATTTTCCCTGCAGCGGCAGATCAGCATTCCGCCGGAGGATCCCGCGTTCAAGAAATACCGGACGCTGCTGAAATTGAGCGCGATCATTCCCTGGGATTCGTGGCCGACGCTGGGAAACTGGCCTTATTTCTTCGAATCGAGAGGGGTGAACGGGTGTCACAATTTCTGGAGACTGACCAAAGCCGTACCCGAGGGCATGGAGCGGCTGCTTCCGGTGGATGCGTCGGGGAAGCCGCAGCGGGCGGTAAGCAAATACGGGCCGAATCAGGTGTGTTTTTCCAGCCCGGAGTTCCGCGAATTTGCAAAAAAGGAGGTCGCGAAGGAGATCGCCGAAGCCGAAGAGGCCGCGAAGAAGAAGGGATTCATTCCGCAATGGTTCGATCTTTCCCAGAACGATACGGAGGGACATTGTCAGTGCGAGGGCTGCCGGGCTCTGTATGAGAAATACGGGTCGCCCTCCGGCGCCATGCTGGAATTCGTCAACGACATCGCCTCGGCGTTCCCGGAACAAACCTTTCAGACCTTCGCCTATCAGTTCACGCAGAAACCGCCGAAGGGGATCCGGGTCCGGGACAACGTGATCATCCAGACGGCGTTTCTGGGCAGCTGCGATCTGCTGCGTCCGATCTCGCATCCGAACAATGCGCCGATCCGGGAACAGTACGATCTCTGGCGGGATATATCCAAAAGCAAGGCGGTGTGGACCTACAACCGGCTGTATCACATGACCGAGGCCTTCCCCTGGCCGCAGTGCTGTTTCTGGTATATGGCGGAAAATATCCGCTATTTCCACAAGTACGGCGCAGTGAAGCTGTATCTGGAATCCGAACATGTGGAGCCGGAAAGCTGCATCGCGGACCGGGCGTTCAACGATCTGCACAGCTATCTCGGCTGCAAGCTGATGGACGATCCGTTTCAGGACGACAAGGTCCTGATCGAAGAGTTTTTTGAGTTCCAGTACGGGCCTGCCGTGGAGGAAATGAAAGCCTACGCCTCCTACTTGAAGAAACGGATCGACGCCGTCCCCGGAAAAGTTCAGGATACGCCTCTCAAGGCACGCGGGATACTGGATGCGGAGTTCTTCGTGATCGTCAACGCCCTGCTGGACCGCGCGGAAGCAAAAGCCGGAGACGATCAGGGGCTCCTGACACGGATCGCCATGGAGCGGATCCCGGTGGATTATGCCGCACTGGAAATGTGGAAGCTGGGCGGGTCCGGATCCGGTCTTTCCCGGGAAGATCTTATCGCCCGGCTGAAAAGGAATCTGGAGCTCTTCTTTGTCCGGTATCAGCCGGAGATGCGGCGGCGCTGGGGAACCGTTCCCATGCGCGACCTGAAAAAACGGACTCTGGAGGAGCTGGATGCCATGCTTCATCCGATCCCCGTTCCCCCCGAGTTCGCCCGGGAGGACATCATTCAGATCCCTGTCCAGGGAACATGTGAGACCAAATTCATGGTGGACGATCCGGAGGCCGCGCTGGGCAAGGCGGAGAAGATGGATCTGGCAAAGGTGGACCCGAAATATCCGCCTCTGCCCATGGAATTCGGCGTGTACGATCAGACCGACAAGAGATATATCCGGCAATGCTTCTTTCAAAAGCATGAGATCCCGCAGGACGAGAAATACCATCTGCTCTACATCGGCCGGTTCACCCCCAACGGATTTCACAAGGAGCAGCTTTACGGACACGTCTCCTGGCGTCTGCGCATCGCCGGACTGTACACAAAACTCTGGGATCCCATTGACGACGGCAGGGAATACGATATCTACATTTCGTGCAAGTTCACCGGCCCCGCTTATGTGGATGGCTCCACGAAGGAGAACGCCGTCTACGCGGACAAACTTCTGGCGGTCAAGCGGGGCCTTCGTACGGAACCTGAAGCGGATGCCGCAACCGGCGAAAAGTGAAATCATGCGAGGTGAAAGTTCCGTCTGCTCTTTGTCTGTGCATACTGTTCCGGAAGTAAGCCGTATCGTGTTTGCCGTCTGGTTTTTTCCGTGCGCTCACAAAATTTCATGAATCTGAAATTTTTCCCTTGACAATCTGCGATTCAAGGTGTAAATTGAAAAGAAGGCAGTATACCCTGCAATCCTGCAGGGTGAATTGCCGTGTTGATTGAAAACCGTATATTTCAGCGAATATCTCGAAAATCGGCCAAAATTGAAAAGATTGTTCGCTTCTGTCACGGCTGGAATGTATCTGGTGAGATTGTGCCTGCACATCTTGCCGGACGTTCTTCGGTATGACAGGAGCAGGTTCTTGGCCGAACCTTCGAGATAGTGCCTGGGAGCGTTCGGTTTTTTTTTGTCGAATTCTTTCAGGCGTGCTGGATTTTGCAGCGAGTGCTGCGGGATAGACAGCTTGGTCAGAGCCGAAGATTTTTTTCTGTCACAGCCATGAGGCTTTTCGTGAGCCGCCTCTTGTGAGGAATCATGGTTTCCTGCCACTTTTTTACGCTTCCGTGAACTTCGGAAGCGGATCGCCTTTCCCATAGTGTGTAAGAAGGAATCTGCATTCTTTCTCCCGCCCCGGGCTTTTTGAATGTCTCAGAGTGTCTTTTTTCAAGATACTCTGCCGTGTAAAATTGAGCCGTTTCTTTTCTCCGCAGTCATTTCGCTTTGCATTGCCGTTTCATGACACTTCCGTTCGGCCGGTAAAAGGACCGGACAAAGTGTTTACGATCGTAAAGAATGTTCAACGACTCAATAATCAAAAAATCAAGGAGCTGCCATGTTGATTTCCTCAAGTGCCACAATGAGATTACTCATCTTTTCCTCCGCACTGCTCTTCGCCGCCGGACTGTACGCGGAAAGCGCTGCTGCGGCGAATCAGGATGACCGGTGGACTCAAATCGAGGCGGAAGCCGCCAAATCAAGAAAAGAATCCGAGTTGCGTGGGAAGGCCGAAGCCGATGAAGTTGCCAGACGAGAGGCGGAGGCTTGGAAACAACTGGATTCGGAAAAATCGAAATCTGTCGAAAAGGCCCAAAAAAACGCTGAAGCAGAGCGTAAAACCGGCGCGGTCCGTGCCGAACGGGACATAGCGCTGGAGCATGCAAAGGCCGAAGCTGCCGCGGAGCGCGCGAGAGCTGAGGCTGCCGAGAAGGCAAGAGTCGATGCCGAAAACGCCCGTGCGATGGCCGAAGCCGCCGCGGAGCGTGCGAGAGCTGAGGCCGCCGAGGAACGTTCAAGAGCCGAGGCCGCCGAGGCGCGTGCGAAAGCCTCCGCCAGGGAAACAGCAAGCTCTCAAAAAGCAGGGAAACGGGCCGGAGCCGGATCCGCCGGTGCAAAGATGTCGGCAAACTATGAAGAGGAACGCTCGGAGAGAAGTGCCGGAGACGCGTTGTTGTGGTATATCCCCAACCGCCTCTCCGATCTGATGGATATCTTCACCGTGGAAATCGGCGCCGGCGAACTGGGACTCGATCTTCAGCTGACCCGCTGCGCTTCGTTCGGCGCTGGCGTCGGATCGTCTCACATGCTCGGCTGGAGCATCTGCAATCAGCATGGCATTTACCGGCAGCAGGGGTGGTATGCCGACCTGCTGAACCGGCGTTTCGCGGAGGTCCGCCGGGACAAGGTCTGCGGTGCCTACACTCCGTTCTGCCTGTCCGACAACGGCCGGGTCGACATAGAAAAGATGAGCAAGGCAAAAGCCGAAGATCCCTATGCGATCGGAGTCAAGGTCTGCTGTTACCTGAATCTGAAATTTCAAGTTCATGTAACGGAACTTGCCGATTTTATCGCGGGTATTTTCTTCATCGACTTCAAGGAAGACGACAATCCCGGAATCAACTGGGTCTTCTGAGCCGTCCCGACATCGGCGTATGCGGATCATGATGCAAGCTGCGTCCGAGAAACAACAGTTCAACATGCTTGAATGAAATAGAGAGCAAAATGAGCACAAAACCGAAAACAAGTTTGTCTCGGCCTTGTCGAGAAGGAGGTGTGCACTCAGAATTATGATTTTTCGCGTCTTTTCCAAGAAAAAGCCGCATCCGGTGCGTCAAAAAAGGTTTTGACGGGAAAACCGGATCGTCATCGGACACGATCATTATTTCGAAATCGTCTCAACAAAGGAGAAAATGGCTATGAAAAAAATTTTAGTCCTGAGTATGGCCGCCGTCGCCGCGGTCAGCATCACCGGCTGCCGCTGGTGTAACGATGTTCAGACCGGAGACCCGAGCTGCGTTGATCTTTCTCACGAGATTTCTCCCCGCAATCATCCGGCAACTGTCAGCATGGTTACCCCCAACATCGCGATCAGCCGCGAGGTCTTCCGTCCGGTCTTCCGTGCCGGATCAGCCCGTCTGACCGTCGAGGGCTCGGGCTTCGATGTCAAAGATGCCACGTATGATGCTATTTCAAGGTTCCTTGCCAAGGCGAACTGCGATTACATCGTTTCTGTCTCCACGGTTTCGGTCAGAACGGACCATCCGAAGCCCTGGTGGGATATTTTCTGCCAGTGCCGCAATTCGGATCACTCCTCCTCTTTCTTCCCTCCGAGGATCCATATCTTCTGCCGTTACAATACCAACTACAAGGTTACGCTTTCCGGTATTCCGATCTATCTGGAGAAACTCTCCACCGAGACGCTCGATCCGAAGAAAGTTGAACTCTATGACACCGCCACCGGTCTCTATCTGCCCGCCCGCGGCTACGATGAGGATCCGGAGCATGTCAGACGCAAAACCTGTACGAGCCTGAAGGGTACTGATCAGACCGTGATGCCCGCCAAGGACAAAGGGCCCTTCTTCGGCAGTCTGGTGGTTCCCACTCCTGCGGCCGAGACGGTGATCCTGGATCAGAACGGCAATGTCGTCGGCGCGGGTTCGGCTCCGAACGCTGCGGCTGCTCAGCCTGCTCCTGCTGCTCAGCCCGAATCGGAAGGGGGCCTGTCGTCCTTTCTGAAGTAATCGATACGTCGTTTACTTCGAATGATTGACGGGTAAGCCGATTTCATCCGCCGATTGCAAAATATCGGCGGATGATTTTTCTTTTTTCCGGAGTGATTTGTCTTATGCTTTGCCGCCTGTCGTTTCTGCTGTTCGCCTTCGCGGCACTCGGTTGTACGGGATGCGCTTCCTCCGATCCCGGCAGCGAAAAAACAATCTCTATGTCGCTCGACGTCTGGGATTGTCGCGGCGACTGTCCGCGGCGGGTCACCCCGGACGACAGCGATCCGCTGTTTCCCCATTTCTCCGGACTTGAGTTCCCGCAAGACGGGACAGAACTCAACGATCTGTTCTCCGCCGGGAAGCCGGATGCGCAAAAACCGTAAACGGACGCACCGGATCGAGCCATGTCATCATATCGGGCAGGCTCTCGCATGAACCACTCTTTTTTTCGGAGGACTATACGCCGTCGTTCCGCGGATAAGGAAGGCCGGTGTGACATTTCTCCTGGCGAAACAAAGGTTTTCCGAATATCCGCTTGCCGATCGACTTTATCCGACCGGGCGGATCGCCGAAAAACGGCAGATGCTTTCGCACAGCGTGCAGCCGCCGCAGGCGGCCGGATCGATCACCGGATGCCTCCCGTCCGTCGTTCCGATGGCGGGACAGCCGCATTTCAGGCAGGCGCCGCATCCTTTGCAGAGTCCGGGATCCACAGACCGGACGATGCCGCGTTTTTTCTGATGGAGGGGGCAGGGTGCCCGGGAGATGAGCAGAGCCGGTGAATCCATTCGTGAGAGTTCGTCCTTCAGGATGCTCTGCATCTTGTCAGCGTCAAAGGGATCGCAGACATAGACTCTTTCCATGCCGCAGGCCTTTGCAATAGTCTCGATGGATGCCGCGGACGTGGTCTTTCCCTGAAGCGTGACGCCGGTCCCGGGATGATCCTGATGTCCGGTCATGGCCGTACTCCGGTTGTCCGCCACGATCAGCAGGGAGTTCCCCTGATTGTACACCACATCCAAAAGGCCGGTGATCCCGGAATGGAAGAAGGTGGAGTCGCCCACGATCCCCACGGTTTTGCGGGATTCCCCCGATTTTGCGATTCCGTGCGCCACGGTGAATCCGCCGCCCATACAGAGCATGGTGTCCGTGCAGTTCAGCGGGGGAAACACGCCCAGACTGTAGCAGCCGATATCTCCGCAGACGATGATGTCGCGGAACCGGCTCAGCTGATAGAACAGCGCGCGATGCGGGCAGCCCGCACAGAGGACAGGGGGTCTGCCCGGAAGATCCGACGCCTCGGGAATATCCGCGGGCGGAACCGGGTCTTTTCCGAGGATCCGGTTTTTCACCTCTTCGATGCGGTCCGGGGTCAGTTCTCCGCACCGCGGGACCAGATCCTTGCCGCTGCACGGGATTCCCAGGGACTTGATATGCTCCTCCAGAATGGGATCCCCTTCCTCGATGACGATGATTCGGTCCGCCGAATCTGCGAAACGGCGAAGCAGTTCATCGGGGAACGGGAAGCTCCATGCCAGCTTCAGCATGGGGTGATCGGGGAAGCGTTCCCGGCAGTAGAGAGCGGTGACGCCGGAGGAAACGATCCCGAAGGAGCAGTCATTCCCCGGAAGGATCTTGTTCCAAGTTTCATCGGACGATGCCTCGTCCGCCTGAAGTTTCATGCGCTCTTCCACATGGATCCGCTTCTTGCGGCCCCAGAGAGGGATCGGGATCCAGCGGGTAACATCTTTTTCGAAATGAACGGACTTCCGTTCCATCTGCTCGGGCTCTTCCACGAAACAACGGGAATGACTGACGCAGGTCGTGGTCCGGACGATCACCGGACACCGGTACTTTTCGGAGATCTCGAACGCCCGGAACATTACGGCGCAGGCCTCTTCCGCATCCGCCGGCTCCAGGATCGGCACCTTGGCCAGCCGGGCATAGTGCCGGGTATCCTGTTCCGTCTGGGAGGAGTGCTGCCCGGGATCGTCGGCCACCAGCACGACCATTCCGCCCTGGACGCCCAGATAGGAGAGGGTCATCAGGGGATCGGCGGCCACGTTCAACCCCACCAGCTTCATCGTCGTCAGGGTCCGGGCTCCGGCCATGGATGCGCCCGCGGCGGCCTCCAGCGCGACTTTTTCGTTGGGCGACCACTCGCAGCAGAGGGAATCCCCGCCGATCTTCGCCAGAGTCTCCAGCACTTCCGTGGAGGGCGTGCCGGGATATCCGAATGCGGCGGCGACGCCGGCGCGGAGAGCGCCCAGCGCCACGGCTTCATTTCCGGAGAGAAGACGCATGAGGGAGGATCCTTTCGGTCAGGCCTTCAGGGAGGCTGCGGCGCGCTTGAAGGCTTCCGCGGAACCGGTGATGGTTTTTTCGGGGACGCAGAAAGCCAGACGGACGTATCCTTCCATGCCGAATCCACGGCCCGGGACGGCCAGCACCCGCTCGTTCAGGAGGGCCTGGATGAAGAGGGACTCGTCCGGCACGGGGGACTTCGGGAAGAAGTAGAAAGCGCCGCCGGGCATATTGTACTCGATTCCGGCGTAATCCAGCACCTTGGCCATCATGTCGCGGCGTTTCCGGTACGCCTCCAGGTCCGCCTGGGATTCGGAAGCGGCGTTCAGGATCTTCTGGGCGATGGCGGGTGCGTTCACGAATCCGAGGATCCGGTTGGTCATGGCCAGTCCGCCCACCAGTGTTTTGGCTCCTTCGAGTTCCGGAGAAACCGCGATGTATCCGATCCGTTCCCCGGCCAGAGAGAGGCTCTTGGAGAAGGAGCCGATCACCACGGAATCCCGGTAGTGGCGGAAGACCGAAGGAATGTCCACGTTGTCGAAATTGAGAAAACGGTAGGGCTCGTCGGCGATCAGATAGATGGTCCGTCCGAACTCGGCCGATTTGCGGCGGAGCAGTTCGGAAAGTTCCGCCACGTCCGTGGGCGAGTAAATGACGCCGGTGGGGTTGTTGGGGGAGTTGATGAGGAACGCACGGGTCTTTTCCGTGATCGCTTTTTCGATTTCTTCCAGATTCAGGGAGAAATCCTCTTTCGAGCGGACGGGCACCAGCTTGCCGCCGAAATTTCCTGCATAGAACTTGTACTCAACAAAATAGGGCGCCGGGCAGACCACTTCATCGCCGGGATTCAGCACGGCCCGGAAGAACACGTTCAGTCCTCCGGCCGCGCCGCAGGTGACGACGATCCGGTCGCCGGAAACGGTCACGCCCTGTTCGCGGGAGACCAGTTTTGCCAGAACGGATCTGGTTTCGGCGAAGCCGGCATTGGGCATATATCCGAAGGCAAAGGGCTTGTCCGCATCGTCGGCGATTTTGCGGAGCGCGTCGCCCACCACCGCGGGGGCGGGCATGTCGGGATTGCCCAGACTGAAGTCGTAGACGTTGTCTTCGCCGTATTTCTTTTTCAGTTCGATCCCCTCCTCGAACATTTTGCGGATCCAGGAGGAATTGGCCGCCATGGCGGCGATCTCATCGGAAAGCAGATTCATGATTGCACCTCGATTCGTCAGTCTTTCGTTTCAAAAAACACCCGCTTCGCCTTGCCTTCCTGACGGGGCAGTGTGCCGGGTTTGTGTACATCGCCAGCCGGCGAAAAGCCCAGGACTTCCTTGAGCTGTTTTTCGATCATGTAGCCGGTAACTCCTTCTTCCACTTCCACATCCACGCGCAGATGCTTGATCCCGTGATTGTCTTCGATGGTCATGCGGTAGTTCGGAAGCACGCCCGGGATCTTGAGCAGCGCCTGCTCCACCTGGGACGGGAAGAAGTTCACGCCGGAGATGATCAACATGTCATCCAGACGTCCGCTGATGGTGTCCAGACGCAGTCCGGTACGGCCGCATCCGCAGACCTCCCGGGAGAGGATCCGGCCGCGGTCGCCGGTGCGGAAGCGGATGACGGGCAGGGCTTCGCGGCAGAGGGACGTGATGACGATCTCGCCGAACTGGCCGTCGGGCAGGTTTTTCCCGGTTTCCGGATCGATGACTTCCACGATGTACTGGTCCTCCCAGATGTGGATCCCGTTATGAAGCGGACAGTCCATGCCGATTCCGATCCCGCCGGTTTCCGTCATGCCGTAGATATCGAAGACGTCGATCCCGAGGCCGGAACGTATGCGCTGCTTCATCTGATCGGAAAAGACTTCGGCGCCGAAGATGCCGATCTCCAGAGAGGGCAATGTGGCTTTCTGTTCCGCCAGAACTTCCATGATCCGGACGGAATACGAAACCACCGCCACCAGGACCCGGGTGCCGAAGTCCTGCGCCAGACGGATCTGCCGGGCCGTATTGCCCGCGCCGCAGGGAAGCGTGAAGAGGCCTGCCGCCCGGGCGCCGTGATAGCATCCGAATCCGCCGTTGAAGAGGCCGAATCCGGGCGTGATCTGACAGACGTCGCCGCGCACAGCGCCGGCCATGACGTAGCACCGGGCCATGCATCCGGCCCAAAGCGCCAGATCGTGTTCGGTGTAGGGCATGACAACGGGCGTGCCGGTGGACCCGCTGGACATGTGCATTTCCACAATGGATTTGCGGTCCACGCAGGAGAGGGCCAGCGGGTAGCCTTCACGGAAATCCTTCTTGGACATGAAAGGCAGCTTCTCCAGGGAGTCCAGTCCGCCGAACTTCGCCGGATTCACCCCGGCTTCCCGGTAACGGTCTGCGAACCAGGAATTGGAAAGGGCGGTGCGGCGCACCACGGATTTGAGAAGCCGGTCCTGAAGCGCTGTCAGTTCCGTGCGGGAGAGGGTTTCGGCCGTCCGGTCGAAAAAGCGAAAATCGGTTGTACTCATAAGGCCAGTCCTTTTTCAAAGGCGTTTCGGTTCAGGTCGATCAGATCCGGACGGATCAGGGCCTCCATGGCTCGATCCCAGGCGGCTCGCGGTATTTCCGGGAGAAACGCAGCCGCCGCTCCCAGAAGGATGGTATTGGCCAATTTGGGATTTCCCAGCCTGGCCGCCTCTTCTCCGCAGGGTGCGTAGACCACGCGGGTGAAAACGCGCCGTATGCGGTCTTCCATATCCGCAGGATAGACCGCCGCCCCGGTGGTGACGGTGGTGGGGATCACGCTCTGGCGGGCTATCACGGCGGCTCCGCCGGGCTTCAGGCTCCGCGCGTTCCGGAGGGCCTCCGCATGTTCCACGGCGAAGAGAAGATCCGCCTCGCCCGCGGCAAACAGCGGAGCCAGCACTTCTCCGTCACCGAAGCGGACGGATGCCGTGACGGACCCTCCGCGCTGCGCCATGCCGTGGATCTCGTTGGTGAAGACGCGGAATCCGGCGTGGAAAGCGGCGAAGGCCATGAGTTTTGCGGCGAGCAGGACACCCTGTCCTCCCACTCCGCAGAGCAGAATGTTTTTTGTCATAAAACCATAAACTCCCGAATCGGAATAATATACCATGTCTCAGGAAAAAATCAAGCTCCGGGCCCCGCATCCGCGGGAGAAAGCCGGATCATTTTGGCAGGTACATATCCGGTTCGGCGGGATCCCCTTCCTGTATCTCCGCGGATCCGTAGGTGCTGATGGCTTCGGCGATTTCCAGCGGTCCCTGGAAGATCCCCCGGTCGGTGACCAGAAGGCGCAGCGGCATGTCGCGGATCGGCTCCAGGGATTCCAGATCGTTGCCGGAGCAGTCCAGATAATGGAGCTTCAGTCCGCGCAGACCTTCGAGACTGGTGAGGCCGAGGCCCGAAACGTCGAGACTGGTGAGCCATTTCGAACGGCCCAGGAGATCGCAGAGGACGGAGGCGGCTTCCGGGGAAAGGCGGTTCCGGGAAACCGTCAGCAGGCGGAGAAGGATGTCGCTTTTGGGATTCTTCTCCAGAATGGAGGAGACGATCATCAGGGCGGGGATGCACTCTCTTTGCAACCACAGACCGGCGGCGTCCGTCTCCCGGATCAGGTCGGTATAAAGAAAGTTTTTCCGGGCGGCGATCCGTTTTTTGACTTCCGCAATTTTTTCTCTCCGGCCGGGCAGGTGCGCCCCGTACAGGATCGCGATCTGGTAGGCCTTCAGCAGCGCCAGATCGCAGAACGCCTGGCTGCCGTACGAGTCCGCGATGTTCAGATACTTCTTCAGGGCCGCCTCATAGAGACAGACCTCGAACAGCGCGTCCGCCGCGATCAGAGGCGTGGTCCGTTCCGCGGTCCGGCGGGTGGAAAGCCGGAGATTCCGCAGCAGAACGCCTTCGGATTCCGTATGGAAGGAAAAGCGCGTATTGCCTTCGGGCATGGGCGGAAGAAAATCCACGGAACAGGAATACTCCCGGGCGTCGTCGCCGGTCCGGAAGGTGATCTTGCTTCCCTCCCGCTGAAGGACGGCCCGACGGATCCCGTAGGAATCCGGGACGGCGGAGATGTTTCCGGTCAGTTCGCGCAGGACTTCGCCGGTGGCAGGATTGATCTTGCAGATCTGATCGCGCACTCCGGAGTTCGCGCCGATCCGGAAAAGCAGACCGTTATCCAGCCTGATCTCCAGCACGTCTTCCGCCCGGGGCGAAGAGAAGAGGATCTCCAGACGCCAGTCGTGATTCAGCGGATCGTTGAGGGTCATCCATTCGCCGGGGACCATGGCGAGTTTTCCTCCGGCGACGGACCATTTTTCCGTCTCCCCGCCGCCCCGGTCAAGAAACCGGATCTGATGTCCCTCGCTGAACAAGGCGCTCAAACTGCCGGGACAGACGGGCAGCCAGGCTTCCGCCCGACGCCGCTGCTCCTGGAAGGCAAAGAACACGCCGCTGCCAAGAATCAGAAGAATGATGGCTGCGGCCGCCGCAAAGATCTTGTTCCGCAGAATCAGAAGCAGACTTTTCCGGAAGACGGACGCCTGTTCCGCACGGGTCGCGTACCCGTTGAGATAGTTGTTCACTTCCTCGCGGAGTTCCGCCACGCTGGCATAGCGGTCTTCCGGACGGACGCTCATGGCCTTCAGCACCACCGCTTCAATAGCGGCGGGGATCTCCTTCTCCGGCGCCCGGAGCCGGGGCGGAATGATGGCGCCCCGCACGGTATCCGCCACCATTTCCTGCACGGATTTCTTTTCGATGGGGTCCTTATGGGTGACAAGCGCGTAAAGAATGGCGCCCAGCGCGTAGACGTCCGTCCGCTTGTCCTTGCGGCTGTTGAGACCGCGGGCCTGTTCCGGCGCCATATATCCGGGCGTTCCCTTCAGAAGACCGTCCATGGTGACGATGGGGCGGAATCCCGAATCGGACCGCTTTTTCTCCGGATCGCCGGCAAGTCCGTCTATGATATCGTCGCCCGATTTGATGGTCTTCGCCAGTCCCCAGTCCATGATCAGCACTTCGCCGAAGTCTCCCAGCTGGATGTTTTCCGGCTTCAGGTCCAGATGAATGACACCCCGGGAATGGGCGAAATCGACTCCGGAGCAAATCTTCAGGAAAACGCGCAGAAGACGATACAGCGGAAAGGATTTCCGGAATTCTTCGTCCGCCGTCTCCAGCTTTGTCAGAAGGGCGGCCAGCGTGCGGCCGCGCAGCAGCTTCATGGTGAAGTAGGGCGATCCGTTGGCATCCATCCCGATATCGTGGACAGGCACGATGTTCGGGTGTTCCAGACTGGCCGTGAGACGCGCTTCCTGAATGAAGCGGAGAATGTCCGCCGGCGGGCGGGTCTGCGCGTCCGGCATGACGGCCATGGCCACGTTTCGCATGGTGTCCATATCCCGGACTTCCAGGACCACCTTCATGCCGCCGCAGGCGATGCTCCGCCTGAATTTGTACTTTTCCGGCGGCTTCTGCGTCAGCTTGTCCACCAGAAATTCATCGATCCCGAGAACGGAGGAATCCAGCGTCCTGTCCGGTGCGTTGCTGCCTTCCCCGACGTCCGCGCCGGATGCGCGGGACTCGTCGAGGATCACGGTCGTTCCGGAAAAGTTCTGATTCTCCGTCTGCAGTTTTTTCATTTTTCGGCGAGAGCCCTGTCCTGTTTCCCGGACGGATCAGGTCCCGTTCGGGTCATGCGTTTTTTTGAGGTCAGAAACCAAGATCGGGCTGGATTCCCCAGTCTTCGTCCTCGTCCGGAGAGGTCCCTTCCGGTCCGGCGGCTTTCTTCTCCGGCTCCGGGGCCGGTTTCTTCGGTTCGGCGGGCGCGGTCTTCCGCGGTTTTTCCTGCTTTTCCGCCGTTTCAGGCGTTTCCGGCGCGGCCGGCGTTTCTCCGGTTTCGGGTGCGGCGGAAGGTTCCGGCTCCTTCTGATCGGGCGGAACGGTCAGGAGAGTCTGCTCGGAGTCGGCCGGACCGTCTTCGCCGTCCAGATAGCGCAGGAAGGTGATCTTCAGGAGTTTTCTGGGCGAAATGGGCGAGCCGCCGGCCTTCGGTGAACGAAGCGGGGCGTCGGCGAGACTGATCTGCTGAGTCTGGCGGCTTTTGATGGGGGTGTCGACCTTGATCTCGTAGACGGCATTGGGACGCGGCGTGATAAGTTCGAGACGCGTACCCTCCGGACAGATGCGGTACTCCTTGTCCGTGATGAATTTATCGATTTTTGTCCGTTTGAACCAGGCCCGGCCTGTTTTCTTGTCGGAATAGACGACTCCGAAGACGGCAGTCTTGTCGTATTTCCGCAATTCGTACAGGCGGTCCACGTAAATTTTTTCCGGAATGCCGATGATCTTGTAGGTGCCGTCGCGCTCCACGCAGAGAAGATGATCGAACTCGTTGCAGACCACCGGTTCGTCGCATTTCACGCCGGTCCCGATGTAGCAGTTCTTTCTGGCCCAGCCGACGCGCACGTTGTTCAGCGCGGCCTGCCGTTTGTCGATCTTCTCGAATCCTTCCAGCCGGATAACGGTCTTCCTCGGGAAGAGACTTCCGTACTTGTCGATGAGGCCCTGCAGATATTTGATCGTATAGGCCTTGATCCGCTTGAGGTTGCGTTCCGCCGCAAGCAGAGTCTTGTTCAGGGCCTCGATCTGTTCCCTGTTCGCGTTGATTTCGAATGCGGCGATCCGGCGGATGGGGATTTCCACCAGATATTCGATTTCCGAATCCGGTATGATCCCTTCCGACAGCTGGGCCAGACGTTCGGCCGCGGCCTTTTCCATGGGCATGATCCGGGGCCCTGCATCGAGTGTCTCGTGCAGATGCCGGACGATGGGAAGCCACTCGTCCTTGAATTTCTCCAGGCCGCTGCGGACTTCCCGGAACATATCCTCCCGGGATTTGCATTTTTCGATCCGGCGGTAGATCCCTTCCTGAATGAAGATTTGAGCCAGCGTGCGTGCGAGAATCTTGTCCAGACACTTGCCCGCTTCGATCTGCAGCTCCCATTTCAGATACTGGACCAGTTTTTCCGTGTTCCGCCGCAGAATGGCGCTGACGCTCATCTTTTCGGGGCGGTTGTCCCGGATCACCATGGAGGAGCAGGTGATGCTCTTCTGGCAGTCGGTGTAGGTGTAAAGCGCGCTCAGGCATTTTTCCGGGGAGTATCCCCGCTGCGGGATCAGCTGAATGTTTACGGTATCCGCTGAATAATCGTGAATGCCGGAAAGTTTGATCTTGTTCTTGTTGACCGCAGTCTCCACGGAGTCCATGAGCCGGGAGGTGTCGGTATCCGCCGGGATTTCCCGGATCACCAGATTACGGCCTTCGATCTCGATCTTCGCCCGGATCACCACCTTGCCGAGACCGTCTTCGTATGCGGTGACGTCCATCTCGCCGCCCTGGGGGAAGTCGGGATAAAGATGGAACTCTTCGCCGTTGAGGATGGCGATCTGGGCTTCCAGCAGCTCCTTGAAGTTGTGGGGAAGGATTTTTGTCCGGGTGCCCACGGCCACGCCGTCCGCTCCCATGAGCAGCAGGTTCGGCAGCTTCGAAGGCAGACAGACCGGCTCTTTGTTCCGTCCGTCGTAGGAGTCAACAAATTCCGTAATATCATCATTGAAAAGGACTTCCCTGGCGATAGACGCCAGACGGCACTCGATGTACCGGGGCGCTGCCGCGCCGGTCCCCAGGATCACGCTGCCGAAGGAGCCCTGCTTTTCGATGTAGAGATCCTTGTTGGCCAGATTCACCAGCGCACCGCCGATGGACTGATCTCCGTGCGGATGGAATTTCATGGTGTCGCCGATGACTCCGGCGGCCTTGTGGAACATGCCGTTATCCAGCAGATGGAGAGTCCAGAGAATGCGCCGCTGCACGGGCTTGAGTCCGTCGTCCACGTCCGGAATGGCCCGGTCCTTGATCACGTAGGAGGCGTACTCGATGAAGTTCTGATCCATCATGGCACGGAGTCTGGCGTTGGCTCCGGCCTGCAGGGAAGCGGAATCGGCGCCCGCGGCGTTTTCCTCTTCCTCTTCTTCGGACATCCGTCCGGTCCAGTCTTTGTCCTGTTCGTCGCTCATGTTTGTATTCAAACCAGATTGTCCTGAATATGGGCCCAGCGCGATTCATCGTTCGTGCCCATGTAGAACCGGAGCATTTCCGGGATGCCTTTCGTGTTTTCGATGGTAACTTTTTCGAGCCGTATATCCTTGCCGATAAACTGCTTGAATTCCTTCGGAGAAATTTCGCCGAGCCCTTTGAACCGTGTGATCTCCGCCGATTTTCCCAGCTCTTTCGCACGCTGGTCCCGCTCCTCCTCCGAGTAGCAGTAGAATGTCCGTTTCTTGTCGCGGACCCGGAACAGCGGCGTCTCGAAAATGAAGACGTGTCCGGACATGACCAGCGATTCGAAGTACTGCAGGAAGAAGGTCAGAAGAAGGTTTCGGATATGCAGCCCGTCCACATCCGCGTCCGTGGCGATGACGATCTTGGCATACCGCAGATTCTCCGTATCGTCTTCGATATTCAGCGTGCGCATGATGTAGTACAGTTCTTCGTTGGTGTAGACCGCATCCAGCTTTTTTCCCCAGGTGTTGAAGGGCTTGCCGCGCAGAGGAAACACGGCCTGATAGTCGGGATCCCGGCTTTCCACCAGAGAGGATCCGGCGGAGTCTCCCTCCGTCAGGAAGATCATGGTCTCGTCGGCGAATTTGGACTTGTCGCCCAGATGGTGCTTGCTGTCCTTCAGTTTGCTGTTCCGCAGACTGAGCCGTTTGGCCATGGGCTTGCTCTTGTTCTGGATCTGCTGGATCTCCTTGCGGACGTCCTGGTTCCGCTGGATCTTCTCCAGAAGCTGCTGTGCATCGTCCGGATGCTTCAGGAACCAGTCGATCATGGCGTTCTTGACGGCCGTTTCGATCCAGGACTTGATATCCGTATTGCACAGTTTGTTCTTCGTCTGGGATTCGAATTGCGGATTCTTGATCCGGACCGCAATGGCGCCGATGATGCCGTCCCGCAGATCCTTCGCATCGAAATTCTTGCCGAAGTGTTCGTTGACGGCCCGGGTCAGCGCTCCCTTGAAGGCGGAAAGATGCGTTCCGCCATCGGAAGTATACTGCCCGTTCACAAAGGAGTAGTATTTTTCGCCCGTGTCCGCCGTATGGCAGAGTGCGAACTCGAGCATGGTGTCCTTGAAGTGGATCACGGGGTAGAGGTTGGCATCATCCTCCAGTTTGTCGCTGATCAGATCCAGCAGTCCGTTTTTGGAGTAGTAGCGCTGATTGTTCAGGTAGAGGGAAAGGCCGCTGTTCAGCCAGGCGTAAAGCCAAAGCCGTTTCTCCACCTCCTCCGTATGAATGACGAACTTCGGAAACAGTTCCCGGTCCGGCGTGAAGATCACCAGCGTTCCGTTCCGCTCGTCCGTTGCCCCGTCTTTTTCCGACGTGAGCACGCTCCGGTGGAACTCGGCCTCCTTGAATTTTCCGTCCCGGTAGGAGACCACCTTGAAGTATTCGGAGAGGGCGTTGACCGCCTTGGTTCCCACACCGTTCATTCCCACGGAGAATTGGAATGCGTCCGTATCGAATTTACCGCCCGTGTTGATCTTGGATACGCAGTCCACCACTTTGGCCAGCGGGATCCCCCGCCCGTAGTCCCGGATCGTGAACGTGCCGTCGTCGATTCGGATGTCGATCCGCCGTCCGGCGTGCATGATGAATTCGTCCACCGCGTTGTCCACGACTTCCTTGAACATCACATAGATCCCGTCGTCGGAATGGGATCCGTCTCCCATGCGGCCGACATACATGCCCGGCCTTTCGCGGATATGCGTAAGCGGATCGAGTGTCCGTATCTGATCTTCCGTATATTGTGTCAGGTTTTCGGGAATTACCGAATCTTCAGCTGTTTCATCCGTCATAGTCTGCGCTCTTTCTGCTGGATCTCAGGGCGCAATATACTCCGGTTTTCGTGGTCCGTCAAGTCCCCGGTTCCTATTTTTTTTATTCATTTTTCACCGGCAAAGACGATCTTGACTCCTTTTGCGCGGATCTCTTTGTAAAACGAATGATTTCCCGAATCGAATACCGTTACGAGCACATGGATCTTTTCCCACGGCAGACAGCGGCAGAAGGATTTCCTGCCGAATTTCGTGTGATCCGCCAGAAGGATCCGGGTCGATGACTTCTCCAGCATCAGCGAGATCTGCTCGGAACATTCATCGCTGATATCCAGAAGTCCCTCTTCATCCACGCCGAACGCGGACGAAAATCCCACGTCGCACTGATACTTCTCCATGGAACGCCGGACGGCGGGCCCTTCCAGAAGTCCCGTCAGATAGTTGAGCTGTCCTCCGGTCAAAATCAGTTCGGGTCCGTTCCCCGTGGGAAACCGGTCCCGGAAGATCCGGCAGAGTTCCGGAAAATTCGTGATGATCCTGCTCGCATTCAGAAAATGCGCCAGATGCCCGGTCGTCGATCCTCCGTAGACCATGACCGTCTGCCCCGGATGCACGAACTCCGCCGCCCGGAGCGCGATCATCCGCTTTTCTTCCGCATTCCAGGTGGCCCGGATACGGAACGGGACCGACGGCGCAAGATGCTGCGTGTCCGGGATCCGGATCCCCCCGTGGACCCGGACGGCCAGCCCCGATCCCTCCATCTCCTGAAAATATCTGCGGATCGTGGCTTCGCTGGCGTGATACATCCGGCAGGCCTCCGCAGTGGAAATGGACCGGAGTCCCTGAAGATCCAATATGATTTTCTGGATGCGCTCTTTCTTCATGATGGTGTCTCCCGTCCGTCATTTCCATACGATAGCATGAGAACCGCTCAAAATCAATGAAAGAATTGCCCGGTATCAATCAGAAATTCTGCATTTTTTACGAAAAATGATCGTTCAAGAGGATTTTCTGATTGTTTTCCGGAATTTCCCGTGTATTCTTCCCGGAAGACTGCAAACACAGCCGTCCGTTCCACGGACAGGAAGGAGCAACGGAAAGTATGAGCATCGTAACGATCATCGGTTCCGGAATGATGGGGGCTGCCATGGCGCGGCCGGCCTCGGACAACGGTCATCACGTCCGTCTTGCGGGTTCGCCGCTGGATAATTTCATTATTGACGCCCTGAAGGCGGGAAAGGATCATCCCACGCTGAAACGCAGCTTCGCCGGTGTGTCCGGTGAATTTTATTCCGCGGACGAACTGGAGCCGGCGCTGAAAGGTGCGGATGTGGTTGTGGCCGGGATCAGCAGCTTCGGCGTGGACTGGTTTGCGGATCATGTTCTGCCGCTGCTTGCACCCGGCACACTGGTGGTCTCCATTACCAAAGGGCTGAGGCTGGAGGCGGATGATTCTCTTCAGATCTTTCCCCGCTATTTCGCATCCCGGCGTCCGGACGTGGATTTCGCGGCGGTGGGCGGACCTTGTATCTGCTTCGAGCTGTTCGACCGCCGTCAGACCATGGTCTGCTACTGCGGAGAGAAGATGGAGGCGGTGAGGAAGGCCCGTTCGGTCTTCGCAACATCCTATTATCATATCATGTGTTCCGACGACGCGGTCGGCGTGGAATGTTCCGCAGCCCTGAAAAACGCCTACGCCATGGGCGTTTCCCTGGCCGTCGGTCTGGCCGAACGCGAAAAGGGCATTGCCGATGCCCGCGGCATCACCGAGAACTGCATCCCCGGCGCGCCGGATCTGAATCCCGTCTACAATCCCCAGGCCGCGCTGTTCGCGCAAAGCTGTCTGGAGATGCGCCGATTTGTGGATCTGATGGGCGGGAACGGCAATTTCGTGGCCGGTCTTCCCGGCGCCGGCGATCTGTATGTGACTGTCTTCGGCGGGCGGACCCGCCGTCTGGGCACTCTTCTGGGACGCGGTATGACGTATAGCCAGGTGCGGGAGGCCCTGAGCGGCGTTACCCTGGAGGCCGCGGCGATCATCACCCGTGCGGCGGAGTTCCTGCGCCGCGCTCAAAAAAGCGGAAAAGCCGATCCGAAACTTTTCCCGCTGATGATGCACATGGATTCCATCCTGAACGCGGAGTCCCCTGCGGCGCCGGACTGGGATGCCTTCGGCGGTTTCTGATTTTTCCGCAGCCGCTGTGATTTACGGACGGCACACCCCGGAGATGCGTCCGGCAAAGATGGCGGCGCCCCGGGCCAGGGAGTGTTCGTAATCCAGACGGATGAAATGCAGGCTCAGACTGTTCCGGATGGAGGGGAAGACAAGGGTGTTGATCTTCTCCTCCAGCATGGTCTGGAATTCCGGTCCCAGCTCCAGCATGCGTCCGGTGAGGATCAGTTTGTCCACGGGACAGCTGTTCAGCAGATTGGCCGCCGCCGTCCCAAGATACGAGGCTGCGGAAGCGGTCTCACACCTCACGGCTCCATTTCCTTCCTGAAAGAGAATGCACAGCTGCTCGAACGTCAGATCGGGACGGCGGAGCCGTTTCCGGGTGTTCTGCAGAAGTGCGCGGAGCGAGGCCGCCGTCTCCAGACATCCTCTGCGTCCGCAGCTGCACAAAGGGCCGTCCGGAATGCTGATGGTGTGTCCCAGCTCGCCGCCGTGGTTGTTCCGGGCGAAAAGGAAACGTCCGTTTTCCGCCATGAGCGAGCCGATGCCGCTGCCCGAGGAAATGAGCATGACCAGTCCCGAATTGAACTCCGGGAACATGCGGGTCAGAAAGGACATCTTCGCCACCAGATGATCGCAGATCAGTGCATCGGGACCCGCCGCACGATCGAGAAACGTCCGCAGATTCAGTCCGTTCAGCGCGGGCAGGGCGGCCGCGTTCTCCAGTACGAAATCCCGATCCGAATAGCTGCCGAAGGCGGCCACGGCGATCCCGGCCAGGCGCTTCCCGGCCGATTGCTTCAGCCGCCGGATTACCGACTCGATCTGGGACAGGAACTCTTCCCGGTCCGGCGCGTGACCGAAAACTACCTGATCCCGGTTCCTCACTTCGCCGCGCAGATCCGTAATGACTCCGGTGACGCGTTCGGCTTCCAGTGAGATCCCGATAACCGCCGGGCCCTCCGGATTCAGCCGGAGCGTCACCCGCGGACGGCCGTGTTCCTGTTCGTTTTTCTCGCCCGGAATGACGATCCCGCGGTCGATGAGCGCCTTTACCGCCCGGGAGACCGTGGTGTTGTCGCATCCCATCTTCCTGGCGAGCTCGATGCGGGACAGACCGTCCGACTGCAGCAGAATGTCCAGCACAGTCTGGAGATTCGTACTTTTGATATCATTCAGTTTCAGTATTTTCTCTTTCATCATGCCAATAATGTACCGCCCGGCCCGTAAAAAATCAAATAAAAAAGAGAAAAAAAGGCTTGACAAGGGATGCATGACGATATATATTAGACAATAGAAAATAAATCACGAAGGAGGCTTTTTTATGAATGAACAGTAACGGAAAGAGTGTCATGAACTGGCACGAAAAGTGCGGATCCATTGTCTGAAAATGGTTCACAAAGGCAAGAGCGGACACATCGGAAGCATGCTTTCTATGGCCGATATACTGCCTGTTTTGTACACTCGGATATTAAATGTCGATCCGAAAGAACCGAAGAAGGCGGACCGCGACCGGTTCATCCTGAGCAAGGGACACGGCGGCGCCGCGCTTCTGGCGACCCTGGCGGAACTCGGGTATTTCCCGCTGGAATGGCTGAACGAATATTACTGCGACAACGGCAAGCTCAGCGGCCACATCTCTCATCATATTCCCGGCGTGGAATTTTCCACCGGCTCCCTCGGGCACGGTCTTCCCGTGGCCTGCGGCATGGCCATGGCGGCGAAGCAGTCCGGAAAGAAGCACCGGATCTTCTGCATGTCCAGCGACGGCGATCTGAACGAAGGATCCAGCTGGGAGGCCATCATGCTGGCCGGACAGCATCACTGGGACAATCTGGTCATGCTGGTGGACTACAACCGGCTTCAGGCGCTGGGCAAATCCCGGGACATCATCGATCTGGAATCCTTGAAGGAAAAACTGGAGATCTTCGGCTGGGCGGTCCGCGAGGCCGACGGGCACGATCAGGCGGCCGTCTACGAGTCGCTCCGGGATCTTCCGCTCCGGGACAATCAGCCCTCGGCGGTGATCTTTCATACGGTGAAGGGCAAAGGCGTCTCCTTCATGGAGAACGAATACAAGTGGCATTACGGAGGTCTGACCGATGAACTTCTGGCGCAGGCCCTGAAGGAAGTGGAGGAAGCGAAATGAGAAAAGCGTTCAACAAGGAACTTCTGAAAATCGCGAAGCAGGATCCCCGTGTCTTCATGATCCTGGCGGATATCGGGTACGGCGAGATCGAGGAATTTGCCGAGACCTTCCCGGATCGTTTCATCAACTGCGGCGTAGCCGAGCAGAATATGACCGGCGTGGCTTGCGGCGTGGCCATGGAGGGCAATATCGCCATCACCTATTCCATCGCCAACTTTCCGACGCTGCGCTGTCTGGAGCAGGTGCGCAACGACGTCTGCTACCACAACGCCAATGTGAAGATCGTCATCATCGGCGGCGGCATGGCCTACGGCGAACTGGGCATCTCCCATCATTCTACCGAGGATATCGCCATCATGCGGTCCCTGCCGAACCTCGTCGTCCTGGCGCCCTGCGACAAGGCCGAGACCATCGCGCTCACCGACGCCATGATGGCCTACGAAGGTCCGGTCTACTTCCGCTGCGGATACAAGAACGAGCCCGACATCCATTCCGGCCCTGTCGAGGTGAAGATCGGCGGTTCCGCGCAGATCCGCGACGGCAAGGCCGCCACCGTGTTCTTTGCGGGGACGGTGGGGATCAATGCCGTCAAAGCGGTCGAACAGCTGGCGCAGGAAGGGATCGAGTGCCGTCTGGTCAGTCTCTACTCCATCAAGCCTATCGACAAGGCGGCGATCCTGCGGGCCGCAAAGGAGACGGGCGGGATCGTGGTGCTGGAGGAGCACAACATCTGCGGCGGCGTGGGCAGCGCCGTGGCCGAAGTTCTCATGGATGAGGGTGCGGGCAATGTGCTCTTCAAGCGTCTGGCCATGCCGGACGTCAACGCCACCAAGGTGGGCTGTCAGGCCTGGATGCGCGAGCAATACGGCCTCGGCGTGAAGGATGTGGTCAACGCAGTCCGGGAGATCGTCAAATAAAATCAAGGAAAAAACAGCAAATGATTCTTGACCGTTTCAAACTGAATGGGAAAAAGGCTCTGGTCACCGGAGCCGGACGCGGGATCGGCAGAGGATTGGCGCAGGCGCTTGCCGAAGCCGGTGCCGATGTCGCGATTGTCGATCTGATTGCCGAAAATGCCGAAAAGACAGCTGCGGAAATCAACCGGGCCACGGGCCGCAGAACAATTGCCGTCTCCTGCGATATTTCCAACGCGGAAAGCGTCAACGCAATGGTTGAAAAAGTCATTGCCGAATTCGGACGGCTGGATATCGCGGTCAACAATGCCGGGATCTCCATTCCGATCAAAGGGATCCTGGATGTTTCCGCCGACGAATGGAAAAAACAGATGGACGTCAACCTCAACGGCACCTGGAACTGTCTGAAAGCCGAAGCCAAGGTCATGATCCCCAACGGATACGGTAAAATCATCAATACCGGTTCGATTTGCGGCCATGTGATCTGGCCCGATCCCCAGCTGCCGTACAGCGTTTCGAAAGCGGCCGTCATCCACATGACCCGTGCTGCCGCCGCGGAACTGATCAAACACGGCATCCGGGTCAACTGCATCTCCCCGGGCGTGACCAAAGTGGCGGATCTTTTCCCGGAAGTCGTGGATGTGTTTTTCAAAACGGCACCGATCGACCGTTTCGGTTCGCCTGCCGACCATCAGGGCGCCGTGGTTTACCTGGCTTCCGAAGTTTCCGATTTCATGGTCGGTCAGGAACTCGTCCTGGACGGCGGATACACTATAATGTGAAAAATCAGGAGCAGGAGATATGGAACGTCTGAAAGGGAAAACCGTGATCGTGACCGGCGGCGCAGGCGGTATCGGACGGGCCGCGAAGGAGACGGGCGGTATCGTGCGGGAAGACGTCCGCACAGACAGGTAAAAACGGTGCGTTTTTTTTAACTTTGCGGAATCGGTCTGTACACTTGCAAGGGGATGTCTTCCGGTGTAAATTATGTCCGGAAGTACAACCTGAACAAGGAGAGAGAGAATGGATCCCAAAATCAGCGGAACAGACGGAACTCGTGCTGTAAGTTTCTGGATCGCACCCGAGGGTGAAGAGACGCGGAAAAACTGTCACTTCTTTGCGAAGAAGACGTTTTCCGTATCCGACGTTCCGGAGAGTCTGGAACTCAAGATCGCCTGCGAGAGTTACTATCTTCTGGAGATCAACGGAATCACGGTCGGGCGCGGCCCGGCGCGCGGATCGAGCACCATTTACTTCTACGATACTCACGAGATCGCCGGATATCTCCGTCCGGGCGCCAACACCCTGAGGGTGGAGGTGCTCTGCATGAATATCCCCACAGGCCGGAACATTCCCCTGCAGGCGGCGCTCCGGGTGGAATGCGGCAGTCTGTTCGGCAGTGACGACACCTGGGCGATGGGACTTCGGGACCGGGAATGGCCCGGCGAGCCGCCGTTCTACAATATGCAGCAGGGATACTGCGAGTGGCGCGATCTGCGCGAGGAGAAGAATTTCCGCCGCGTGCGCGCCGTGATCGTCCCGGACGGTTCGCCTGTCTGCCGCCGCAGGCTTCTGCCTGCCGGGATCCCGCTCCCCCTCGAACGGGAATATCTGCCCGGAGAATGCCTGTTTCCTGCGCTGGTTCCCGAGGCGGATCTCTCGGATACGCGCATCGCCGTGCTGGGCGATGCCGAATCGCATGCCCCTGCGCCGGACGGCCTGGAATCGGCCCTGGCGGAGCTGACGCTCGGCGGGGACCATGCGGTAGCCCTCCCGGTCCCTCCGGATCACGGAGGTCTTACCATGATCTTCCATTTCGACCGCCTGATCTCCGGCCGTTTCGAGGTGGAATTGGAGGCTCCCGCCGGAACCGTGGCCGATATCGCCCACGAGGAGTCGCTTCTGCCCGGCGGACGGCTCCGCAGCGATCACACCGCCACGAATCCCACGTACAATCACAGCGACCGGTATATTCTGAAGGAGGGACGCCAGACGGCCGGCAATTTCATGGTGGACCGCGGATTCCGTTATGTGAGGCTGACCCTCCGCAATTTCGAACGGCCCGTCGTACTGCGCCGGGTTCGCGGGATCAACCGCCGGTATCCTTTCGGTTCGAGGAGCCGGTTTACCTGCAGCGACCATCGGCTGAACCGGCTCTGGGAGACCGCGGCGGAGACCATTTCCGCGTGCACGACCGATGTTTTCACCGACTGTCCGTGGCGGGAACGTCTTTTCTTCATCAACGACTTCGTGGTGGAAAACCGGAGCGCGCTCCAGCTCTTCGGCGATCCCGGACTCCATCGGCACGCCTTCCGGATGATTTTCTCCGAGGCCGATGAGAACGGCATCATTCCCTGCGTGATCCCCAATTCCAGACCCTCTCTGTTTTTTCACGGATTCCCCGCTGACACCGCCCTGGGATACATCCTTTCCGCCGACCTCACGCTGCCCCTTTCCCTTTGTGAATACTGGCTCTATACAGGCGATGCCGAACTCGTTCGCGAAGGGTATCCCGTTTTGCAGACCATGATGCAGACCTTCCGGCAATGGAAGAATGAGCGCGGCGTTCTGGAACTGCCGCGCCGTTACTGCGCGGTCAACAACTTCTTCGACTGGTCCTTCGAACTGAACGGAGTCCAGATCCCCTCCGCCGGCAGCTCTCTCATGAATTCTCTTTACATCATCGCCCTGAAGGCCATGGAGGAGCTGAAAGTCCCCGCGGGCGACACTTCTTCCGATTTCTCCGGGGAGATCCGGTCCATGCAGGATGCGACCTGGCGGGAGTTCTGCGATCCCGCAGGCGGATTCCTGCGCGATTGCCGGGAATACGTTGTCAACCGGGAGGAACTGGACCTGTGCGGTGTGCCTGATTTCGGCAAGGCGAAGATCCGGACCAGCCGCGTTGCCCAGGCACTGGCTCTGCTGGCCGGTATGGGCTCGGATCCGGCCCGGCGGGAGATTCTGGAGAAAGACCTGATGTCCAAAGAGAATTTCGATCCGGAACTCTTTTACGGATCCTTCCTCCTGCTGGCCATGAAGAAGCAGGGGCTTTTCCGCGAGGCTCTCGATCATATCCGGCACTTCTGGGGGCCGATCCTGGATTCCGGATGTTCCACGATCTGGGAAAACGGCGTTTATTTCTCCGGCAAGGCCGGTTTCGGTGGCTCGGCCAGTTTGTGCCACGGTTTCAGCACGTCTCCGGCGGACTTCCTTCAAACCGTCCTGCTGGGCGTCTCGCCCGCCGCTCCCGGATTCGCCGAATTCCGTTTCGATCCCGTTCCCTGCGGCCTTTCCTTTGCCCGCGGAACGGTGCCGACGCCTCATGGCCTCATTCATGCGGAGTGGGTGCGGAAGGACGATACGATCCGGGCCGTGCTTCTGGTGCCCGAACATACGCTGGCTCATACGCAGGCGGGCGATTTCGGCCCGGGCGAACATGAATTTTCCTGGAAAGATCAGTCGCGCACATAAATGTTTCAATTCCCGGTACGGGAGAAGATGGAGGCAGCATCATGAATCGTCTGAATGGTAAAACGGTCATTATCACCGGCGGCGCGGGCGGCATCGGCCGGGCGGGCACGGAGCTGTTCACCGCCGAGGGCGCGCGGGTCATCATTGCCGACATCAGCGAAAAGGCCGGACGGGAAACCGCCGCGGCCACGGGCGCGGAATTCGTCAAGTGCGACGTCTCCCGAAGCGAGGACGTGCGGAGAGTGATCGACGCCGCGGACGGAAAACTGGATGTGCTCTACAACAACGCGGGCGTCTACTGGAACGGGCGGGACGGCCGGATCACCGATATCGAGGAGGATGTCTGGGAGAAAATCATCGCCATCAATCTGCGGAGCGTGTTTCTCTTCTGCAAATACGGACTCCCGCTCCTCATGAAGAACGGCGGCTCCATTGTCAACACCGCCTCCAGCGCCGGCATGATCGGGATTCCCGACTGCGACGCCTACACCGCCACCAAGGGCGCCATCGTCCAGCTCACCAAGTCCATGGCCGCCGAGTACGGCCGCTACAACGTGCGGGTCAACTGCATTTCGCCCGCCGCCATCATGACGCCCATGATGCGCCAGAGCAACCCGGAAAATTCCACCTTCGACGAAGAGCGTTTTCTGAAGCTGCGGACTCCGCTCCGGCGTTACGGCACTCCGGAGGAGATCGCGAAAGTGGCCCTTTTCCTGGCCTCGGACGAAGCCAGCTATCTTAACGGCGCCGTCATTGCGGCCGACGGCGGAATCACCATCAACGGCGATCTGTCGAAATGCTGAAGCGCGTCCTCTGATGATCGAAAAACGGGAGCCGTTTTTCCGTCGAAAACACTTTTTTTGAAATTTTTGTTTGACAAAATCTGATTCTGCTGTACATTAGGGATAGTTGCGCGCGCAACCAAACGCTTTTCGGAAGAGGATCAGATGGCTGTCACTACAAAAGAAATCGCGGAAATGGTCGGCGTATCACGGCAGGCCGTTTCCGCCGTCCTGAACGGCAAGCCCGGAAAGGTTTCCCC
>JAFZZR010000080.1 GCA_017615635.1 Lentisphaeria bacterium
GACTCTTAATCATTGGGTCCTGGGTTCGAGTCCCCGTGGGCGCACCATTTTATTTTTACTTATAACTCATTTCAGATTGCCTGCTTGCGACGTTTTATTCATCGCCCTCTTGTTCATTTTCTCCTTTCTCTTCTTTTCCGTCCTTTTACGCTCATTTTCGTGTGCCAGACCAGGCTGAAGGTCCAGTGAAGGTCCAGCTTCGCCGGGCAGATACGGGCCAGGAAAATCAGCAAGGGCGGCTTCACGTTCGCCAATGCCCGATATTTTCCGGACATCCTGCGCAGTATCGAAAACATGCCGGAAACGACGCTGGATGAGATCATCAGCAAATACGTCGAGATGAATATGGCGCATCCCTTCATGGAAGGAAACGGGCGCAGCACCCGGATCTGGCTGGACCTGATGCTGAAGCGGACTTTGAAAAATGCGTGGACTGGAGTCGGATGACAAGAATATGAGTATCTGGCGACCATGCGGGAAAGCGTTTCGGATCCCGCGCATATCCGCCGTTTGCTCTCGGGTGCTTTGACAGACCGGATCAATGACCGAGAAATGTTCATGAAGGGAATCGACTACTCCTACTACTACGAAAGCGATTCCGATGTGCCGCCGGATCAATTTGCCTGATCCTGTTATTGAGAGTCAGAGGAAGGCTCCTGATCCGATTTCGGCTCATTTCATAACGTTGTGTTCGAAGCAGAAATCGATCAGGTCCTGCATTTTCGCCTCGGCCAGACACTCCACCGTATCCGCCGCCCCGTAATAGATCTTCACGGTCCCGTCGGGCTCGGCGATCATGCCGCCGGGGAAGATCACGCCGCCCCGGTAGCCTTCGATTTCATAGGGTTCCTCCGGAACCAGCAGGGGAATTCCGGCCAACGCGATGATTTTCGCGGGATTTTCCGGATCGAGCAGCATGACTCCGCCGTAGTAGCAGCGTTTCCAGTCGCGCGCCCAGCCGGGGAACGGCTGTTCCTGGACCTCAACCCCATGAAGAAGAGTCAGCCACCCCTGCGGCGTTTTGACCGGAGGCGCCGCGGGCCCGATCTTGAGGTCGGAATAGGGAAGATCCCCGCAGGCCAGAACCAGTTCGGACTCGCCCCAGTGGACAAGGTCGGGCGACCGGGAAAGCCAGATGGAATGGTTGCGGTCCCCGGTGAGGAACGGCCGCTCCAGCCGGACGTATTCCCCTCCGATCTTTTCCGGAAACAGAGCCATGTTCCGGTTGACCGGGACCGAGATGCTTTTCACCTCGAAGTGCTCGAAATCCTTCGTGAGGGCAATGCCGCCCCGAGTGCCCGCCGTGGACTCGACGGCGAAGCAGACGCCGTACTCGCCTCCGCCCAGATCCGTGATCCGGGGGTCGTACGCACGGATAATGCCGTTCCCGCTCATGGAAAAGACGGGTTCCGGACGGATATCCCAGTGCAGTCCGTCGGAGCTGACCGCAAGGCCCAGATTGTTCAGCGTGGGCGGAAGACGGCCGATCCGGCCTTCGTAGTAGTCATCGTAGTCTTTTTTGCTGAACCCGAAGTCGTTGCGGAACAGCATAACATACCCGCCGTGCCAGCGGTTGACCCCCGCATTGAAGGTCAGGGCGCTTTCATAGGGCATGCGGTCCGGGGACAGTACCACGCCTTTTCGCCGGATGAAGTCCGGTGTTCTGAATTTCAGTTTCATGACAGAATATCATCCTCCGTTTCGTTATGGGTAAAACAGGTTTTCCCTTTCCCCTCATTTTCTTTTTTTCGAAAGTGCCTCAGGATTATCAGAACTGCTGGTAGCCGCCCTTTCCCCCGCTACCTACGTATACTCTTGCATAATTAAGCCCGGAAATGTGCTTGTACATATCGGCAATAGTCGTCAGATTCTCCGCCGCCGCATGACCGTCGAAATACCACATATTCACTTTGCCGTTGTTGTGACGGGTGGCAAGAAGACCTGCTTCTGCGGTTCCCGCATCAACGCCTATTGTGTAGTAGCCTCTTGTCGGCATTGAATTCTTGCGGGAATCCGCCAGACCCCAGGCGTATTTCAGTTCCTTTCCAATCACTGAAAGTTTGTAAAACCGCATAATCTTATTACTGTCTTTCGAGTTGGTAACATCTACTCGCCATTCATCCTTGCACCCGTAGTGCTTGTGCCGTCCGGGCGAAGCGTAGACAAAATACATGCTGTGATCGTCGTCTATCAAAGGCTCCGTTGAGGGGCAGGCGTCGATTTCGATGCTGCAGTATCCCTGTACGAGGAAGTCAGTCCCTTTGCTGGGCTGTCTCCGCGAACGGAAATATGAACTGTTGGAAAGAATGGTCCGGAACGACCAGTCTCCGTACCTGAGAAATACATAATTATCGAAATCATTAGCATACGTAAGGAATCCCAAGCCCGTCTGCCGTTGATTGTTCAGGCAGGACATTCCCATGGCGCTTTCCTTTGCCTTGCTCAGTGAAGGCAGGAGCATCCCGGCCAACACGGCAATGATGGCGATGACGACCAGCAGTTCGATGAGGGTAAAATCTTTGCCGGAAGAAATGAATCTCTTTCTCATTCTCGGTGTCTCCTATGTTTTTAATATCAGTACGTTTCTATTTCATTCGGAAGCATCCAGGGCTTCACGGGCGGTTTGCCGAGCAGGGTTGCCTCCACCCAGTTTTCTCTGCCGTCTTCCGAGAACAGCGTTTCTCCGCCGGAGGCGGTGATCGTCTTATCAGACTTGAGTTCGAAAACAACGCCGCACTGTCCGGAATGATTAAACAGCGTACCGGAAAGTTCATTCGCGCCCCGTTTCAGGAGTTTTGTCACATCGATTTCGGTCAGTACGCGGAATCCGCCTTTTCCGCCCTGCAGTTTTACGCCGTTCAGGAAAAATTCGGCGGAATCGTCAAAACAGCACCGCAGTACGACTTTACCCGGGATATCCTCGATCGTGAAATTCTGCTTGAAAAAGACTTTTCGATTGGGCGTCGTTGCGTGCTTCGGATGAACCACCCAATTCCCGTCGATGGTCAGCGCTTCTGTCGAAGGTCCGTTATAGGCGAACATTTCCGACGGCTGAATCCGGATGGGCTTCGTACTCAGGATCAGGACCTCGTACGGAGCGAGCGTAAACTCTTTTCCGCTGAATTCCGAACCGTCGGGCGACCGGAAGAACCGGCCTTCCAGCGGCATGACGCACGTCACGCTTTTCTCTTTGGATTCATTGACTGCCGCGAAAAGTCGGTTCGTGCCGTCATCGAAGGCGGAAAAGCGGACATGTTCCGGCGCATCAGGAAGTTTCAGGATCTTGCCCCGGGCGATGATCTTTGCGGCCACGGCGAGTTCGTGATTGACATCGGCAACATCCTTTCCGAACTGTTCGAACCAGACTTTCGCCAGACGGGGAGGCTGGTAGTAGAAGATGCCGCGTGCACCGTGTGTGATCGCATTCCAGACCATGAAACGGAGTTCACGATATGTGGGAATGGGCTGCGTGGAAACGGGTCTGCTGTTTAATTCATCCCAACTGAATGCCTGAAGGATCATCCAGACGGGGATTTCGTCGAAGCCGCTCCGACTGGCCAGATCGGTATATTTTCCTACGCAGGCCAGAGATTTTTCGGAAAGGTCGTTGTGCCCTGCTTTCCCGTCGGGAACAGGGTAGATATCAACGCCCGTAATATCCGAAAGACGCGAGACTTTGCGTACGGCATAGAAGGAATCCCGCGATCCCGTTCCAGTCAGGCGGGGCGCATGATTCTGCCAAACGACGAAATCCGGCGCTGTCGTGAAAAAGGCCTCATAGTAAGCCCGGATTTTCTCCTCGGGGACGAGGCCCCAGCAGAGTTCATCCGCGGTAGTTCCTATGACGTTTTGAAAGATTTCCGCAATGGCCGATACATTTTCCGCTTCTCTTCGGGCGTCGTTCTCTACGTCTTTCGAATAACGGCTGCAGGAGGTTTCAAAGACAATGGCCATACCCAGAGAATTGAGTTTTTCAGAGTATCTTCTGCGGGCCTTTGCTTCTTTGGATGAAATACCGTTAAGCACCAATGTGTTGATGCCGGCTTTTCCGTATGTTTCGAACAGGTGTATCGCCTTAACCGCGGGATACATGCCGATAGGAAAGAATGGTTCCCCGTTCAACAGCAGGATCCCCTCGGCATTGAACGCCGCACCGCGGGTCTGCGGCGTGCGGATGCGGAAGTAATCCTGATCTGAACCATCCTTCCATGTGTATTCCAGTTTGTAAGGACCTTCGGTAAGCAAAGGAATTTCAATGGATGCACAACGTGTTTCACCCGGATCGACAGCAGCAATCTTCCAGTTCTGAATGATTCTACCCCCGTCAAGAGACTTCAGAGATATGGTCATTTCACCGAGTGGAAGTTTATACTCCAGATCGATTTTGCGGGGGACTTCCGGCAGGATATATGTATGACGTGAAGGGAGTCCCCGTGCGCGGACATACGCGGCTTTTACAGCCTCGGCACTCTTTGCCGCCCGGATGTCTTCTTCACTGGCCGGGGCGAGTTCGAAGCAGTCCACATTGAGATTGCCCGGCGTCATCAGCGAAACCCAAATTCGCGCATCGGATACCGGCCCGTCATCCGGATAATCGAAGACAATGCTCTTATCCATCCAGCCGAAATAGTCTGTCTCGACTCCGGACTTTGCACCCTTGAGATACTTGCCGTCTTTCAGCCGCTCCAGATAAAACATGAATTTCACGCCCGGATCGCCGCCCGTATTGACCTTGATGGAAAGTTTCATGGGGGTGCCGGGCTTAATCCGGTTGATGCTCTCCGGGGAGATTTTCTGACCGAAAAACATGCCGCCTTTCATGGGGGCTAAGGAGGAAAGAAGAACGGAAAATCCGCCGTGCGCTGCCATGGTCTTGTCAAGGGTGATCGTGCCGTTTTTGTTTTTGTTGCGAGCGTGCCAGTCTTTTGGCATACCGTCTTTGCCGATTGTTTCAAACGAGGTGTTCACCACAAGCGGATCGTCTGTCGGCTCGTTGGCGTTTATATCGAACGCTGCGGGAAACAGAAAAATTCCGACCGTCATAACAGATGCGGAAAAAGCGCCAAGACATTTCATGGAACCGGTGTGGACGGTGATTCTTTTCATGACAGAAATCCTTCTGTTATCTGTTGTATTTTTGACTTCACAAAAAGGTGCGGGAGATGAATTCCTTCTGCATTTGTCCGTCGAGGGAGACGAAGCGGGCGGAATATCCGTAGAGCCGGACGATCAGGTCCTGATGCCGCTCCGGATGCTCCATGGCGTCGTACAGTTCGGCCTGATCCAGACAGTTCAGCTGGAGATTGCCTCCGGAAAAACATCTTACCACGGCGGCCAGGCGGTCCGGTGTCATGCCCTGCTTCTGAAGCGTGAGCGTGAGGACGGAATTGGCCGGGAAATCGGCAAGCGGAAGAGCTTGCACAGTCCGGAGGATGTCGGCCGCGTTCAGGCCGCGGGAATACCGCTGGGGCGTCAGTCCCTGGGAAAGGAAATCGCCTTTACGCCGGCCGTCGGGCGTGGCGCGTGTCCGGTCGGCCCAGTCGATGATGTCGCGGTAGTTGTAGAGACCCGGCTGGAAACGGATCTCCCCATGGGCCGCGTTATAGTCCGCCACCGATGCGGTGATTTCCCGCAGGATACGGCATGCCAGGGCCGTACAGGAATCCGAGTTTCCGTATCGCGGAGCGGCAAGCGCGGCGGCCCGGAGCGTTTCGAAGCCGTTCCAGTCGGCGCGGACCGCATGGAGCAGTTCTCCGAGGGTGCAGAGTTTCTTATCGAAGCAGAGATGCCGGATCGCGGAAAGGGAATCGGTGAGCACGGCCAGATTTCCCATCGGGAGCCCATGCGGATTGTATCGCGCACCGCCTGCGGAATAGTCCCGTTTGTTCTCCGGACAGTCCTTCAGGGCCGCCGAGAAAAAAGGCGAGGGATTGATCCGGCTCCATGGACGGCTGCCGATCCGTATCCGGTCGCAGAGCCGGAGGATCGTTTCCTTCACATTCTCCATCACCAGCTGAAACACCTGATCGAAATCTTCCTCTCCGGCGAGTTTCCGGAACGTCATGCCGAGTTTTGCCTCCAGCTCCGGATCGTCGTGAATGGAGAGATCCAGAATGCGGGCCAGATTCATATAGCAGTTTGCCCCCTGGGAATGTTCACAGCCTTCGAGAATGACCTCCCAGCATCCGCCCGCCACATAGTTTCTCGCGTCCTCCGGTCTCTTCCCTGCCTTCACCTGCGCGGGGATCAGAGTATCGTCATTCAGAAACGAGACCGTGTTCCGTCCATTGAGAAAATCGGTGCAGGCATCCTGCAGGAATTCGGACGGGGTCCGGGCGGAATAGCGGAAATGGATCTTGGGATAGATCAGTTTCCACTCCCGGTGTGCCCGGAGGAAAAGGCCCGTCAGCTCGCCGCAGCAGTCGTTCCCTGTTTCATCACAGCCTCCGAGAATGATCGTATCGCCCTGCTCGCCGAGGTTGAACTGTTCGCTCAGGGGACGGCTGAAATCCAGCTTGCAGTCGGTATGGACCATGAAACGGCATATCAGGTCGTATGCGTCTTCACGCGACATTCTTCCGGAGGCCAGATCATTCTCATAGAGCTCTTTCAGCCAGCAGTCCGGACGCCCCAGAACCGACATGCCGATCCCGTCCACCGAGGCACAGACTTCATGCAGGAACCAGAGGACGCACAAGCCTTCGTAAAAGGTTTCCGCCTTCTTCCAGGGGACGCGCCGGGCCGCGGCGGCGATTCTTTTAAGGTGCGCCGCCTGCTGTGGCGTTTCGGGTGTAAGTTTTTCCGCCGCATCCGCAAATTTCTCCGCGATTTTCCGGACGGCCAGGAGGGAACGGCAGACCATTACGGAAAACTCGTCCGTATTTTTTCCGAACTCGCGGTAAAAGTGCTCCAGTCCGTTCCGCAGCACAGCCGTAAACGGAAAGCAATGATGATCCGGGTCGACGAACGGACCGTAGGCGAGGTGGAATCCGGCGCGGCTGAACTCCTGATGCTGCAGAAAGATCTCCGGATTTTCCTCCTGCCACAAATGTCCGTTGCGGTGCATCAGCCAGGCGCCCGGGCCCATGCCGGTCCCGTCGTATTCGGCGATCCGGACGCCCATTTCGGAAAAGAAGGGCGTATTGCGGAAGATGACAGGCTCGAAGCGCTCTGCAATGATCTCGTACTGCGCCGTCTTCATTTCCAGCGGTGACGCGTCCGGATGCGCCTCCGCCCAGCCGTTCATCTCGTCCAGGAACGGATTGAGCGTCTTCTCCCGATCCCGGCCGGACCGTACGGAGTAGTACGCCCGGAGTTCTTCCTGAAGCGCTTTCATGAAGCCCGTCTCCCGCTCAATTCCCCGTGAAGCCGCCATCCACCGGAATCGTGACGCCGTTCACGAAACTGCTCATATCGCCGGCCAGAAACAGAGCGACTTTTGCGATCTCATCCGGTTCGCCGAGCCGCCGAGCCGGATATTTCCCGATCAGCGCCTGATAGCGCTGCGGTTCGAAGCACCGTTCGGTCAGGTCCGTGCGGATGATTCCCGGCGCAATGGCGTTGACGTTGATGTTGTCCTTTGCGAGGGCGTTGGCCATGCAGCGGGTCATGCCCATGACTCCGGTTTTCATCACCCCGTAGCTGAAGTTTCCGCCGCCCTCCCGGAAGGCACAGATGGAGGCGATATTGATGATCTTTCCGCCGCCGGATGCCTTCAGTAGAGGGACCGCCTGATGCGAGAGATCGTACACGGCATCCAGCATCAGGGAACGACTGGTGTCCCATTGTTCCTCGGTGCAGGTTTCGATGGACTCGACGAACTGCATCCCTGCATTATTGATGAGGATGTCGAGTCCGCCCAGCGCTTCAGCCATTTTCGACACCAGACCGCGCCGGTCCTCCCGGTTCCCCAGGTCGGCGGAAAAATAAAAGCATTTTCCTCCGAAGCTGTTCAGTTCGGCCAGAAGTTCCGGTGCGTCTTTGCTGTGCGAGACCACCGCCACCGAGCAGCCGCGTTCCGCCAGAGCCAGAGCCATGGCCCGTCCGAGTCCGCGCCGTCCTCCGGTCACGATGGCGCGTTTTCCGGTGAAATCCAGATAATCTTTCATAATGAGAGAACCTTTTGCTTGAATTTGTGATTCTTTGTTACTATATTACACCGAAAAGGAAAATAAAATGCAGAAATCTGACATTCATATATGATTTTATGATCCTCATCAACAGAAAACCGCTGCGCCGCCTGAACGGACGGTGCGATCTGACATTCAACCATATCGCGTACGAGCGCCTGGTCTTCCACCGGATCTGCACCTTTCACCAGAATATCATCTTTCTGGTGCATACCGAAACAGGGAAACAGAAGGACTGCGTACGCGATCCGGCGTCCGGCACGGTCTTTCCGCTGAAAAAGGATCACTTCTACTTCATCCCGAACGAAACTCCGGCGGAATATCTGTTTACCGACGACATCACTTTCATGACGTTTCACTTCAACTTGGAACTCTACCCCGGCATGGACCTCTACCACGGGCTGCACGGGATCCGTTCCGGGCATGATCCGGAACTGACAGCCCGGATTTGGGATATTTTCGGAGAAGAGGATGAATTCCGCTCCGTTGTCCGGTTCAAGGCCGCCATAATGGATTTCTGCCAGGCGC